>NZ_JBFTLO010000074.1:0-351 GCF_056396485.1 Psychrobacillus sp. 05T411 | reverse complement strand
GGTGGGACAGATGATTGGGGTGAAGTCGTAACAAGGTAGCCGTATCGGAAGGTGCGGCTGGATCACCTCCTTTCTAAGGATAATTACGGAATACAGATCTTTATCTGTATCTTAACGTTTTGCAGTTCAGTTTTGAATGTTCATTTTTAAATGAAGATTCCAAACTTGTTCTTTGAAAACTGGATAAAACGACATTGAAACAATTAATACAAGAAATTCAATTTATGATCACTTAGTGATCATGATGTGTAAGACTTTTTAACTTTTAGGTTAAGTTAATAAGGGCGCACGGTGAATGCCTTGGCACTAGGAGCCGAAGAAGGACGGCACTAACACCGATATGCTTCGGGG
>NZ_JBFTLO010000073.1:0-358 GCF_056396485.1 Psychrobacillus sp. 05T411 | reverse complement strand
TTAGTGTCGACACATATCAAAGGTTAAATTAATCCATTCTACTATGTAATGTTATAAAATCTAATTAGAAAATGCGGTCTCCAAATAAAGAGAACATCTTTTAGAATAAAATTATTTTTTATCAACCACTTATTGGAAGAATTCCTCCTATTCCTTGTTATCTCACTCCAAGTAAAGAGCTGTTTTAAGAATTGAGTGCTTTCACCGGCAATTTGGTTGCTCTCGCACTGATTTGATTGCTTTCCTAGTAGAATTGGTTGCTTTCCATGAACAGTTGATCGCCCTAATCCATTTTCTGGAACCACATATTTGAAAATCTATATAAAGTTTTGGTTTTTAGCTAGTCGGCACTAATACG
>NZ_JBFTLO010000072.1:0-373 GCF_056396485.1 Psychrobacillus sp. 05T411 | reverse complement strand
TGATTGGGGTGAAGTCGTAACAAGGTAGCCGTATCGGAAGGTGCGGCTGGATCACCTCCTTTCTAAGGATAATTACGGAATACAGATYTTTATCTGTATCTTAACGTTTTGCAGTTCAGTTTTGAATGTTCATTTTTATATGAAGATTCCAAACTTGTTCTTTGAAAACTGGATAAAACGACATTGAAACAATTAATACAAGAAATTCAATTTATGATCACTTWGTGATCATGATGTGTAAGACTTTTTAACTTTTAGGTTAAGTTAATAAGGGCGCACGGTGAATGCCTTGGCACTAGGAGCCGAAGAAGGACGGCACTAACACCGATATGCTTCGGGGAGCTGTAAGTGAGCTTTGATCCGGAGATTTCCG
>NZ_JBFTLO010000071.1:0-379 GCF_056396485.1 Psychrobacillus sp. 05T411 | reverse complement strand
TGATTGGGGTGAAGTCGTAACAAGGTAGCCGTATCGGAAGGTGCGGCTGGATCACCTCCTTTCTAAGGATAATTACGGAATACAGATCTTTATCTGTATMTTAACGTTTTGCAGTTCAGTTTTGAATGTTCATTTTTATATGAAGATTCAAAACTTGTTCTTTGAAAACTGGATAAAACGACATTGAAACAATTAATACAAGAAATTCAATTTATGATCACTTAGTGATTATRATGTGTAAGACTTTTTAACTTTTAGGTTAAGTTAATAAGGGCGCACGGTGAATGCCTTGGCACTAGGAGCCGAAGAAGGACGGCACTAACACCGATATGCTTCGGGGAGCTGTAAGTGAGCTTTGATCCGGAGATTTCCGAATGGG
>NZ_JBFTLO010000070.1:0-430 GCF_056396485.1 Psychrobacillus sp. 05T411 | reverse complement strand
GTGACCAACATCCTGTTGCCCTCCACTAGAGTCGCCGCCTGCAGCGAAAATCCATGGGAATTACTATCTAATTTAGTGTCGACACATATCAAAGGTTAAATTAATCCATTCTACTATGTAATGTTATAAAATCTAATTAGAAAATGCGGTCTCCAAATAAAGAGCACATCTTTTAGAATAAAATTATTTTTTATCAACCACTTATTGGAAGAATTCCTCCTATTCCTTGTTATCTCACTCCAAGTAAAGAGCTGTTTTAAGAATTGAGTGCTTTCACCGGCAATTTGGTTGCACTTGCACTGATTTGATTGCTTTCCTAGTAGAATTGGTTGCTTTCCATGAACAGTTGATCGCCCTAATCCATTTTCTGGAACCACATATTTGAAAATCTATATAAAGTTTTGGTTTTTAGCTAGTCGGCACTAATACG
>NZ_JBFTLO010000069.1:0-445 GCF_056396485.1 Psychrobacillus sp. 05T411 | reverse complement strand
GAATTAATCTATAGTAACATTCTTAGAATTCTAAATTAGTAAAGGAGATGAAATTAATGACGAAGGGTTTTTTCAAAGTTCAAGACGTACTTGAAAATTACAAAACAGCAGTTTACGAAAAAGATGTTGAAAGATTCTTATCCATGTATGCTCCCGAAATGCATATTTATGATTGCTGGGGGAACTGGGAGAGCAAGGGAATTTCTTCATGGAAGGAAAGTGTAGTAGAGTGGTTTAATGGATTGAGTGAGGAAGRTATTTTACTTAAAGTTGAATTTAATAACCTAGTAGTTGAAGAAAATTCATATCTCGCATTTGTACATTGTGCTGTAACGTTTGCTGCTCACCAAGAAGAATCTGGTGGCTGTAACGTTTGCTGCTCACCAAGAAGAATCTGGTGAGATACTTCGTCAAATGACAAATCGGTTCACATATGGTTTAAAAA
>NZ_JBFTLO010000068.1:0-462 GCF_056396485.1 Psychrobacillus sp. 05T411 | reverse complement strand
TTTTGTAATATGTGAATTTTTTATTCACTACAATTATTGGAGGTCATCTACATGACACAAGGTACAGTAAAATGGTTTAACGCAGAAAAAGGTTTTGGATTTATCGAAGTTGAAGGCGGAAACGACGTATTCGCTCACTTCTCAGCAATTCAAGGCGACGGTTTCAAATCACTTGACGAAGGTCAAAAAGTGGAATTTGATATCGAAGATGGTCAACGTGGACCACAAGCAGTAAATATCGTAAAACTTTAATTCTTCGGGATTAATTAAATTAGGGACACTCCTTATGGGTGTCTCTTTTTTGATTTAAATAATATGGTTCTATAATATTTGTTGGGGTTTTCCTACAATTGTGCATAAAAAAATGCACGTAACTTCTGTTTCTTTTATACTTGAATTGTCGAGAAACAAGTATGAAAAGGAGCTACGTACAAATGCATTTTAACATGAATATCCCAGGAT
>NZ_JBFTLO010000067.1:0-500 GCF_056396485.1 Psychrobacillus sp. 05T411 | reverse complement strand
TATGATTTTCGCTGCTGTCGGACGCTTTCCGCCGGGTGAGCGATGAGCCATCCCCGCCGCTTTGGCGTACGTTGGGATGTCTCATTTGCCCACTCATCCGGCAGGAGTCGCCGCCAACAGCGAAAATCAACAGAAAATGCTTACTTATTTGTGTCGACTCGCTAAAAACCAAAATTTATACAGATTTTCAAATATGTGATTCTAGAAAATGGATTAGGGCGATCAACTGTTCATGGAAAGCAACCAATTCTACTCGGAAAGCAATCAAATCAGTGCGAGAGCAACCAAATTGCCGGTGAAAGCACTCAATTCTTAAAATAGCTCTTTACTTGGAGTGAGATAACAAGGAATAGGAGGAACTCTTCTAATAAGTGGTTGATAAAAAATAATTTTATTCTAAAAGATGTTCTCTTTATTTGGAGACCGCATTTTCTAATTAGATTTTATAACATTACATAGTAGAATGGATTAATTTAACCTTTGATATGTGTCGACACTAA
>NZ_JBFTLO010000066.1:0-560 GCF_056396485.1 Psychrobacillus sp. 05T411 | reverse complement strand
ACGGGATTCGAACCCGTGTTACCGCCGTGAAAGGGCGGTGTCTTAACCGCTTGACCAAGGGGCCAAATATATGGCGGAGAAGGAGGGATTTGAACCCTCGCGCCGGTTGCCCGACCTACACCCTTAGCAGGGGCGCCTCTTCAGCCACTTGAGTACTTCCCCATATATTGGCTCCGAAGGTAGGACTCGAACCTACGACCGATCGGTTAACAGCCGATTGCTCTACCACTGAGCTACTTCGGAATAATAGTGGCCCTAAATGGACCCGAACCATTGGCCTCATGTTTTCAGATGAAGAAAATGGAACTTTCATTACGTTTAACTGAACTGAGATTGCTACTAACAGAAGTCCATTATAATTCTTAAAGCAGGAAAAGCATGTTTCCTAGTAGGATACATGCTTTTAAAATGACCCCTACGGGATTCGAACCCGTGTTACCGCCGTGAAAGGGCGGTGTCTTAACCGCTTGACCAAGGGGCCAAATATATGGCGGAGAAGGAGGGATTTGAACCCTCGCGCCGGTTGCCGCCCGACCTACACCCTTAGCAGGGGCGCCTCT
>NZ_JBFTLO010000065.1:0-581 GCF_056396485.1 Psychrobacillus sp. 05T411 | reverse complement strand
AGGTGGGACAGATGATTGGGGTGAAGTCGTAACAAGGTAGCCGTATCGGAAGGTGCGGCTGGATCACCTCCTTTCTAAGGATAATTACGGAATACAGATCTTTATCTGTATCTTAACGTTTTGCAGTTCAGTTTTGAATGTTCATGTAAATACTATATGAAATTCWAAGAGGGCCTATAGCTCAGCTGGTTAGAGCGCACGCCTGATAAGCGTGAGGTCGATGGTTCGAGTCCATTTAGGCCCACCATACCTTTTWWWATTTCGGGGCCTTAGCTCAGCTGGGAGAGCGCCTGCCTTGCACGCAGGAGGTCAGCGGTTCGATCCCGCTAGGCTCCACCATAATATTTTTATGGGAAACTTGTTCTTTGAAAACTGGATAAAACGACATTGAAACAATTAATACAAAAAATTCAATTTATGATCACTTAGTGATCATGATGTGTAAGACTTTTTAACTTTTAGGTTAAGTTAATAAGGGCGCACGGTGAATGCCTTGGCACTAGGAGCCGAAGAAGGACGGCACTAACACCGATATGCTTCGGGGAGCTGTAAGTGAGTGAGCTTTGATCCGGAGATTTCCG
>NZ_JBFTLO010000064.1:0-600 GCF_056396485.1 Psychrobacillus sp. 05T411 | reverse complement strand
TGGGGTGAGTGATGAGCCTTCACCGCCGCTTGCGCGTACGTTGTGAAGTCTCATCTTACTCAGGCAGAGGAACAAAGGCTAAGAACGCCACATCGTGTGGCAACGCCTTCGTGACCAACATCGTGTTGGCCTCCACTGGAGTCGCCGCCCAGCAGCGAAAATCAATGGAAATTGCTAAATTATTGAGATCCCATATTAACAATAAATGGGTGGACGAGACAATATCCACAGCGAACGTGACAATGCACACTTCGAACGCGACAATAAGATAGCTGAACACGACAAACCAGTCTAGCAGATGTAGCCTGGCGAGTTCGGCGGGCTTTAAGACATATAATTCCTATAATAGGTCGGAATTATAGTTGTCTTACATCAAGTAAAGAACCATTTTGAGAATTGGTTGCTTTCACGAGTAATTTGATTGCTCTCGTGCTGATTTAGTTGCTTTCGTAGTAGAACTGGTTGCTCTCAGTCATCGGTTGGTTGCCCTAAGCCATTTATTGGATGAATCCAATGGAAAAACCGGTTGAAATTTTGTTTTTTAACGGGATGATATGGATAATTGGGTAATTTCTTTTGATTTTCGCTACAGCCGTCGAC
>NZ_JBFTLO010000063.1:0-867 GCF_056396485.1 Psychrobacillus sp. 05T411 | reverse complement strand
ACTTGCATGTATTAGGCACGCCGCCAGCGTTCGTCCTGAGCCAGGATCAAACTCTCCATAATAGAGAACTTAAAAAGCTCATGTTGTTTTGCTGGCATCATCATTAAATGATGTCAAAATTGTTTTGCTATCAAGTTAACCGAAGYTAATCTTTCAAGCTATATTTCTTAACGTTTTGCATGTTCAGTTTTCAATGTTCATGTTGTCGTCTTGTTGCGGCGACATTTACTATCATAACACTTTTAAAAATCAGTGTCAACAACCTTTTTTATTTTCTTTTTAAAGGAAATTGCCAATTGATATGACAGGTATATAAATATAACATGCTTCTTCTGAATTGACAAGCACTTTTTATTTTTCTTTAGTAAGAATACAATATATAGAGTCATTAGAAAGATTGGGCACTGTAAACAGTAGTTGAAATCCCCTTTTCCTTCGGAAAGAAACGCAAAAATACATGACTCTTGTTTCTCATCTGCTTCCAAATCCATCATCATCTACGATGGATTGGATAGACTAACCTATCTCCTCTTCACGTTTAACTGAATAGTTATCTGTCTTTACGATCAATCTTTTTCCTTTAGCACATTTATCCTATATCACGTTCAATATAAAAAATGGCATGCTTTATATTACCTGAAAAGTTATTTACATTTTGATATTGTTATAACTTTCTAAACAACAAAAAAATCGTTACCGATTACTCGATAACGACCTCTTTTTTGGTGCCCAGCGACGTCCTACTCTCACAGGGGGAAACCCCCAACTACCATCGGCGCAAAAGAGCTTAACTTCCGTGTTCGGTATGGGAACGGGTGTGACCTCTTTGCCATCATCACTAGACGATGAGTGCTTGTTCACTCAAAA
>NZ_JBFTLO010000062.1:0-893 GCF_056396485.1 Psychrobacillus sp. 05T411 | reverse complement strand
GATTTTCGCTGCAGTCGTACGCTTTCCACCGGGTAAGCGATGAGCCATCCCCGCCGCCCTTAGGCGTACGTTGGGATGGCTCATTTTGCTCACTTATCCGGTAGGAGTCGACGCCTGTAGCGAAAATCAAAAGAAATTGCCCAATTATCCATACCATCCAGTTAAAAAACAAAATTTCAACCAGTTTTTTCATTGCATTCATCCAATAAATGGTTTAGGGAAACCAACCGATCACTGGGAGCAACCAGTTCTACTACGAAAGCAACTAAATCAGCACGAGAGCAATCAAATTACTCGTGAAAGCAACCAATTCTCAAGATAGCAAATATACTAGGAGTGAGACGTATTATTGGGATAGCGCATCTTATTTACCATTAAGATTTTCACTGCCGGGCGGAAGACTTCCACCGGGTAAAGCGAAAATTAATGGAAACTACATACTTATCAGTGCAGACCAGTTGAAAAAACAAAATTTTAACCAGTTTTTCCATTGCATGCATCCAGTAAATGGCTTAGGGCAACCAACCGATCACCAGGAGCAACCGGTTCTACTACGAAAGCAACTAAATCAGCACGATAGCAACCAATTCTTAAAATGGCTCTTTACTGGATGTGAGACAACTATAATTCTGACCTATTATAGGAATTATATGTCTTAAAGCCCGCCGAACACGTCTGGCCGGCATCTACTCGATTAGTTTGTCGTGTTCAAAGTCGAAATTGTCGCGTTCGTAGTGGATATTGTCTCGTTCAACCATTTATTGTAATATGGGATCTCAATAATTTAGCCATTTTCATTGATTTTCGCTGCAGGGCGGCGACTCCAGTGGGATCAAGTGAGTAAGATGAGACTTCACAACGTACGCGCAAGCGGCGGTGAAGGCTCATCACTC
>NZ_JBFTLO010000061.1:0-1313 GCF_056396485.1 Psychrobacillus sp. 05T411 | reverse complement strand
ACCCCTATTTCTTTATACTTTATATTTAATAAAATCTTTGCCCGAAAGTGATCGAAGCGACGAAAACCATATGCGTTACGCTTCATCACTTTCGTTTTATTATTTATGCCCTCCAAAAAGCCATTGGAATAACCGAAGCTAAAGCTATTTAATATCTCGGTTTGCCAGTTTTTAAAGGTCCGAATGGCTTTTATAAAAGCTGGTATTTTACTTTCCTCTACCTCACGATAAAAAGTTTCTAATCGATCTTTTATTTCCACTAAATCTTTACTCTGTTTTGCCCAATSAAACCATTCACAGTATGATTCTTTTAATTCATGTGCCTTTTTTAATGTTTCAGACATCCCCGTATAACGAGCTAAATACCAAGCGTTAGTTTCTGTTAATTTTTCTTGCCTTTTGTACAATACATGGCGCATACGTTTGCACTTCTTGCGATCGTACTCATGCCAATCTTTCTGAACTTGACGACGAACTTCATCTATTGCCCAGTAAATATAGCGACAATAATGAAAACGGTCTGCCACAATTATTGGCTTACCTAAGGCCTTTCTCACCGCCGCTTTAAAGCTCGGATTCATATCCATCACAACAATTTCCACGTCGGTCCCATGTTTGGAAAGATAGTCTTYCACCGTTTCCTTCCGACGATTAGGTAATATGTCAATAGGTTCATGTGTTTCTGCATTGGCAATAATCAACTGATACATTCCTGCATCTGTATCCCCTTTGTATTCGTCAATCGCAATAGCTTTTGGTAGGCGAACCCCACTGATAAGCTCCGTTTTCGCAGCCTCTTTAAAACGACGAATGACAGTTGTACTCGAAGAACCAAGCACTTCACCAGCTTCTTTGAAGGTTTTAGCCTTAATCGAGCGAATACGTACTACTTGATTCCATTCTTTTGAGAATCGCTGATATTTATCCACGAATGGAGATTTCTCCGAGAACCTTTTTCCACATTTACATACATAACGACGACGTTTATAGAATAGAACGGTTAATCGTTCAAACCATTTTAAATGTTTGATCTTTTGAATACGATAATCATGAACTTTGGTCGTTAACTTCTGGCAACTTGGACAGCTATGTGCTTTCTTTGGCAGCGAAACATGAAGTGCAATCCGCTCGGCTGTTTCCTCTATCTTTTGAATCGTTACATCTTTTAATCCTGGGATATTCATGTTAAAATGCATTTGTACGTAGCTCCTTTTCATACTTGTTTCTCGACAATTCAAGTATAAAAGAAACAGAAGTTACGTGCATTTTTTTATGCACAATTGTAGGAAAACCCCAACAAATATTATAGAACC
>NZ_JBFTLO010000060.1:0-1327 GCF_056396485.1 Psychrobacillus sp. 05T411 | reverse complement strand
CTCCATAATAGAGAACTTAAAAAGCTCATGTTGTTTTGCTGGCATCATCATTAAATGATGTCAAAATTGTTTTGCTATCAAGTTAACCGAAGTTAATCTTTCAAGCTATATTTCTTAACGTTTTGCATGTTCAGTTTTCAATGTTCATGGTGGAGCCTAGCGGGATCGAACCGCTGACCTCCTGCGTGCAAGGCAGGCGCTCTCCCAGCTGAGCTAAGGCCCCGAAATTAATAAATGGTCGGGAAGACAGGATTCGAACCTGCGACCCCTTGGTCCCAAACCAAGTGCTCTACCAAGCTGAGCTACTTCCCGTTATATATGGCGCGCCCGGCAGGAGTCGAACCCACAACCTTCTGATCCGTAGTCAGACGCTCTATCCAATTGAGCTACGGGCGCTTATATTTTTCATAAAAGTGGTGCCGAGGACCGGAATCGAACCGGTACGGTAGTCACCTACCGCAGGATTTTAAGTCCTGTGCGTCTGCCAGTTCCGCCACCCCGGCACTTTGATGAATCTTTGGAGCGGAAGACGAGGTTCGAACTCGCGACCCCCACCTTGGCAAGGTGGTGTTCTACCACTGAACTACTTCCGCTCGGTTATTAAATTAAATGGTGCGGGTGAAGGGAGTCGAACCCCCACGCCTTGCGGCGCTAGATCCTAAGTCTAGTGCGTCTGCCAGTTCCGCCACACCCGCATGCATAATTCACATAAAAGTGATGAGCCATGTAGGATTCGAACCTACGACCCTCTGATTAAAAGTCAGATGCTCTACCAACTGAGCTAATGGCTCGTACAATGGTGCCGGAGAAAGGACTTGAACCCTCAACCTACTGATTACAAGTCAGTTGCTCTACCAGTTGAGCTACTCCGGCATTTGGAATAAATATGGTGGAGGATGACGGGCTCGAACCGCCGACCCTCTGCTTGTAAGGCAGATGCTCTCCCAGCTGAGCTAATCCTCCTGGGTATTAAAGTATATTTATTGCAAGCCCAGCGACGTCCTACTCTCACAGGGGGAAACCCCCAACTACCATCGGCGCAAAAGAGCTTAACTTCCGTGTTCGGTATGGGAACGGGTGTGACCTCTTTGCCATCATCACTAGACTTGAATAATCTTTTGAAAGACAAGTTCTATTATAACACTTTCATAGAAAATTGCAACTGTTTTTTAATAAAATTTTATTCTTTCAAAACTGGATAAACGACATTTTCAAACAAATAAATACATTTGGTTAAGTCCTCGATCGATTAGTATTCGTCAGCTGCACGTGTCGCCACGCTTCCACCMCGAACCTATCTACCTCATCGTCTTTGAGGGATCTTACT
>NZ_JBFTLO010000058.1:0-2217 GCF_056396485.1 Psychrobacillus sp. 05T411 | reverse complement strand
CGAAGCCCCCCTCAAGATGAGATTTCCCATTACGCAAGTAAGTAAGATCCCTCAAAGACGATGAGGTAGATAGGTTCGGGGTGGAAGCGTGGCGACACGTGCAGCTGACGAATACTAATCGATCGAGGACTTAACCAAAATGTATTTATTTGTTTGAAAATGTCGTTTATCCAGTTTTGAAGGAATAATTTTTAAAAAAACACTTGAAATTTTCTACAAAGTTGTTATAATAAAACTTGTCTTTCAAATAATTAAGTAGGTCTAGTGATAAAGGCGAAGAGGTCACACCCGTTCCCATACCGAACACGGAAGTTAAGCTCTTCAGCGCCGATGGTAGTTGGGGGTTTCCCCCTGTGAGAGTAGGACGTCGCTGGGCTTGCAATAAATACATATTTCAAATCTAAATTTATACCCAGGAGGATTAGCTCAGCTGGGAGAGCATCTGCCTTACAAGCAGAGGGTCGGCGGTTCGAGCCCGTCATCCTCCACCATATTTATTCCATCGCCGGAGTAGCTCAACTGGTAGAGCAACTGACTTGTAATCAGTAGGTTGAGGGTTCAAGTCCTTTCTCCGGCACCATTGTACGAGCCATTAGCTCAGTTGGTAGAGCATCTGACTTTTAATCAGAGGGTCGCAGGTTCGAATCCTGCATGGCTCACCATTTTAACAACAACATGCATGCGGGTGTGGCGGAACTGGCAGACGCACTAGACTTAGGATCTAGCGCCGCAAGGCGTGGGGGTTCGACTCCCTTCACCCGCACCATTTAATTTCATAACCGAGCGGAAGTAGTTCAGTGGTAGAACACCACCTTGCCAAGGTGGGGGTCGCGAGTTCGAACCTCGTCTTCCGCTCCAAAAATTCACTAAAGTGCCGGGGTGGCGGAACTGGCAGACGCACAGGACTTAAAATCCTGCGGTAGGTGACTACCGTACCGGTTCGATTCCGGTCCTCGGCACCACTTTTATGAAAAATTAGCGCCCGTAGCTCAATTGGATAGAGCGTCTGACTACGGATCAGAAGGTTGTGGGTTCGACTCCTGCCGGGCGCGCCATTTATTACGGGAAGTAGCTCAGCTTGGTAGAGCACTTGGTTTGGGACCAAGGGGTCGCAGGTTCGAATCCTGTCTTCCCGACCACTTTAAAAATTTTGGGGCCTTAGCTCAGCTGGGAGAGCGCCTGCCTTGCACGCAGGAGGTCAGCGGTTCGATCCCGCTAGGCTCCACCAATATTATAATCTTTGTAACATCCTGGCGGTGTAGCTCAGCTGGCTAGAGCACTCGGTTCATACCCGAAAGGTCGTGGGTTCGACTCCCTCTGCCGCTATTTTTAAGGACCTTTAGCTCAGTTGGTTAGAGCAGACGGCTCATAACCGTCCGGTCGCAGGTTCGAGTCCTGCAAGGTCCACCATCAACATTTTTTGGAGGAATACCCAAGTCTGGCTGAAGGGATCGGTCTTGAAAACCGACAGGCGGGTCATACCGCGCGGGGGTTCGAATCCCTCTTCCTCCTCCATTTTTAAACAACAATGAGTAAGTATATTAGTTCGGTAGCTCGTCGGGCTCATAACCCGAAGGTCACAGGTTCAAATCCTGTCCCCGCAACCAAATGGTCCCGTGGTGTAGCGGTTAACATGCCTGCCTGTCACGCAGGAGATCGCCGGTTCGATCCCGGTCGGGACCGCCATTTAATTAATAGAAGTTTATTAGTTTGAGATGTAAAGTGAAGTGGCTCAGTAGCTCAGTCGGTAGAGCAAAGGACTGAAAATCCTTGTGTCGGCGGTTCGATTCCGTCCTGAGCCACCATGTAATGCGGGTGTAGTTTAGTGGTAAAACCTCAGCCTTCCAAGCTGATGATGAGAGTTCGATTCTCTTCACCCGCTCCAATAATGGGCCTATAGCTCAGCTGGTTAGAGCGCACGCCTGATAAGCGTGAGGTCGATGGTTCGAGTCCATTTAGGCCCACCATTATTCCGAAGTAGCTCAGTGGTAGAGCAATCGGCTGTTAACCGATTGGTCGTAGGTTCGAGTCCTACCTTCGGAGCCAATATATGGGGAAGTACTCAAGCGGCTGAAGAGGCGCCCCTGCTAAGGGTGTAGGTCGGGCAACCGGCGCGAGGGTTCAAATCCCTCCTTCTCCGCCATATATTTGGCCCCTTGGTCAAGCGGTTAAGACACCGCCCTTTCACGGCGGTAACACGGGTTCGAATCCCGTAGG
>NZ_JBFTLO010000057.1:0-2954 GCF_056396485.1 Psychrobacillus sp. 05T411 | reverse complement strand
TTTGGTTAAGTCCTCGATCGATTAGTATTCGTCAGCTGCACGTGTCGCCACGCTTCCACCCCGAACCTATCTACCTCATCGTCTTTGAGGGATCTTACTTACTTGCGTAATGGGAAATCTCATCTTGAGGGGGGCTTCGTGCTTAGATGCTTTCAGCACTTATCCCGTCCACACATAGCTACCCAGCGATGCTCTTGGCAGAACAACTGGTACACCAGCGGTGTGTCCATCCCGGTCCTCTCGTACTAAGGACAGCTCCTCTCAAATTTCCTACGCCCACGACGGATAGGGACCGAACTGTCTCACGACGTTCTGAACCCAGCTCGCGTACCGCTTTAATGGGCGAACAGCCCAACCCTTGGGACCGACTACAGCCCCAGGATGCGATGAGCCGACATCGAGGTGCCAAACCTCCCCGTCGATGTGGACTCTTGGGGGAGATAAGCCTGTTATCCCCGGGGTAGCTTTTATCCGTTGAGCGATGGCCCTTCCATGCGGAACCACCGGATCACTAAGCCCGTCTTTCGACCCTGCTCGACTTGTAGGTCTCGCAGTCAAGCTCCCTTCTGCCTTTACACTCTTCGAATGATTTCCAACCATTCTGAGGGAACCTTTGGGCGCCTCCGTTACACTTTAGGAGGCGACCGCCCCAGTCAAACTACCCGCCTGACACTGTCTCCTACCCGGGTTACGGGTATGGGTTAGAATTTCAATACAACCAGGGCAGTATCCCACCGACGCCTCCTCCGAAGCTGGCGCTCCGGGCTCTAAGGCTCCTGCCTATCCTGTACAAGTTGCACCAAAATTCAATATCAAGCTATAGTAAAGCTCCACGGGGTCTTTCCGTCCTGTCGCGGGTAACCTGCATCTTCACAGGTACTATAATTTCACCGAGTCTCTCGTTGAGACAGTGCCCAGATCGTTACGCCTTTCGTGCGGGTCGGAACTTACCCGACAAGGAATTTCGCTACCTTAGGACCGTTATAGTTACGGCCGCCGTTTACTGGGGCTTCAATTCGCACCTTCGCTTGCGCTAAGCACTCCTCTTAACCTTCCAGCACCGGGCAGGCGTCAGCCCCTATACTTCACCTTACGGTTTTGCAGAGACCTGTGTTTTTGCTAAACAGTCGCCTGGGCCTATTCACTGCGGCTCTTCGAGGCTATACACCTCAAAGAGCACCCCTTCTCCCGAAGTTACGGGGTCATTTTGCCGAGTTCCTTAACGAGAGTTCTCTCGCTCACCTTAGGATTCTCTCCTCGACTACCTGTGTCGGTTTGCGGTACGGGCACCTATCACCTCGTTAGAGGCTTTTCTTGGCAGTGTGAAATCAGGAACTTCGCTCATACGAGCTCGCCATCACAGCTCAACGTTATAGAATGCGGATTTGCCTACATTCACGCCTTACTGCTTGGACGTGCATAACCAACAGCACGCTTACCCTATCCTCCTGCGTCCCCCCATTACTCAAACGGTGGTTTGGTGGTACAGGAATATCAACCTGTTGTCCATCGCCTACGCCTATCGGCCTCGGCTTAGGTCCCGACTAACCCTGAGCGGACGAGCCTTCCTCAGGAAACCTTAGTCATACGGTGGACGGGATTCTCACCCGTCTTTCGCTACTCATACCGGCATTCTCACTTCTAAGCGCTCCACCAGTCCTTCCGGTCTGACTTCAACGCCCTTAGAACGCTCTCCTACCACTGATACCAAAGGTATCAATCCACAGCTTCGGTGATTTGTTTAGCCCCGATACATTTTCGGCGCAGCGTCACTCGACCAGTGAGCTATTACGCACTCTTTAAATGATGGCTGCTTCTAAGCCAACATCCTGGTTGTCTAAGCAACGCCACATCCTTTTCCACTTAACAAATACTTGGGGACCTTAGCTGGTGGTCTGGGCTGTTTCCCTCTTGACTACGGATCTTATCACTCGCAGTCTGACTCCCAAACATAAATCATTGGCATTCGGAGTTTGTCTGAATTCGGTAACCCGGGATGGGCCCCTAGTCCAAACAGTGCTCTACCTCCAAGATTCTAACGTTTGAGGCTAGCCCTAAAGCTATTTCGGAGAGAACCAGCTATCTCCAGGTTCGATTGGAATTTCTCCGCTACCCACACCTCATCCCCGCACTTTTCAACGTACGTGGGTTCGGACCTCCAGTAAGTGTTACCTTACCTTCATCCTGGACATGGGTAGATCACCTGGTTTCGGGTCTACGACCACATACTCATTCGCCCTATTCAGACTCGCTTTCGCTGCGGCTCCGYYTTCTCARCTTAACCTTGCATGTAATCGTAACTCGCCGGTTCATTCTACAAAAGGCACGCCATCACCCATTAACGGGCTCTGACTACTTGTAGGCACACGGTTTCAGGATCTATTTCACTCCCCTTCCGGGGTGCTTTTCACCTTTCCCTCACGGTACTGGTTCACTATCGGTCACTAGGKAGTATTTAGCCTTGGGAGATGGTCCTCCCGGATTCCGACGGAATTTCACGTGTTCCGCCGTACTCAGGATACACTCAAGAGAGAATGAATTTTGGACTACGGGGCTTTTACCCTATCCTGCGGACCTTTCCAGATCGCTTCGTCTAACTCATTCCTTTGTAACTCTATGTAGAGTGTCCTACAACCCCAAGAGGCAAGCCTCTTGGTTTGGGCTATTCCCGTTTCGCTCGCCGCTACTCAGGGAATCGATTTTTCTTTCTCTTCCTCCAGGTACTTAGATGTTTCAGTTCCCTGGGTGTGCCACAGATGCGCTATGTATTCACGCAAATGTACTGCTCCATTACGAACAGTGGGTTTCCCCATTCGGAAATCTCCGGATCAAAGCTCACTTACAGCTCCCCGAAGCATATCGGTGTTAGTGCCGTCCTTCTTCGGCTCCTAGTGCCAAGGCATTCACCGTGCGCCCTTATTAACTTAACCTAAAAGTTAAAAAGTCTTACACAT
>NZ_JBFTLO010000056.1:0-4973 GCF_056396485.1 Psychrobacillus sp. 05T411 | reverse complement strand
GTTGGCGGCGACTCCTGCCGGATGAGTGGGCAAATGAGACATCCCAACGTACGCCAAAGCGGCGGGGATGGCTCATCGCTCACCCGGCGGAAAGCGTCCGACAGCAGCGAAAATCATAGTGGCCACCTTATATAAGACTCTTTACGTCGTAGTTTCCCTACATTGTGTTTTTGTTMATTTGTCATAGTTCGTTCATTGAAGTTATTGACTTTGGGCTCTATAATGGAATTAGTAGTAAAAATAAAGGAGAGAGGTTACATATGCCTTTAAGTATATTTGGTTTTCAAGCTAATTGGAGCCCTGTATTGATCGGATTATTAGTGTTCATAACTATTTTATATTTTTTAGTAACAGTCAAATGGCGAAAAGACTTCAAAGTTTCAGAGCCTTTAACCAAACAAGAAGCTGCCTATTTCTTAACGAGTATTGTGCTTGTTTATATTGTTAAAGGATCACCTGTAGATTTGATGGCTCATATTATGTTCTCTTATCACATGGTACAAATGGCTTTATTACTACTGCTAATCCCGCCATTATTGATGAAAGGGATTCCATGGTGGGTATGGAAAGTTGTTGTTGAATTGCCGGTAATAAGAAAGATATTTCCTATTGTAACTAAACCTTTATTATCGTTAGTTGTATTTTCGGGTTTATTTTCTCTTTACCATATCCCATTAATTCTAGACTATATTAAAATGAATGAAGTGTTGCATGGCACATATACCTTTATTTTGTTTATTTCAGCCATATTTATGTGGTGGTCTATTGTTGACGTTATTAAGGGAGAGCAAGGTTTGCACGGGTTAAAGAAAATTGGTTTTATCATAGGCAGTGCAGTCTTAATAACTCCTGCTTGTGCATTGATCATTTTCTCAGGTGCAGCGAATTATGTAACATATACGGACGGAGAGGCTTGGCTTAAAGCAATGGAATTATGTGTGCCTACTAGTACTTTGTCTGGCTTATCGCTTTCTGGGCCTGAATTATTTTCTAATATGTCACCTGAAGCAGATCAGCAACTTGGTGGTATTTTGATGAAAATTATTCAAGAKATTATATATGCTGTAGTTTTAGCGTCGATATTCTTTAAATGGTTTAAAAAAGAGCAAGAAACTGCTGATGAAATTACACAAAAAGCATTAGATGATTTAAAGTTACAAGCAAGCTATAATAAATAACAAATTTTAATGTATTCAAGGAGATTTGACGATGAGTTTACCTGTGTTACCTACAATTAGTACCTTTTTCATCGTGTTAAGTGCAATATTAGTTGCCATTGGATGGGGATTAGTAAAGCAACGAAAAATTGAAGCGCATAAGAAAACGATGATTGCTGCAGCCATTTCTGCTTTAATCTTTTTCATTATTTATGCTTCACGAACGATTTTTATTGGAAATACCGCATTTGGCGGACCGGATAATATAAAAATTTACTATACGATATTTTTAATCTTCCATATTACTTTGGCGACTACTGGTGCTGTATTTGGAATTGTTACGATTGTTTTAGGCTTAAAGAATAATATTGCAAAGCATCGTAAAATTGGTCCGATTACAAGCGTCATTTGGTTCTTCGTTGCCATTACCGGGGTAGCGGTATATTTATTACTGTATGTATTTTATCATGGTGGAGAAACAACTTCTGTCATTAAAGCAATAATCGGTGGTTAAACCGACAAAAGCCAACACACTCAAAATGTGTTGGCTTTTCTTATAGTTTAAAGTTAAATTTGATCATTCCAGCTTCTTTTGCGGTAATAAAAAGAATGACGATGAGTGGACCTATTAGAAAACCGAGAAAGCCAAATAGTTTTGCTCCGATGAACATGGCGATCAAAATTGCTAAAGGTGATATTCCCATTTGAGAACCCATTAGTTTCGGCTCAACTGCTCTCCTAATTATTAAAAGGATGATAGCTAAAATCGTAAGTTTTGTACCTAATACAATATCGCCAGTAATATATTCATATATGGCCCATGGAGCTAAAATAATGATGGAGCCTAAGATAGGAATTAAATCAACGATCCATATGACAAGTGCCATAATTATTGCATATTTTGGCTTAAGTATAAATAATAACCCGATGAAAGAGGCTCCTAATATGATGAAACTTGCTAAAACTTGCGCTTTCATAAATCCAATTGTTACCTTTTTAACACTTGTAGCCATTACCCGGACTTTCTCTGCGGTAGCATCGGAGAAATAACGAAAGAGTTTAATACGTAACCCTTCCAAATCCAACATAAATAAGAATAAAGCAATGATAAATACGATAAAACTGATTAAAAAGTTTGGAATATTCGTGAGTAGTGCGGTAATATTCGAGTAGCTTAGCAAATCGAGTAATGCATCTTTCATGCTCATCAACGTGGAATCGAATTTATCTTGAATGGATTCCACTACCTCTTTTGGCAGACCTTCCGTGTATTTAAACAAGTTATTTTGTATGTTGATCCATACTCCCGTTAAGCTATTTAAATGAAATGGGAATACTTTAGAAGTATAAATGAGCTGACTTATCAGCTTCGTTATAACATAATAAATAATGGCCGAAATTATAATGATAAAGAAAAAGAAATTGGTCATAACTGCAATTTTTCGATTCCATTTAAATGTTCTTTGGGTGAACTTGACAAGAGGTTCAATGACGATCGCTGTAACTAAGGCTAAAATGATAGGAAGTGAAATTGGGATGATAAATATAGCAATTAATAAAAGGAAAATGCCTGTTATAATATATTTTACATATTCTTTTTTAAAACGTTTCAACAAGATATGGGATACTCCTTTCTGCAGTTTTACACCTAGTATAGACAACATATCTATATTTGAACATATAAAAAACACTAGAGAATAACTCCCTAGTGTTTAGTGTAACTTCTATTTCGCTTTCAACTCAAAAGCGTCTAAGTCTTTTTTTAGAGCTGCTAATACTTGTTCACTTGATTTTACTAAGTGGTTAGGGAACACTTCATTTTCCCCGTATTCCACACCATGTGGATAATAATGTTTGCCGATTACTGGTTTTAATAGTGTAATGTTTGCATCATGTGCACCGACATCCCCATCTTTTGTAAAACCAAATACTCGAAGATAAAATGTACCTTCTTTTATTTCATACTTTTTGTCATAAGTTACACGTTCATAATCCCACTGACCAGCACGGATTAATCCGTTTTTGCTCATAAGATCATCTAATAAATTAAGATCAATGACAGTGTTTTCTATACCTGTGTTTTCGAAATACATTGAATTGTCCTCCTTCACGTTCAAATTACCAAAGAATACGTTCTTATTAATATTAATTCAAATTTGAAAATGTTGCAATGACAACATTGTGTATTTCCATGTAAGCTTGATATACTAGTGAAAACGAAGTAATTTTTAAGGGGAAAATTGAGATGAAAAATCTATTTCGCATTTTAATAGCTATTACTATTATACTGGTAATTTTTATATATTTGGATAATCCTGTTCAAGAAAATGAGCTAATAATGGGTTCTAACAACTCTGGCCAATTAATACCGCAACAAGTAACAGAAGTTTCAGAGCCTGCAACTATTTTCGATAGACCAAAGGAGGGGATTTCTACTCTTATTGGGAAGCCTTCTCAAACGTTAATCGATATGTATGGAAAGCCGATGAGAATCGAACCATCTGGATTTGATTATGATTGGTGGGTGTATAATGATTCTTTTTCAACTTATAGACTGTTTGGTGTATCAGATGGTTTGGTCGTGCAATCATTTGCTGTAGGAAGCGATGTAGATGTCACGCCATATAAAATAGGGCAAACGTTAACGGATATATACCGATTTACATTGGTGGAATCAGAAATCACTATGTCTATTGATTCGAATACCTATACTTTTTCTTTAACAGAAGGAGATATTAATACACGCATTTTAGTTCAATTTGATAATTTGTTTGCCATTTTATATATAGATATGGATGATCAAGAATTAGAGGCAGTTCGATATACAGATGCTCAAACGTTGTTAAAGCTTAAGCCATATGATATTTTATATAACGGAATGATGATTGATGTGGAAACTCCTCCCTCTTCGTTGCAAGCTTCGATAGATAGGGCAAATGAGCGTCAAGTTGTAGAAATGACAAACGTTATTCGTTATAGACATGGTTTACAAGTATTGGAGTCCAATTATGCTTTACAACAAATTGCAAGGAATCATAGTGAAGAAATGGCGAAAAATAATATAGTAATAAATGAGGCATTTGAAATTCCAAAGTTTAGCGACCAATTAAAAGAGTCATCCATTGAATTTACAAGGGCAGCCGGAAACACAGCCGCTTTTTACTTTGATGCAGGTGAAGCTGTTAATGGTTGGTTAAATTCGAAAAATCATCGTGCCACTATACTTGGTGAATGGTACACACACACAGGGGTAGGAGTTTATAGTAATTACTACACGCAAAACTTTATCGAACAACCTAAGCCGAAAGAAAAGAAAAACGACAGAAGTGTTGATTAACTAATAAATCTCGAGTAAATTGCTTGTTCATATTGTGATAATACAATAGGTGTTAAAAGATACAGGTTACACAGGCGCTTTTGAAGTATTCTATATTTTGCGCAGAAGCCCACTATGTTATGTACTAAAATAATATCCATAAGTAGATTTTCAAAAAGTGTAGAAGGAAATGACATGGTCACTTCTTTCTACACTTTTTTTGTAACTCAGGAAAATTTATACATGCAGATAATTTTTTCAAGTAAGGTATGGCATTCAATCTAATGTGCGTGATGTGGGGATACTGCGTCGTAAATAGTTGAATGAGGTGTCCGCTGTGATTTTCGCTACAGTCGTACGCTTTCCGCCGGGTGAGCGATGAGCCATCCCCGCCGCCCTTAGGCGTACGTTGGGATGTCTCATTAGCCCACTCATCCGGCAGGAGTCGACGCCTGTAGCGAAAATCAGTCGACGCCTGTAGCGAAAATCAGTGGAAATTG
>NZ_JBFTLO010000055.1:0-5277 GCF_056396485.1 Psychrobacillus sp. 05T411 | reverse complement strand
ATTACCTTATAATAAGTCGTATTGATCCCCATCGCATCAGACGCAATTTCATTTTCTCTTACGGAAATCGCTGCTAAACCATGTCTGGAGTTGGTGAAATTGACAATAACGATAATCGTAATAACAAGACAAACAAAGGCATATGTCCAAGTAGTTAAGTGGGAAACTTGCATCCCAGCCGCTCCACCAACCGCATCAATATTCAAGAACACAATACGAATAATTTCTGCAAATCCAAGTGTTGCAATTGCCAAGTAATCCCCTTTTAGTCTTAAACTTGGAATACCTACAATTAGTCCCGCTAACGCTGCAACAACCCCACCAACAATGATCGCCAGTGCAAAAGGTAATTGTAATTTCATTGTGATGATTGCAGATACATATGCTCCTACAGCTAAAAATCCTGCATGACCAATAGAAAATTGCCCTGTAATCCCAATAACCAAATGTAGGCTGACTGCTAAAATAATGTTAATGGCAATAAGTATGAGCGTATTAGAATAAAATTGATTCATCATCCCAGTTGAAATAAGCACTTGAACGATTACATACACTAATACAGCTACTAAGATAAATGGCCAAAACTGTTTAGACTTTTTCATCTCTATCTACCACCTACACTTTCTCTCGTGTATTTTTACCAAAGATTCCTGAAGGTCTAAAAATCAGAATTAAGATCAGAATAATGAATGCCGCAGCATCTCTCCACAAAGAGAAACCTAAAGCACTAACAATCGTTTCTACAACTCCGAGTACAAGCCCGCCAACCATCGCCCCAGGAATAATACCAATTCCTCCAAGAACAGCAGCGACAAACGCTTTTAAACCTGGAATGACCCCCATTAAAGGATCAATCTTTGTATAATACACTCCAAAAATTACACCCGCAGCCCCTGCTAAAGCTGAACCAATAGCAAACGTTGCAGAAATCGTATTATCTACATTAATTCCCATTAGCTTCGCAGCCTCTACATCATGCGAAACAGCTCGCATCGCTTTTCCTGTTTTCGTTTTATGTACGATAAATTGTAGCAATATCATCAGAACGACAGAAACAGAAAGAATTAACACAGACTGGATACTAATTTGAGCTCCTAAAATACTAAATGTTTTGTTGGAGAAAATATCTGGATAAGCTTCTGGTTGAGCTCCACGAATATAAATTACGCCGTATTCTATAAGTAAAGACACACCAATCGCTGTGATAAGTGCCGCGATTCGAGTAGCATTACGCAAACGTTTGTATGCAATACGTTCAATAATCACTCCGAATAAAGCACAAGCTACCATGGAGATTAATAATGCAGGGAAAAAACCTAAACCAAAAACAGTAATCGAATAAAATCCGATAAACGAACCAACCATAAACACGTCACCGTGGGCAAAGTTGATTAATTTAATAATGCCGTACACCATCGTATAACCGAKGGCGATTAATGCGTATATACTTCCGAGTGAAATACCGTTAATCAATTGTTGTATCCATTCCATGAAGTTTCACTCCTTTATGCATTCGTTTTTCTTTTTTAATAGAGAAAAGGAGGGATATCAATCCCTCCCATTTGACTGGTTAATCTTAAGGATTAACTTTTGTATTAAATACTTGTTTTCCATCAACGAATTCTAAGATTGTTGCTGATTTAACTGGGTGATGCTGTTCATCTACCGAGTATAAACCTGTTACTAAATCTAAATTATCTGTAGCTTCTAAAGCTTCTTTAATTTTCGTTCCATCTGTAGAACCAGCTCGTTCAATTGCATCTTTCAATAAGTAAACCGTGTCATAGCCAAGGGCATTAAATGAGTTCGGCGCTTTTCCGAATTTCGCATCAAACTTCTCTGCGAATTCTTTTGCTTTACCATCTGGATCTTCTGCAGAATAGTGATTAATGATAAATGTATTGTTTAGCGCTTCTGCCCCAGCTAAATCAACGATTGTTGGTGAATCCCATCCATCAGCACCCATTAAAGGAACTGTAATTCCAAGTTCACGAGCTTGTTTAACGATCAAACCAACTTCTTCGTAATAACCAGGGATAAAGATGAATTCTGGATTTGCACCTTTAATACGAGTTAACGTAGATCGGAAATCTGTATCTTTTGCTACGTAAGATTCTTGTTGCACGATTGTACCGCCAGCAGCTTCAAAGTCTTCAATAAATGAAGCAGCAAGACCTTTTGCATAGTCACTCGCGTTGTCCGCATAAACTGCTGCAGTTTTTACATTTAGTTCTTTCGCAGCAAAGTTAGCAGCTACTGTACCTTGGAATGGGTCAATGAATGAAGTACGGAATGCAAATTCATTGACAGAACCATTATCAGCAACTGTTACATTTGGGCTAGTTCCTGAAGGTGTAATCATTGGAGTTTTGCTGTCATTAGCAATCTGCACTTGAGCTACAGAGTTACCGCTTGTTGCAGGTCCAATAATTGCAGCTACTTTATCTTGACTTGTTAATTTAATTGCAGCATTTGTAGATTCAGCTGCGTCCGACTTATTGTCTACTGTTACTAATTCAATTTGTTTCCCATCAATACCACCAGCGGCATTGATTTCTTCTACTGCTAAATTAAATCCATCATTTTGAGATGATCCGTATGAAGCTACTGGACCAGATAGCTCTAAGTTGACACCGATTTTAATTTTGTCCCCTTCATTAGAACTACTACCTTCTTCCCCCGCTCCACATCCTGCTAGTATTCCAACTAGTAGAGAAGAAGCAAGAAATAATGTTGCAAATTTCGATTTTTTCATTTTCTAAATCCTCCTATTTTGTTCGATAATTCTGAATTTATAAGTCGTACTACTTAAGTTTTATTTGTTAATAAGTAACCGCTCAGAATCTATCAATTTATTGGTATGAACTATCTCATTGTAAAACAAAGTATATATTCAGTCTACAATAATTTTTCCTTTAGTTCCAAAATTTCAGAAATTACTTCAGAATAATATTTTATAAGTATTTATAAACCCTTTAAATTAAAGGGTTTATCATAAAAAGAATTTCCGTATATTCCCAAAAAACTATATCCATTCTTTTAATTATAAGTGCCTAATTAAATAAGCTTTTTTATCATTAAGACTAATACAGTTGTTAATTTATTGTAAATTTACAGGTAAATGATTATTTTTATACTTCATATTTCTACATGTATAATGGAAGTTTTTTCTATTTTAACGACAAAAAGGAGAAATAATATATGGCACTAAAGTAATGAAAGTGAGATTAAGTTAAAGCGGAAGAAAAAATATATACAAAAAAACAGGTATAGAAAAAAGTCTTTTTTTCTATACCTGTTTCAAATTATGGGCATTTTTTTGGAAGCCCCTTCTTTTTTAATGACCACCTAAATATGCTTGGCGTACTTCTTCACTTGCTTGAAGTTCTTTCGCAGGTCCAGATAGAACAACTCTGCCAGTTTCGATTACATAACCCCTACTCGCTACTGATAGCGCCATATTAGCGTTTTGTTCGACTAATAAAACAGTTGTACCTTCTCGGTTAATATCTTCAATTACTTGAAAAATTGTTTTAACCATTAAAGGAGCTAGACCCATCGATGGTTCATCAAGTAAAACTAGTTTCGGCTTTGCCATAATTGCACGACCCATTGCCAGCATTTGTTGTTCTCCACCAGACAATGTGCCAGAATGTTGTTTTTTACGCTCTAAAAGTCTAGGGAAAATTTCATATACTTTTTGCATATCTCTATGAATACCAGCCTTATCTTTCCGTAAAAAGGCGCCTAATTCTAGATTTTCTTCCACCGTCAGATTAGCGAAAACCCGGCGTCCTTCTGGAACATGCGATATTCCTGCTTTCACTATCGACTGGGCTTGTTTACCGGAGATAGATTTATCTAGAAATTCTATTTTTCCTTTTTTCGGTCTCAATAATCCTGATAGCGTTTTCAACAAAGTGCTTTTACCAGCACCATTAGCCCCGATTAAGGTTACAATTTCTCCTTCATTTACATCAATCGAAACTCCTTTAAGGGCTTGAATGTTCCCGTAAAACACATCTATATTTTCCACTTTAAGCATTGCCATCGTGAACTTCCTCCCCTAAATAAGCCTCAATAACCTTAGGATGGTTCCGGATCTTTTCTGGTGATCCTTCCGCAAGAAGCTTACCATGGTCGAGCACATAAATTCTTTCACAAACACCCATGACTAAATTCATATCGTGTTCTATTAGCAAAATAGTCAAATCGAATTTATTTCGGATAAAGGCGATTAAATCCATTAAATCTTTCGTTTCTTGCGGATTCATCCCTGCTGCAGGTTCATCCAATAAAAGAAGTTTCGGACCAGCTGCCAAAGCACGAGCTATCTCTAGTCTTCGTTGCTGTCCATAAGGTAAATTCTTAGCTAACTCATCTTTGTACTTGTCTAAACTAAAAATTTTCAGAAACTCAATTGATTTTTCTTCCATTTCTTGTTCGCCTTTAAAATGAGATGGTAAACGGAAAACAGAGCTTAGAATACTATGCTTAGCAAGTGAATGATAAGCAACCTTTACATTTTCTAACACTGATAAATCATTGAACAGACGAATGTTTTGAAAGGTACGACTTATTCCTTTTCTAGTCACTTTAAAAGGTGGTAAGCCATTTACTCGTTCACCATTGAAAATAATTTCTCCCTCAGTTGGTACATATACCCCTGTTAATAAGTTAAAACTGGTCGTTTTCCCTGCACCATTGGGACCAATTAGACCAACTAATTCCCCTTGATTTAATACCATATTTAAGTTTTGAACAGCTTTTAACCCGCCAAACTGAATACCGGTATTTTTCACCTCTAGTAAAGGCTTATTTTCCATGTTGGCCGCCCCCTTTCGGCGTTCTCCATAGCTTGAAATAATCTGTAATTTCCATCGTACCCATTAATCCTTTAGGTCGATATAACATTACTAAAATTAATACAAGACTATAAATAATCATACGAGTTTCCGGATATCCTTGGAGATAAGTGGAAACTACCGTCAATAATATGGCTGAAAGTACAGCACCTGATAGACTACCGAGACCACCTAAAACAACAAAAATTAGAATATCAAATGACTTTAAAAAGCCGAATTGACTTGGTTGGATAATATAAAAGTTATGGGAAAATAAAGCACCTGCTACTCCCGCAAAGAATGAGCCGATTGCAAATGCAATTACCTTATAATAAGTCGTATTGATCCCCATCGCATCAGACGCAATTTCATTTTCTCTTACGGAAATCGCTGCTAAACCATGTCTGGAGTTGGTGAAATTGACAATAACGAT
>NZ_JBFTLO010000054.1:0-9092 GCF_056396485.1 Psychrobacillus sp. 05T411 | reverse complement strand
GTTCTTAGCCTTTGTTCCTCTACCTGAGTAAGATGAGACTTCACAACGTACGCGCAAGCGGCGGTGAAGGCTCATCACTCACCCCACGGAAAGCGTCCGTCCTGCAGCGAAAATCATAGCGGTCACTAGTCAACGCACTACGTCGCAGTTTCCCTAGAATGTGCGACACTCCATTCATCGTTTCCACTTGTCATATCGGTTAGAAACCTATGCTTGCGTTTTCATTCTACGACCAACATAGGTATGGACCTTATTGATATTTTGTTTAAACAATTGGGGAAGGGGAAGATAAATAAAGAGAATCAATTTAACTAACACCAAAGAAAGGAATGGATATATTGGTATTAAACAAACAAGACAATCAACCATATGCCGATCAGTTGAGCGCACAAGAACGATTGCAAACAGCTACAATTGCAATGGAATCTAATAAACAACTACATGAGACCGATATGAATGGAAAAAGAGGTACGAATACTACAGTGGATAAAGATGTAGTCGAACAATTAATAGAGAACTGGCCAATGCTTTCTAAAAAAGTAACGAAGAAAATGATGGAGTTTTATGGCCCACCGAATGACACTACACATTCAACAGTTATTTGGTACTATAATGGTCCATGGAAGAAAACAATTGTCTATAAGGAAGGGGTTCCCCATGATTTCCCTGAACCCCATGTAGATATGCTAGAACAATTTATTGATTATCATGTACCAGCGGATAAAGCTGGGGAAATAGCAAAACTAGAAGGTAGCCTTGTTATTGATAGAACAAGAGGAGAGGTCTCCGTACATTGTGATAATGAAGGCGCCAATACTTTGTCTATGAATATGATGCATGAAATAGTAACTGGTAAAAGGACTGCTGAAGAAGCACGAGAAAAAATCGCGGAACAGATTACCGAATTTTTAATGAACAGACCTGCACCATATGCGGAAAAGTTTCAGTTCGAATTACCTCAAAAGGAACAAGTTGATCCGGATGTGACAATTGTTAAAGATGAGGAGCTTATGAAGGCAGTGGAAAGTGCAAAGAAAGAATTACATTTATAAACTAAAAAGATCAGTATCAGAGGGTAATCTTTCTGATACTGATCTTTTCGATTTTTTATGAAGAAAAAGGAAACTCTACCTCTTATCTTCCACCACAATCATCTCACCTGTTATCGGGTGCATAAATTGGACTTTAAAAGCATGTAGTTCATACGTTTTAGTAGCTGTTTTCTTCGCGCCATACAAATCATCCCCAACAATCGGATGGCCTAGATGGGCAAAATGTACCCGAATTTGATGAGTGCGGCCTGTTTCTAAAATAGCGTGTACTTTTGTAAATTCCGGATGTTTGCCGACTACTTCATAATGAGTGATCGCTTGTTGGCCAGAAGGGGAAACCCGTTTTCTCGTTGGGTGATGTCGGTCGTTTCCAATTGCTGCCCGAATCGTGCCATGCTGATTTTTCACTTGTCCTTCTACAATTGCTTCGTAAGTACGGATGATTGTTTTATTTTCCAACATACGATCGAGCATCCCTTTGACAATCGGATTTTTCGCAACTATGATTAATCCTTTTGTGCCTTCATCAATTCGGTGAACATGTTCTCCATAACCTTGCCCCTTACTAGACAAGTAATGGCTTACCGTATTCATGAATGTATGATTTTGACCTTCTTCATTTGGATGGGTAGCCACACCACGAGGTTTGGATGCTATTAATAAGTACTCATCTTCGTATGCTACATATAAAGGGATTTGATCGGAAGGGAGATAATTGGATGATTCTCCTTCCCATGTAAAAACTAATACATCCCCTTTATTGTTTGGTAATTTCCACTGTAAAAGTTCCCCACTCGTATCACTTACTGCTTTTTGCATACGTAAATCATGAATCAGTTTTTTTCCTAGTTTCCATTTGTTTTGTAAAATTGCTTCAATCGTCAGACCATCTTCTGGCACTGTATATGTTAATGTATGTTTCATCCATCATTCTCCTTTAAAAAAGGCCATGTCTATAGGACACGACCTTTCTAATTATTTCAATACAACTTGATCAAAAAATGCTTGAATATTTTCATTCGGTTGTGCACCAGTCATTCTCGCTACTTCTTTTCCATCTTCAAAATAAATAGTTGTCGGTGTAGCTTCGATTAAATAATCTTGCCAACCTTGTTCATATTCCAGTACATTATATTTTACAATATCAACCTTATTTTCCTCTGCAAGTGGCGTTAGTCTTGGGGTCATTTCTTGACAGTGCACACATTCTGGGCTGAAGAAATAAGCAGTAACAGCTTCACCGCTATCAATTTTCTTTTTTAAATTTTCTGGAAGGATGATGTTTTGGTAGTTTGGGTCCTTAATTAAATCTATTGTAGATTGTTTTAAGTCCTCTTTATCATAAGGGTTGTCCGTTAATGCTTGCTTGTTTTTTTGTCCGTTCAATACGAAGATTAATACGAAAACAAGTACAATAATTCCACCGAATATAGCTAATTTTTTCATAATTATTTTTCCTCCTTTAAACTTCTTAAAATCATTGCACTACTAATAGCAATCAAAATAAATGCAATAAGTGCTAAAAGTGGAATGGTAATAAATCCAAAATAATTTATGTACTCTCCCGTACAAGCTACTCTACCACATGCTGGAGCAGAATCTTGCATAAAGTCTAACTTTTGAATGCTATAATGGTATGCGGAAATACAAGCTCCTATTATGGAAAAAGCAAGTGAAGTAACCGCGATTTTCGCATTTTTTTGGACGTACGCAATTCCTACTATTAATACRAGCGGGTACATAATAATGCGCTGATACCAGCATAATTCGCAAGGCTCGTACTGTCTTATTTCTGAAAAATATAACGAACCAAGCGTTGCAGTAAAAGCTACTACCCACATAAATAGCATGAGATTTTCGACTTTTTTTGTCATTGGCTTCTCCTTTGAACTCATTCAACTTCATTAAAAGTATACGGGTTCTTTGAAAACATGTAAAATATTTTAACTGCGGGGAAAAGAGTTATATAATAGAAGTAGTGATTAGTCGAGGAGTGGATATTATGTCAGAAGAATTTGATCTATCCCAATTTGAAAAAAGCATGGTTATAAGAGAGACGACTTTTTCAGATATTGAATCTATTTTAGAAATACAACGTCTTTGTTTTCCGGGAATGGATCCTTGGGAAGTAGCCCATTTACGCAGTCACTTAACGATCTTTCCGGAAGGTCAATTAGTAGCAGAACTAGATGGTAAAGTAATTGGTTCTTGTTCAAGTCTAATTATTAACTTTGATGAGTACGATGATCGTCATTCTTGGTCTGACGTAACGGATTCGGGTTATATTACCAATCATAATCCAGAGGGGTATAATTTATACGGAATMGAAGTAATGGTCCATCCTGAATATAGAAGAATGAAAGTTGGTCAACGTCTATATGAAGGAAGAAAAGATATTGCAAGACAGTTTAATTTAAAATCGATTATTATCGGTGGTCGTATTCCGAATTATCATAAACACGCAAACGAAATGTCCCCGAGGGAATATGTAACAGCTGTTTCACGCCATAAAATATATGATCCGGTATTAACATTCCAGTTGATGAATGGGTTCACATTAATGCGTATTAACCCTAACTATTTACCGGATGATAAAGCATCGGTGAAATATGCAACATTAATGGAATGGAATAATGTGGACTATATTCCATTATCGAAACGTCATTTTAAGACAAGCTATCCAGTTCGTATTTGCGCGGTGCAATATATGATGCGTAAAATTAATTCTTTTGAAGAGTTTGCCCATCAATGTGAGTATTTTGTAGATGTCGCATCTGATGCACAATCCGATTTCGTTGTATTCCCGGAAATTTTTACGACTCAGCTTATGTCTTTCCTAGACGAACCTTCTCCAAGCCAAGCAGTTCGTAAATTAACGGAATACACACCACACTACATGGAATTATTTGCGGATTTAGCTGTACGCTACAATATTAATATTATTGCTGGTTCCCATTTTGTAGAGGAAGAGAATGAGGAAATATATAATATTGCTTACCTATTCCACCGAGACGGTGCGATTGATAAGCAGTATAAAGTCCATATTACACCAAATGAACGTAAATGGTGGGGCATTAGTGCGGGAGATTCCGTACAAGTATTTGATACGGACTGCGGTAAAATTGCGATTCAAATTTGTTACGATATTGAATTTCCAGAGCTTGCCCGAATTGCAACCGATATGGGTGCCAACATTATTTTTACACCGTTTTGTACAGAAGATCGTCAAGGCTATTTACGCGTTCGTTACTGTGCACAAGCTCGTGCCGTGGAAAATCAAATATACACAGTAATCTCTGGTACCGTAGGAAACTTACCACAAACAGAAAATATGGATATCCAGTATGCCCAATCTGCTATTTTCGCACCGTCTGATTTTGAATTTGCGAGAGATGGGATTGTCGGTGAAACGGAACCGAATGTCGAAATGGTTTTAATAGGTGATGTCGACTTAGAGATTTTAAGACGCCAACGACAAGACGGAACAGTTAAACATTTAAAAGACCGTCGACATGATGTCTATAGCATAGAATATAAAAAATGAGGAATGGGAGTTTCATGAATGTCTTATAAACAATTGTTCGAGCAATGGAATAGCTTTTCGGAATTAGAACCTGTTTGGCAGGAAAATCTTCAGCTTTTAGCTGGAGATGAAAAACGGATGGAAGATGCATTTTACCGTGATTTGGAATTTGGTACAGGTGGAATGCGAGGAGAAATAGGAGCTGGTACGAATCGTATGAACACATATACGATTCGTAAAGCAACTACTGGCCTAGCTTCCTACATAAAAGCAGCAGGTGAGGAAGCGATGAAGCGTGGGGTAGTAATTGCCTATGATAGTCGTAGATTTTCTCCGGAATTTGCAAACGAAGCAGCAAATACTCTAGCTTCTAATGGTATTCAAGCTTATTTGTATAGGGAACCTAGAACGACGCCGCAGTTGTCTTATTCTGTACGTAAACTAAATGCTTTTATGGGAATTGTMATAACGGCTAGTCATAATCCACCTGAATATAATGGCTACAAAGTATACGGAGAAGACGGGGCACAACTAAATTTAGAAGATGCGGATGCAGTTATTCGTTACGTTTCTGAGGCTGGTAATGCACTTCAAATAACACAAAATGCATTTGAGGATCGCTTAGTTACATATTTAGACGAAGAAATGGACAGCGCTTATATAAATGAATTAAAAACCGTGCAAGAAAATCCGACACTCGCTGCAACTACCGATTTAAAAGTAGTATTCACTCCGCTTCACGGTGCTTCTGGTAAAACCGTGAAACGAATTTTAAGTGAGGTTGGTTACGAACATATCCATTATGTAGAAGAGCAAATGGAGCCAAATGGTGAATTTCCTACGTTGGAATCACCAAATCCAGAGGAAAAGAGTGCTTTTGAATACGCGATTCGTTACGGAGAAAAGCATGATGCAGACATTTTAGTTGCAGCAGACCCAGATGGAGACCGAGCTGGACTAGCAGTGAAAACGGCAGAAGGATACAAACTATTAACTGGCAATCAAACCGGTGCTATTTTAATCGAGTATTTATTGACACAACGGAAAGAAAAAGGAACGATGCCTGCAAACGGTCGTGTGTTTAAAACAATCGTGACATCGGATTTAGGACGAGTGATCGCAGAATATCATGGGGCAAGTACGGAAGATGTGTTAACGGGGTTTAAATTCATTGGTGAAAAGATTAAACAATATGAAGAGACGAAAGAATTCCAGTTTTTGTTTGGCTATGAAGAAAGCTACGGTTATTTAGTCAAAAGCTTTGCACGAGATAAAGATGCGATACAAAGTGTGTTAGCGCTAGTAGAGGCTGCGGCTTTCTATAAAGAAAAAGGCATGACACTTGTCGAAGTTTTACAGGCACTATACGAACGACATGGCTATTATTTAGAAGGGCTTGTATCGGTTACGAAAAAAGGAGTAAGCGGCGCGAATGCGATTCAAAATTTACTAGCTCAAGTTCGTGTCAATCCGATAAGCGAAGTCGCAGAAATATCAGTATCGTCGCAAGAAGATTATTTAAATTCCCTTCGAACATTTACAGATGGTCGAAAAGCAGAACAGATTTTATTGCCAAAATCGAATGTATTGAAGTACTTTCTTGCCGATGGTTCGTGGGTTTGTGTTCGACCGAGTGGAACAGAGCCGAAGATAAAATATTATTTCGGTGTGACAAGCGGGTCAGAAACAGAAAGTATGGAAAAACTAGCAGCATTAAAAGAAGCATTCTCAGCAGAAATGAATAGATATTTAGAGGACTAGACGAGAGGAGCAGCCATGCTTCTCTTTTTTTCAGTCAAAAGTATGATGTCCTTAAAGCACAGAAAAGCTACGATAAATGATATGATGAAAGTAACCGTACTAGAGTTGGAGGAGTTTTTCGTGCAAGAAAACGAACGCTCAAATATTGAATTATTAAAAGAAATAGCAGAATTTTTAAATGAAGAAACGGAAATGGAACAAATGCTGCAAGGGGCACTTCGCAAATTATTAGCAGGCACGCTATTTGAAACAGGGTGGATATTTTTTATTAATGAAAAAGGAAAACAAGAATTAATTGCCCATGAAAATTTGCCGGATGCATTACAAAAAAATGACTGTAGATTGTTGCAAAAGGGTGGTTGTTGGTGTGTTTCCAGATTTCAAAATGGTGAATTAGATAAAGCTTCCAACATTATTGAGTGTAAAAGAATCGTCCACTCTCGAAAGACAAGCAGTAAAGACTATGATGATATTACCCATCACGCAACAGTCCCGTTACAATCTGGGCAAGAACAATTTGGTCTTTTAAATGTAGCGACACCAAATACGATTCGTTTTTCCGATGGAGAACTAGCATTATTAGAGTCCGTGGCATTTCAAATTGGATCTGCTATTAAGCGAATCTTACTCACAAAACAAGAGCAGCAAGTAGCGCTTGTGCAAGAAAGAAATCGGCTTGCACGGGATTTACATGATTCAGTCAATCAATTGCTATTTTCCGTCACACTAACTGCCCGGGGTGGAGTAGAAATGACGGAGCAAGAGGAAATAAAAGATACGTTCAAAGAAATTCAATATTTAACGCAAGAAGCATTAACGGAAATGCGAGCACTTATATGGCAACTTCGCCCGAAAGGCTTAGAGAACGGAATCATAGAAGGTCTTAAAGGATATGGAGATATACTAGGGTTAGCACTGAATGTAAACGTAAAAGGAGTTATTAACTTACCTGCAAGAATTGAAGAGACATTGTTCCGAATTGCTCAAGAAGCAATGAATAATGTGCGTAAGCATTCGGGAGTCCTACAAGTAGAGTTATATTTAACGATTACTCCGACAGATGTTTTATTAGTAGTAAAAGATGAAGGTCGTGGATTCCATATGAATGAACTGAACAGCCTCAGATCATTGGGGTTGCAGAGTATGCGAGATCGAGCATATTCGGTAAGTGGAACAGTAGATTGGGTAACGGAATGGGATAAAGGAACAGAAATATTAGTCCGTTTACCGTATTAGGGGGGATAGAAATGATTCGAGTATTAATTGCCGATGACCATCATGTTGTAAGAAGAGGTTTAATGTTCTTTTTAAAAACACAAAAAGATATGGATATTGTAGGAGAAGCCTCAAATGGTAAAGAAGCCGTGGAATTGACTGCCGCTTTGAAGCCAAACGTTGTGTTAATGGATCTTGTGATGCCGGAAATGGATGGCATCCAAGCGACGAAACGAATCAAAGCAAAATATCCTGAGATACAAATATTAATGCTAACAAGCTTTTCCGATCGTGACCATGTTATTCCTGCTTTAAATGCAGGAGCAGCGGGATATCAGTTAAAAGATATTGAGCCAGATGATTTGGCAGAAGCCATTCGTGCATTAATGCGAGGAGAAAATACATTACATCCACAAGCAACTTCTCAGCTACAAAAAGAAGTAGAGGTTGCACCGCCTTCTCCACATGAAGAGCATCCATTAACACCGAGAGAGCAGGATGTTTTGTCTGAATTGACAAAAGGAAAAAGTAATCGAGAAATCGCGTCATCCTTATTTGTAACGGAAAAAACGGTGAAAACGCATATATCGAATATATTCGCCAAGCTACAAGTCCAAGATCGGACACAGGCAGCATTATACGCAGTCAAACATGGTCTTACTGAGCCAAGTGGACAATAATAAAACTTTCTCCATTTGGATAACGATTTACATGTAACATAAGTAAGTAAGTAAGTAAGTAAGTAAGTAAGTAAGTAAGTAAGTAAGTAAGTAAGTAAGTAAGTAAGTAAGTAAGTAAGTAAGTAAGTAAGTTAAGTCATTTTTTAATCAAATGCAGTATAGGGATACTGCGACGTAAAGAGTCTTATAAGGTGGCCACTATGATTTTCGCTGCTGTCGGACGCTTTCCGCCGGGTGAGCGATGAGCCATCCCGCCGCTTTGGCGTACGTTGGGATGGCTCATTTGCCCACTCATCCGGCAGGAGTCGCCGCCTGCAGCGAAAATCAAAAGAAATTACCCAATTATCCATACCATCCCATTAAAAAACAAAATTTCAACCAGTTTTTCCATTGGATTCATCCAATAAATGGCTTAGGGCAACCAACCGATGACTGGGAGCAACCAGTTCTACTACGAAAGCAACTAAATCAGCACGAGAGCAACCAAATCACTTGTGAAAGCAACCAATTCTCAAAATGGTAAGTTTACTTGATGTGAGACAACTATAATTCCGACCTATTATAGGAATTATATGTCTTAAAGCCCGTCGAACACGCCTGGCCGGCATCTACTCGACTAGTTTGTCGTGTTCGCAGTGGTTATTGTCTCGTTCAACCATTAATTGTTAATATGGGATCCTAATAATTTAGCAATTTCCATTGATTTTCGCTGCAGGCGGCGACTCCAGTGGAGGCCAACACGATGTTGGTCACGAAGGCGTTGCCACACGATGTGGCGTTCTTAGCCTTTGTTCCTCTGCCTGAGTAAGATGAGACTTCACAACGTACGCGCAAGCGGCGGTGAAGGCTCATCACTCACCC
>NZ_JBFTLO010000053.1:0-17923 GCF_056396485.1 Psychrobacillus sp. 05T411 | reverse complement strand
TAATAGAGAACTTAAAAAGCTCATGTTGTTTTGCTGGCATCATCATTAAATGATGTCAAAATTGTTTTGCTATCAAGTTAACCGAAGTTAATCTTTCAAGCTATATTTCTTAACGTTTTGCATGTTCAGTTTTCAATGTTCATGTTGTCTGCCGTTTTGTTTACCTCTTGGCGACTTCTACAATATTACTCTCTTCATCCGAATAAGTCAACACTTTTTACAAAGTTTTTTAAAGTAATATAGAAATAGCTACTACAGAAGCTACTCCAGGTACTCCTAAGATCGCTACTACAGCACCCGTGAACAGGTTTATAGGTATTGTATAACCAGCTAAACCTAAAAGTAAATGCACGCCAAATAATAATAGAACAGAAAAACCTAAGCGAAATAAAAAAATGGATATTGCTTCTATTACACCCGAAAAAGACTTTCTAAACAAAAGAAGCAATAGTAATACTAGCGAACCCCCAATGATAATTAACTTCATGAATATCATCCTCTCATAAAATAACTATCTATTACTGTATGAAGCTAGTACTACTATTATACTTATTTTAACACTACGTTTCGGATCTTCGCCTCTTTATATAAATAGAAGTGAATACTCTCTGCGATTTTTCTTTTCGCCATTGTCTCTAAATCATAGTCATTCAAATAATCTTCTATCAATTGGGCTTGTTGCCAATCTTCTTTTGTTTCTCTCATTAATTTTACAAATTGCTGATCAAACTCTTTTTTTAACTTTGCTCGTTGAAAAAACATCGTACTACAGCATCCCCCTTACAGCTCTCGACGACCTTCTAATGCTTTGGATAAAGTTACTTCATCCGCATACTCTAAATCTCCGCCGACAGGTAAACCATGTGCAATTCTCGTTGTCTTAATACCAGAAGGCTTCACGAGACGAGAAATGTACATCGCTGTCGCTTCTCCTTCTATTGTAGGGTTAGTTGCTAAAATCAATTCTTGCACTTGTGTATCCTGTAATCTCTTTAAAAGAGAAGGTACATTAATATCTTCTGGACCAATTCCATCCATTGGAGATATAGCACCATGCAGCACATGATATAAACCATTATAGTCTCTCATTTTCTCCATTGCTATGACATCCTTTGTATCTTGCACGACACAAATCATAGACAAGTCGCGCTGCCCGTCTTGACAGATATGACAAGGATCAATATCCGTAATATGCCCACAAATCGAGCAATACGTTAAGTTTCGTTTAGCATCAACTAATGCCTTAGCAAAGTCTAAAACAGTGTCTTCTTTCATTGTTAACACAAAAAATGCCAGACKGGCCGCTGTTTTCGGCCCAATTCCCGGCAATTTCATAAAACTATCTATTAGTTTTGATATTGGTTCAGGATAATGCATCTTTTTTCCTCCTAGAACATACCAGGCAGGTTCAATCCTTTCGTGAATTGCCCCATCGTGGAGTTCGCTGTTTCTTCTGCTTTTTTCATCGCTTCATTCGTTGCAATAACGATTAAGTCTTGAAGCATTTCGATATCTTCCGGGTCTACAACAGTTGGATCTAGTTCTACTTCTAGTACTTCTTTATGTCCAGAAACAACGACTTTTACCATTCCACCGCCTGCTACAGCTTCGAAACGTTGTGTTCCCAGTTGTTCTTGAGCCTCAGCCATCTGTTTTTGCATTTTTTGCATTTGTTTCATCATACCTTGCATATTTCCCATTCCACGCATAATTAATTTCCTCCTTAGTTATCCTGTACTTCTACAAATTCTTTTCCAAATAATTTTTCTGCTTCTACAATTAAAGGATCTTCTGAAATTTCTTCCATTCCTTGTAGAAGTTCCATTGCTTCTGTCTGCCCAGAAGAAGTATCTTCTGTACTTCCTACATTCCCTTGTTTTAGACCATTTTGTCTTATAAAGTCTTCTCTAATTTTCAACCAGTTTTCTTCTGGTACATATACAACTTCATACATTGTACCAGTTAAGTTTGCAATTAACTGCGGAAATGAAGAAGAAAAGGTTTTGTTCTCCATGGCCATTTGACAGTGAATATCATATTTAAATTTTAACACAAATGCACTAGAAGATGCTGCTACTGGTTCAGCATCATTTAATAATGCGGCATGTGATTTTTGAAGTTGTTGCAAAATAGTAGCCCAGTTAGATTTGATTGTCTGAATATCTGTCTTAGTTGCTGTTTTTAATATTTCTTGTATACGACCACTTGATACTTTTACGCCGCTATTTGACTTTTGTCTTTGTCTTTTTGGTTGCTCTTGTACCCCAGCATTTGCTTGTGGTATTATTCCTTGGCTAATTTGTTGTTGCAGCTGATGTAGCTGATTTTCAAGTGTTTTTACTTTCATTTCTAGTTCTGAATTACTTTGGGTAGTTGCCACGTTCTCTCTTGGTACTTGCGCTAAACGAATAATTGCAGTCTCTAGATATACTTTTGCATGATTAGAAAAACGCATTTCCTGTTGAGTATTCGTTAATATAGAGATACTTTTAAATAAGGTATCTTCCGCAAATTTAGCGGCCAACTCCGCAAATGTAGAGTCTCCTGTTGCTATTTCTAATAGCTCGGTTTGTTCTGGTGCAACAAGCAATACAAGTAAATCACGATAAAAGGTGATAAAGTCCTCTGTTAATCGAACAGGGTCCTTTCCATCCTCTATTAACTGTTCTACACAACTTAGTGCTTTTGCGACATCCTTTTCAATTAACGCTTCTGCTAGTTGAAAGAATACGTCCTGCCCAATAGACCCAGTTACTAATAATGCATCTTCTAGCGTCATTTTCTCCCCACTAAACGATACTACTTGATCAAGCATGCTTAGTGCATCCCGCATTCCGCCAGCTGCAGCTTGTGCGATAATCTTTAACACATTTTCATCGTATTCAATATTAGCGTCGGTTAATACCTCTTTCATTCGTGAAACGATATCGGATGAAGTAATTCGTTTAAAATCAAATCGCTGACATCTTGATATAATCGTTAATGGAATTTTATGAGGTTCAGTCGTTGCTAATATAAATACAGCATGCGCTGGTGGTTCTTCTAATGTTTTTAATAAAGCATTAAATGCACTAGTAGACAGCATATGCACTTCATCAATAATATACACTTTGTAACGGGCATTCGAAGGGGCAAAGCGAACCTTTTCAATAATTTCCCGCATTTCCTCTACACGAGAGTTAGAAGCCGCATCGAACTCAATCACATCTGTATTAGACCCTTCTGTAATACTTTTACACGTTTCACAAGTATTACATGGTTCTTTCGCCGGTCCATTTTCACAGTTTAAAGCTTTGGCAAATATTTTTGCCGCACTTGTTTTTCCTGTCCCTCGCGGACCGGAGAATAAATACGCATGTGTTGTTTTATTGTAAAGGAGGGCATTTTGAAGAGTTTGCTTAATATGTGATTGCCCAGACATTTCTGCAAATGACTGAGGCCTATAAGCGCGGTAAAAAGCTTGATACGACAACAAATCCCCCTCCTTCTAATGTTTAAGTAGATAATGACTCTATTATACCATAAAGCAGTTGTTACTTCGCCTATTAATGTGGGGAAAAATTCGATTAAAACGAAAACCATAAATACTCTTTATGTAAATAAAGGGTGCAGTATAGGGAAACTGCGACGTAAAGTGTCCGCTGTGATTTTCGCTGCAGGGCGAACGCTTTCCGTGGGGTGAGTGATGAGCCTTCACCGCCGCTTGCGCGTACGTTGTGAAGTCTCATCTTACTCACTTGGTCCCACTGGAGTCGTCGCCTGCAGCAAAAATCAATGGACAGCAAAAATCAATGGAAATTTCTTGCTTACTCAATATCAACTTGCTAAAAACAAAATTTTATACAGTTTATGGAATGTTTTCATCCAGTAAATGGCTTAGAGCAACTAATTGGTCATTGAAAGCAACCAGTTCTAGTCTGAGAGCAACWAAATCAGCRCGRGAGCAACCAACTTACCGGTGAAAGCAACCAACTTCTTAAAATAACAAGTTAACTTGTAGTGAGACAATAAATACTGAGATGCGTCATAGCGATAATGCATCGTAAATTGCTTACCTATCAGTGTCGACCCGCTAATAAACTAAATTTTATCCAGTTTTTCAATTGCATGTTTCCAGTAAATGGATTGTGACAACCAGGCGGACAATGAAAGCAATCAATTCTAATCCAAAAGCAACTAAATCAGCACGAGTGCAACCAAATTACCCGTGAAAGCAACCAATTCTTAAAATAGCAAGTTGACTTGGATTGAGACGACGATGATTTCGACATATTATAGGAATAATATGTCTTAAAGCACCCCGAATTCACCTGGCTGGTCTTCTTTCTATACAGAAGACCACTATTGTCGCGTTCAACCATTTATTGTAAATATCGGAGCTCAATAAGATAGTTTTTCCCATGGATTTTCGCTGTAGGCGTCGACTCCTGCCGGATGAGTGGGCTAATGAGACATCCCAACGTACGCCTGAGGGCGGCGGGGATGGCTCATCGCTCACCCGGCGGAAAGCGTACGACTGCAGCGAAAATCACAGTGGTCACTACGTCGCAGTATCCCTAAATAGTGTCATACCATCTGCTTCATTATTTCTTAGAACACAAAAAAACTCATTCGTCGAATAGACAAATGAGTTGATGAGTTGAATTTAATGCCGTGCACCTTCCTTCGCTTGAAACACATAAGCGGCACCCTTGTCGTTAACTCGGCTTAGGCTGCCCCGCGGCACATGAGAAAGCACCACTTAATGCTGCTTCCTTCCGGACCTGACATGGTTCATGGGCACTCATTGCGCAGGACCCAAACGTCAACATCACGTGCAAGTACCAGACCCTACATGTATTCAACCTCAGAGAAGGAGTTCAGTCTCGCTAGAGCGGATTGCGAGTTACAAGACACCGCTACCTTCCCACCTAGCACGGCATTTACTAGTATACTTTTTTTAGAAAGAAAAATCAACGAAAACAAACTATTATGTTCAAACTCCTAAAAAATTACACCTTGAATGCCTAATCAAATTTTCCTTAAAAAAATAATGAAATATGTTGACTTTGTTTTTCAACCATGATAAATTAGTTCTTGTACTTCGGAGGAATACCCAAGTCTGGCTGAAGGGATCGGTCTTGAAAACCGACAGGCGGGTCATACCGCGCGGGGGTTCGAATCCCTCTTCCTCCTCCATTTTAAATACACACACGCATAAAATTGAGATTGAATTCGTTGCATTGGTAACGAATTTTTCTTTCGGATTATTATTCAGAAAATTAAATATTTTACACATATATTAAAACCTCCCACCTATAATTGGCGGGAGGTTTTATATTATTTCCGCAATATCGCAGTTTGTTCTATAAAGTGACCAATTCTTTCTATGATCATTTCTACATTTTCTGGATTTTGTACGATGTCGTAGTCATTTATATTTAAACGAAGCACTGGACAACCATTAAAAGAGTCAATCCATTTCTCATAACGCCCGTGCATTTCTTCCCAATAAGCAATAGGTGTTTGCTGCTCCATCGGACGTCCTCGATCATGAATACGATCGATAATATTATCTAAAGTCCCTTCTAAGTAAATCAATAAATCAGGGTGTGGAAAATAAGGTGTCATGACCATCGCTTCAAATAAGCTTGTATAGGTTTCGTGATCTACTGGATCCATCGTTCCTTTTTCTTTATGCATTTGAGCAAATATGCCGGTGTCTTCGTAAATGGAACGGTCTTGGATAAATCCTCCTCCATACTCAAACATTCTTTTTTGTTCTTTAAAGCGCTCTGCTAAAAAGTAAATTTGTAAATGAAAACTCCATTTTGAAAAATCTTCATAAAACCGATCTAAATATGGATTCGCATCTACTTTCTCAAATGAAGTTTTAAAATGAAGTGCATCCGCAAGTGCTTTAGTCATCGTAGATTTTCCTACACCAACAGTTCCTGCAATTGTAATAACTGCATTAGATGGGATGCCATACTTCTCTCTTAAATTCATACTTATAAACTCCTTCTATGCAATGTTGCATCTACTTGATCTAATATTGTTTGTAAGTCTTGTCCATTTTGAACAAAATCTATTTTGTCTCCGTCTAGTCTTAGAACCGGAATATTGGGATGTTTTTTTTCAAAGTGATTGATAAACATCCGATAATCTGAAGAAAGTTGCTGTAAATAATCTGGGCTTATCTTTTTTTCAAAGTCCCTTCCGCGCATATCGATACGATTAAGAAGAACGTCTAAACTTGCATCCAGATAAATAACCATATTGGGAACTGGCATATCTTTCGTTAAAATTTGATAAATAGATTCATACTTTTCATATTCTACTTCATTTAACGAGCGTTTAGCGAAAATTAGATTTTTAAAAATATGATAATCCGCTATTACTCCTTTATCTTTCGATAAATACTTCTTGTCTATATCACTTAATTGCTTATAACGATTACATAAAAAAAACATTTCCGTTTGGAAACTCCACTCGGCAATATCGTCATAAAACTTATTTAAAAAAGGATTTTCATCCACAATTTCTTTTAACAATTCAAATTGATACGTTTGTGCAATTATCTTCGCTAACGAGGTTTTCCCAACACCTATGGGGCCTTCTACCGTAATAAATGGAATGGACATATTTTTACCCTCACTCTAATATTTCAAATCGTGCCCTTTATTTTAACATAGCTCTATCATAAAAAATAGAACCTAGTTGCCTTTCCAAAAGAAAGACAACTAGGTTCTATTTTTTATTCATCCGAAACATTTCCTGTAGTAAATACCAATTTTGCGGGAAATCAAAGCCGCTATGCCAATAAGCTATTCCTAATAACTTTAACTCTTTCAGCAGTTTAAACTTTGCTTCAATGGACCTTGCATCCTCAAACCAAACCTCATGTTCTTTTCCATCTAACCAATAATGGAAAAATGGTGCTTGCACAACATTATCATATTCGATTGCTGCATTCCGGTTTTTCGCTAATTGAATCGCTTGTTGAGGACTCAATGCTTTAGCAATTGGATTTCCTTGTTTATACGGTAATGTCCAGTCATATCCATATAGATTTTGGCCCATCATCACTTTACCTGGGTCAATTTCTGTTACAGCATATTCCAATACTTTTCGGACCGGACCGATTGGAGATACTGCCATAGGTGGACCTCCACTATAACCCCATTCATAGGTCATAATGACAACAAAATCGGCCACTTCGCCAATCCCTTTATAATCGAATCCGCCGTACCATTTACCATTTTGATCGGCACTTGTTTTTGGAGCAAGTGTTGCGGAAATTGCATACCCTTTAGCAAAATCCTTAAATTCTTTTAAGAAATTTACGTAATTTTCCCTGTCAGCTCTATCTATATATTCAAAGTCGATATGAATATGTTTTGTGCCTCTTTTTATCGCTTCTGCAACTGTTTGTGCAAATACATTATGCTTCACGGTTTCATTAGTGAAAACAGTATGTGCTAATGTATCACTGAATGCATAGTTTTCAATATTGACGAGTACAATAACTGTTTCTACTCGGTGCGTTTGCGCAACTTCGGATAATCTTCCCCAATCCATAGAAGTTAAGGAACCGTCTCTCTTTACCTCATACGCAAATGGCATCATATACGTTAATTGATCTGCATTTTTTTCTACCTGATTAATGACATTTGCTGATGGCACTTCTGTATACCATTCTACGTATAAATTTGTTTCAATCATCGGTCGATCTGGACTAGGGGTTGATGGCAAAACAAGTGCCTGGCCAACGACTAACACATCGGGATCCGGGAGTTCGTTTATAGAGGCAAGGGTAGCAATATTTGTACCAAAACGTTTCGCAATTGCATATAAACTGTCTCCTTGTTTCACTATATAAATCAATCGCTCACTCCTTCCACATACAATATGCAGAACATAAATGAAACATGCTACACTATGCATGAGGGGTTGATTTTAATTGGATGAACATTACATGAATTTAGCAATAGAAGAAGCCAAAAAAGCAGCAGCTATTGGAGAAGTACCAATCGGAGCAATTATCGTATATAAGGATGAAGTAATTGCGAAAGCCTACAATTTAAGAGAGACGACTCAAAATGCCACCACCCATGCAGAGTTATTAGCAATTCAAGAAGCATGCGCAAAAATTGGTAGCTGGCGATTAGAAGAAACGACTTTATATGTAACACTAGAGCCTTGTCCTATGTGCGCAGGAGCTATTTTACAATCCCGTATTCCACGTGTTGTCTATGGGGCTAGAGATGCAAAAGCAGGTTGTGTAGATTCCTTATACCGACTTTTAAATGACGATAGATTCAATCATATATGTGAAGTGACAGATGGTGTTCTGGCAGAAGAATGTGGTAGCCTACTTACTCAATTTTTTCGGAATCTCCGAGCACAAAAAAAGAACCAGAAACGCCTATAACATCTCTGGTTCTTTCCGTCTTATTTAATGACTGTTTTACCGCCCATATATGGTACTAAAACTTCTGGAACAACTACTGTTCCATCAGCTTGTTGATAATTTTCTAAAATGGCAGCTACTGTACGTCCTAGTGCAAGTCCACTTCCGTTCAATGTGTGTACGTATTCAGGTTTAGCACCAGCTTCTCTTCTAAAGCGAATACCAGAACGACGAGCTTGGAAATCCTCGAAGTTACTGCAAGAAGAAATTTCCTTGTACTCACCATAACTTGGCAACCAAACTTCTAAATCATATTTTTTCGCAGCAGTAAATCCTAAATCTGCCGTACACATATGAAGCACTCGATATGGTAGACCTAATAATTGCAACACTTTTTCAGCATGACCTGTTAGTAGCTCCAATTGTTCATAAGACTCTTCTGGTCTCACAAAACGAACAAGTTCTACTTTATTGAATTGATGCTGACGTATTAAACCTCTTGTATCACGTCCTGCAGATCCTGCCTCTGAACGGAAACAAGCACTAAAAGCAGTGAATGCTTGTGGTAACGCTGCTCCGTCTAAAATTTCATCCCGATAAAAATTCGTTACTGGAACTTCTGCCGTTGGGATTAAGAAATAATCCTCTTCATTTATTAAAAATGCATCTTCTTCAAACTTCGGAAGCTGACCAGTTCCTGTTAAGCTTGCACGGTTAGCTAAGTATGGAGGAAGCATTTCTTCATAGCCATGCTCTTCTGCATGTAGATCCATCATAAAGTTTATTAATGCCCGCTCTAGTCTTGCTCCTAAACCAAGATAAAATGCAAAACGACTTCCCGTAACTTTTGCAGCACGTTCAAAATCGACTATTTTTAAATCAGTTGCAATATCCCAGTGTGCTTTCGTTTCAAATTCAAATGAAGGTACTTCTCCCCATGTACGAATTTCTACATTATCGTCTTCTGAATCACCAATAGGCACACTATCATGTGGAATATTTGGGATGCGCATCATCATGTGTTCGAACTTTTCTTCCACTTCACGTAATTCGTCATCCAATACTTTAATCTCATCGCCAACTTCACGCATACGAGCAATAATATCATCGGCATTTTCTTTATTACGTTTCATCTCTGAAATTTTTTGAGAGAATTCATTTCGTTCCGCTTTTAGCACTTCTGTTTTAGCAATTAGCTCTCTTCGCTTTTGATCTAACGGTTGGAATTGATCAAATTCAGAAATTTCTTCCCCACGTTTTGCTAGTTTCGCTTTTACTGTTTCATAATTTTCTCGTACAAATTTCACATCTAACATGTATAATTCCTCCTAGTTTTTAATAAAAAAACGACAAAAAAGCCCTCATCCCATATAAAAGGGACGAGAGCATACCCGCGTTGCCACCCTGATTGACTTGACTATATGTCAAATCCACTTGTAAAATAACGGCTTTTCAACCGGAAACGACTTACTAAAATTCAGCCGTTCAACTCAAAGGACGGATTCACAAGTGTTCATATCAGCTCACACCAACCGCTGACTCTCTAGAAGAAACGTGCTTGTTACTACTTCCTATCATCGTTTTTTAATCATTAAATTACTTTCACTTTACTATACAGATACTTTTTTGGCAAGCGATTCCTTTACCATTTCCGTAAAATAGGAAGTAATACGATGATCCGTCGTTAACTCTGGATGAAAAGAGCATCCTAGTAAGTGTCCTTGTCTAACCATAACTATTTTGTCTTCATGTGTAGCAAGTATTTCTACATCTGACCCTACTTCCGCAATATGCGGAGCTCTTATAAAAACAGCAGGAAAATCAGTTGCGATGCCACTTACTTCAAGTTGCGTTTCAAAACTATCTACTTGGCGACCAAAAGAATTACGCTCCACTGTAGCATTTAACACACCAATATGAGCAAAATCATATCCTATTATTTTTTTAGCCAGCAATATAAGTCCTGCGCAAGTACCAAACATAGGCTTTCCTGCTTCCGCAAATTCGATAAGAGGTGTAAGCATCCCATAACGGTCAATTAAACTACGCATAGCAGTGCTTTCTCCTCCTGGTAAAATTAAACCATCCACTAGAGTCAAATCGTCCGTGCTTTTTACGATTATAGCTTCTGCTCCACACATTTCAATAGAATGAATATGCTCACTAACTGCTCCCTGAAGAGCTAAAACTCCTATTTTAACCATTATTACCACCCTCTATCTTGCATACGATCTTGTACAGCTAAACGAGAAATTTCGATTCCCTTCATTGGATTCCCTAAGTCTTTAGAAATTTCTACGAGTAAGTTATAGTCTTGGTAATGAGTCGTCGCTTCTACAATAGCACGTGCAAATTTCTCTGGATTTTCTGATTTGAAAATACCTGATCCAACAAATACACCATCTGCCCCAAGCTCCATCATTAAAGCAGCATCAGCTGGTGTCGCCACTCCACCTGCTGCGAAGTTTACAACTGGCAATTTACCATTATGTTTAATTTGTAATAACACTTCATACGGTGCTCCTAAAATTTTTGCTTCTGTCATCAGCTCATCTTCGTTCATATGAACAATTTTGCGAACTTGTGCGTTCACTTTACGTAAATGACGGACAGCTTCTACAATATTCCCTGTTCCTGGCTCGCCTTTCGTACGAAGCATGGAAGCCCCTTCCCCAATACGACGAGCTGCTTCCCCTAAATCTTTACATCCACATACGAATGGTACTGTAAATTCACTTTTACGTAAGTGATACTCTTCATCTGCAGGTGTTAATACTTCGGATTCATCAATATAATCGACACCCATTGCTTCTAGAATACGTGCTTCTGTAATATGCCCAATACGAGCTTTCGCCATTACTGGAATAGTTACTGCACCCATAACGTCTTCCATAATGCGCGGATCAGCCATACGAGCAACCCCTCCTGCTGCACGAATATCTGAAGGTACACGTTCTAACGCCATGACTGCGACAGCACCTGCTGCTTCTGCAATTTTCGCTTGCTCTGCATTGATAACGTCCATAATAACGCCACCTTTTTGCATTTCTGCCATTCCACGTTTCACTCTATCTGTACCTGTTTGATTGATTGTCATATTATTTTCCCCTCCAAATTGTTATAATGTTTAGTATAATAAAATATGACCTTTTGAAAAGTATCAGAAATGAATAAATTAGAGTGGTCAGATTGGAGACAATAATGGATTTTCTCATGTTTCAACTGGAAACAGACTCACTAATCCCTCTATATGAACAGCTTTATACAGAAATAAAACAAGCAATTATTAATGGAACAATTGAAGAAGGTGAAAAACTTCCTTCGAAAAGAAAATTGGCAGAGTATTTATCGGTGAGCCAAACGACGGTTGAATTTGCATATAGTCAATTAGTTGCGGAAGGTTTTATCTCCTCGGAACCAAGAAGAGGCTTTTACGTACAAAACCTGGCAGAGTTAGCTTTGATTGAGCAACAAACAACAATTAATGTTCAAGATGAACGGACGTCGGCCACTTATTCTATTGATTTTTCACCTGGGAAGATTGATACAGATTCTTTTCCTTTTAGCATTTGGAGAAAATGTTCCAAGGAAGTCATTAGCGAGTCAAATAAAGAACTTCTTTTACTCGGACATCCACAAGGCGACTATACGCTAAGACAACAAATTTGCAATTATTTATACCAATCTAGGGGCGTTAGATGCACAGCAGAACAAATTATTCTTGGATCTGGAACAGAGCAACTTATGCCGTTAATCATTCGTTTACTTGGGGAAAAAGCCATTTACGGAATTGAAAATCCCGGTTACCCACTTACCCATCACTTACTTATAGATGACAGGGAAAAGATTGTACCAATCTCGGTGGACGATGACGGTATTATCATTTCACAGTTAGAACAATCTAATGCAACCGTAATGTATGTAACACCTTCACATCAGTTTCCAACAGGGGCCGTTCTTTCTGCTACTCGCAGAACCCAACTGCTTTCCTGGGCTTACCAAACAGACAATCGGTATATTATAGAAGACGACTATGATAGTGAGTTTAGGTACACAGGCAGACCAATTCCTTCCTTACAATCAATCGATCAGAATGAACGAGTCATTTATTTAAGTACATTTTCGAAGTCATTAATGCCTTCTCTTCGAATAGCATTTGCGGTTTTACCAAAACAACTGATCGTTCAATATAAACAAAAATATTCTTATTATGCTGCTACGGTACCTCGGATGGATCAGCAAATACTTGCCAAGTTCATGGAATCAGGCTATTTTGCAAAACATCTGAATAAAATGCGAAAGATTTATAAACGGAAGCTAGAAATAATAATAAAAACAATGGCTGCCTATGATCCCCTCGTTACTATTTCGGGGGAACAAGCAGGTATGCATCTTCTATTAACCTTTGAATCAATAAAGCCAGAAAGTGAACTTATTGCACATGCAAAACAGGCAGGTATCCGCATATATGGCATACGAGAATATGTTTCTACAAAAGAGAATCCATTTAACAAACCCAAAATTGTATTAGGATTTGGTGGAATCCCGGCTGAATCCCTTGAAACTTCCATTGAACGACTGATGGAAGCTATGGAACTACAAAAATTATCTTGATAAAGATGGTTTTCACAGTATAGAGATACTGCGTGGTAACCGCTAGGATTTCCGCTGCAGGGCGGACGCTTTCCACGGGGTGAGCGTTGAGCCTTCACCGCCGCTTGCGCGTACGTTGCAAAGTCTCATCATGCTCACTTAATCCCGTTGGAGTCGCCGCCCTGCAGCGAAAATCAATGGAAATTGCTAAATTATTGTGATCCCCTATTAACAATAAATGGTTGAACGAGATAATATCCACTGCGAACGCGACAATGAACACCTCGAACGTGACAATAAGATAGCTGAACACGACAAACAAGTCGAGTAGATCCCGGCCAGGCGTGTTCGGCGGGCTTTTAGACATATAATTTCTATAATATGTCGGAATTATAGTTGTTTCACATCAAGTAAAGAGCCATTTTGAGAATTGATTGCTTTCATGAGTAATTTGATTGCTCTCGTGCTGATTTAGTTGCTTTCGTAGTAGAACTGGTTGCTCCCAGTCATCGGTTGGTTGTCCTAAACCATTTACTGGATGCATGCAATGGAAAACTGCGTAAAATTTTGTTTTTTCAACTGGTTTACACTGATAAGTATGTATTTTCCATCGATTTATATTTTACCCATTGGAAATTGCCCGCCCGACAGTGAAAATCTTAGCAGTTAATAGGATGCGCTATTCCAATAAGACGTCTCAATCCTAGTAAACTTGCCATTTTAAGAATTGGTTGCTTTCACAGGTATTTTGGTTTAGTTGCTCTAAGCCATTTACTGGATGAAAACATTCCATAAACTGTATAAAATTTTGTTTTTAGCAAGTTGATATTGAGTAAGCAAGAAATTTCCATTGATTTTTGCTGCAGGCGACGACTCCAGTGGGACCAAGTGAGTAAGATGAGCCATCCCAACGTACGCCAAAGCGGCGGGGATGGCTCATCGCTCGCCCGGCGGAAAGCGTACGACTGTAGCGAAAATCCCAGCGGATACCTCATTCAACTCATTACGTCGCAGTATCCCTAAAAAGTGAGATACCAGTCGTMGTTTAGAGAAAGTAAATGACATATCTAGAATTTTATTACCTCCTGATAAAAAAGCACTGTAAACTCTACGTCAGAGTTTACAGTGCTTTTTTACTTAAAATAATCCACCGATAAAATCAGTTGTACTACCCCACAAATTACCGAAGAATTTCCCGATACCTTGGAACATCAAACTAATCCAGCTAGCTCTTTCCACTGCTTCAGTAGTTACAACGTCCACTTCTGTCGCCTGATCGAGAATATACCCATAGTCTGTTCCTTCCGTTTTTTCCAGATGTACTTTACCTACTACTGTACCTTTTTCAATAGCAGCTTCTAATTTCTTTTTATCTGCTGTAAATACAGGCTTGTACAATTCTTTTTCATTTGTCTTGATAACCATTGAAATTGGATCTTTTACAGCAATGGCTACATTATCTTCTTTTCCTTTTTCAACTGATAATGTTTTATGTTCTGGAATCTTATATCCAGCCGGAACAATTTCTTCTTTAGAAAATTGAGAGAACCCATAGTCAAACAATGCTCTTGTTGCATCAAAACGTGCTTTATAAGAACCCACGCCATTGGCATCTACTGCTTTCATAACAACTGCAATTACACGCATACCGTTTCTTGTAGCTGTCCCAGTAAAGGAATGTCCTGCAAATTCTGTCGTACCTGTTTTTAAACCATCAACGCCTTCGTATTCAAAAACTAAACCTGGTAACATCCAATTCCAGTTACTCATTTCAATCGCGTCAGATGTCCCTTCGCGGAATGTCTTTTTAGGAATTTTTGTCGTTTCTAATACTTCTGGATAGTCTTTCATTAACAAATACGCCAGTTTCGCTACCGATTTAGCTGGCATTATATTTTCATCCGATGCTCCCGTACTTGCTGGGTGCATCCCTTGTAAATCTGCATTATTTAAACCCGAGGAATTGACGAATTTATAACCAACTAAGCCCATTTCTTTTGCTTTTTCATTCATTAATTTAATAAAGTTTTCTTCTGTACCAGCAATTGTTTCTGCGATAGCAATAGTTGCAGCATTAGCTGAATAAATAGCCATTGCTTCATACAATTCTCGAATCGAATAAGTACCATCTTCTCGAAGAGGAACATTACTTAAACTACGATTTTGAGAAATTTTATATGTATATTCTGTTACAGAGTATTGTTGATCCCATGTAATTTTTCCCGACTCAATCGCTTCAAATAATAGATATTCCGTCATCATTTTCGTCATACTAGCAATACCTAAAGATGCATCTGCATTTTTTTCATACAGAATTTTACCTGTTTCAGCGTCGATTAAAATTGCAGCATCGACATTTAAACTTAAATTATCCTCTGCTTTTGTAGCAGTCGGCATTCCAATTATAACTGAAACAAGAAACATCGGAAGTACTAGCCACTTAATCATTGATGTCATCCAAACTTTCTTCACTACTGTACCTCCACTAATAATTTTTCTTCATGCCCATTTTATCATACTTTATCCTTGAGAGGGCTTATCGAATTAAAAAAGCACCCATTCGACCTAGACTATGACGTCGAATGAGTGCAAAAGTTTCGATTTATACGTAAATCTTAAGAAATTGAATAGTTTGGCGCTTCTTTTGTAATTTGTACATCATGTGGGTGACTTTCACGAAGTCCTGCACCAGTCATGCGAATGAACTGTGCATTTTCACGTAATTCTTCTAAAGTTCCAGTTCCGCAGTATCCCATTCCCGCGCGAACACCACCAAGTAATTGGTGGATCGTATCTGAAAGTGGTCCTTTGTATGGTAGACGCCCTTCAATTCCTTCTGGAACTAACTTTTTCGCTTCTTCTTGGAAGTAACGATCTTTAGATCCTTTTTCCATAGCAGCAATTGATCCCATTCCACGATACGTTTTAAAACGTCTTCCTTGGAAGATTTCTGTTTCTCCTGGACTCTCAGTTGTACCAGCAAGTAAACTTCCTAACATGACTACATGTCCACCTGCAGCAAGAGCCTTTACGATATCTCCAGAGTATTTAATTCCTCCGTCTGCAATAATTGTTTTACCTGCTTTACGAGCTTCCGTTGCACAGTCATAAACTGCTGTAATTTGAGGAACCCCAACTCCTGCAACAACACGAGTTGTACAAATGGAACCTGGTCCAATTCCTACTTTAACAACGTCAGCACCAGCTTCAAATAATGCACGGGTTGCTTCACCAGTTGCTACATTTCCAGCAACAATATCTAACTCCGGATATGTTTCTCTAATACTTCTTACTGTATCGATAACTCCTTGAGAATGACCATGTGCAGTATCAATAACAATGACATCTACTTGTGCTTGTACAAGTTTTTCTACACGAAGCATTGTATCCGTCGTTACACCAACAGCTGCTCCTACTAGTAAACGACCAAGATGATCTTTAGCTGCATTCGGGAATTCGATTACTTTTTCAATATCTTTAATCGTGATTAGCCCTTTAAGTATGCCACTTTCATCAACAATTGGTAGTTTTTCAATTTTATATTGTTGTAAAATCTTTTCTGCATCTTCAAGTGTAGTACCAACTGGTGCTGTCACTAACTGCTCTTTTGTCATTACATCATCAATTTTTAATGAATAATCTTGAATAAAGCGTAAATCACGATTTGTAATAATGCCGACTAAAGTTAAATCTTCTTCATTATTAACAATTGGAACACCGGAAATTCTGTATTTCCCCATTAAATGTTCTGCATCGTATACTTGATGAGTTGGTGTTAAGAAGAAAGGATCGGTAATAACGCCATTTTCAGAACGTTTAACTGTTTCAACTTGCTCTGCCTGTTCTTCAATACTCATATTCTTATGAATAATCCCTAATCCACCTTGTCTAGCCATTGCAATTGCCATTTTAGCTTCGGTTACAGTATCCATACCCGCACTAATTACCGGGATATTCAACTTAACTTTTGCAGTAAGTTGTACGGAAAGATTAATATCTTTTGGTAATACCTCTGATTGAGCTGGAACTAACAAAACATCATCAAATGTTAAACCTTCTTTTTGAAATTTAGACTCCCACATTTCTAATTTCCTCCTTCTATAAATGAATATTATTACAAGGTTATCAGCGTGCACGTCTAGTGTCAAGAACACTTAAATTAAACATTAATTCCGACTTTTCTATCAAATATTCTTTGAATATCTTGCTCCATTTTTAAGGGAGCAGTCTGCGGTGCATATCTACCTACTACTTTTCCTTCTTTATCAATTAAAAACTTCGTGAAATTCCACTTGATGTTATTAGATAAAAATCCTTTTTGTTCGGTTGTAAGAAATTGAAATAGTGGATGTATATCTTTCCCTTTAACATCTACTTTTGCAAACATAGGAAAAGTCACGCCATGGTTAAGTTGACAATACTCCAACGTGCTATCAATGTCCTCAAACTCCTGATTGTTAAATTGATTACAAGGAAAGCCCAATATTTCTAGTCCTTTATCGCGATATTTATCATATAGCTTCTGAAGGTCGGTAAACTGTGGCGTAAATCCACAATGACTTGCAGTGTTTACGATTATTAATGGTTTACCCTTGAACTTATCTAAAGATACATCTTCTCCCTTTGTATCCTTAACAGTAAATTCATAAACAGATGTCATTTAAACACTCCCTTATTCGTCTTATCTATACAATATTTCTTTCTTCGTACATGTACAAGCCATTTGATTTCAAATGAAATAAGTAATTTTCTTAAACAATATAAAAAGAAGTCGTTACCGATTAATCGATAACGACTTCTTTTTTTGGTGCCCAGCGACGTCCTACTCTCACAGGGGGAAACCCCCAACTACCATCGGCGCAAAAGAGCTTAACTTCCGTGTTCGGTATGGGAACGGGTGTGACCTCTTTGCCATCATCACTAGACGATGAGTGCTTG
>NZ_JBFTLO010000052.1:0-10778 GCF_056396485.1 Psychrobacillus sp. 05T411 | reverse complement strand
TATCCAGTTTTGAGTGAACAAGCACTCATCGTCTAGTGATGATGGCAAAGAGGTCACACCCGTTCCCATACCGAACACGGAAGTTAAGCTCTTTTGCGCCGATGGTAGTTGGGGGTTTCCCCCTGTGAGAGTAGGACGTCGCTGGGCACTAAAAAAAGTCGTTACCGAGTAATCGGTAGCGGCTTTTTTGTATCCGTAGAAAAGAAATAAAATATAAACTTCCTGAGAAACGACATTTCCCAGGAAATAACGACACTTTTCATCAATAAAAATACGCAAAAATGAATTTTGACTTCATATTATGCAACTAAAGTCGATTCTCACTATGAATGAAATAAATTTAATGACACCATTAAAAACAGAAATAATCCCTCAAAAGAGGGATTATTGCGTTAAACTTCACTCATTAACGCATGAGTATTACCTTCAGTATCTTTAAAAAATGCCATCCAAGTTTCGGTATTTCCCATTTTAGCTACCATATGTGGTTCGTCTATAAAAGTTGCTCCAGCGTCCCTCATTCGGCTTACCTCTGCCTGCAAATCATCTACTTTAAAATACAACACAGAACTGGGATAATCAAACTCTTCCTTTTCTGGACGGCTCAGTAGTAGCCTTGTTTCCTCACTTTGAAAAAAAGCTAATCCATTCGTTTCGAATAGCAAAGGCAATCCTAATACATCTCGATAAAACTCGACAGCACGTTCCACGTTTTCTACATTTACTGCAATTTGACCAATCTTCATTATTAAAACCCCCATCTCTCTAATACATTTCAATATAAATTAGAAAAATCCTTTATACTTATTATATTAATCGAAAGTATCGCAAAAAATATCAAAATGAAACTAAATAGAACTATTAAGATAAATATTAGAGGAGGTGCATGAGTTAGTGAATATCATTCAAAGGACGGTAAGCTGGTTAGAAACAAAGATAGAAGAGTCTATAAAAAATGAAGAAATTGTGCAATTCACTGGATATTCCATTTATCATTTTCATCGTTTATTCCAAGAGCATGTTGGCATGTCACTGCATGAATATGTACGACAAAGACGGATAACAAACGCAGCAAATAGACTGATATACACAGATACGCGAATACTGGACATTGCATTTAGTTTCAAGTTTGAATCACAGGAATCTTTTACAAGAGCGTTTCGGAAGGTATATGGATTGCCTCCTGGAAAATATCGAACACTCATGCGAACCTTATTGGAAGAAGAAAATCTGCAGGAGGTAGAGAAGATGGAAGGTTGGTTTTTAAGTGGTACGAATAGTGAGCATTATGAGATACGAAGAGATTTTGAAAATGTTATGAAAGGAAATGCATCTGGACTATTGCGATCTATAGGACAAGTTGCACAAAAAGGCTTTGGTACTGTTATGCAGCAGTTTCATGCGAAAGAATGGCTTGAAAAGCGGGTAAAATTGTCCTGTTTTATTCAAACGAAAGATGTACAAAGTTCTGCTGGGTTGTGGATGAGAATAGACGGGAAAGATGGAGATACATTGCAATTTGATAATATGCAAAATCGGCCGATTACTGGCACAACTGGTTGGAATCATTACTCAGTGGTATTAGATGTTCCTGAAAATGCAGGTGCTATCTATTTCGGTGTTATGCTGCAAGGTGCTGGAGAAGTATGGATGGATGAATTCACATTGGTGGAGGCGGATGAAAAAACTCCATCAACGAATATGATGATGCCTGAAAATATGCCTAGTAAGCCAGTTAATTTGAATTTTGAACTGGAGTTTGAAATGTAAGAAGTAGTAATACAAAAAGCCACATTCCAAGGAATGTGGCTTTTTGTATGAATCGGATAGACATTTTAGAAAATATCATATATACTACATTACAACACTAATGCACTGGTTATCGTAAAAGGAGGACAGCTAAATTGAACTTAAATTCTGATAGCACAAAGCCCATCTATATTCAAATTGCGGAATGGATTGAAAATGAAATAATAGCCGATCGCTTTCAGAGTGATGAAAAAGTACATTCCCAGTATCAATTAGCCGACCTATTTAATATTAACCCTGCTACAGCTGCAAAGGGATTAACGATACTTGTAGAAGAACAAATTCTATATAAGAAAAGAGGATTAGGCATGTTCGTAGCGTTAGGAGCGAAAAACATGATTCTTGATAAGCGGCGTAATGAGACCTTAAAACGTATGGCAATGGAGCTTGTTGTGGAAGCAAGGCGGCTTTCTGTTACAGAAGAGGAATTGATTCAGCTGATAAAGAAATGTGAGGAGGAACAAAAGTGACAGTTATTGATTGCCAGGATCTTCGAAAAAAATATAAGCGTATGGCGGCACTTGACGGGATAACATTTCAATTGAAAGATCAAAAAATTACTGGCTTGATAGGCAGAAATGGCGCTGGAAAAACGACATTACTCAAAATACTAGCGGGCTTTATTCGAGAAAGTTCTGGGGATATTCAAGTATTTTCGAACAACCCATTTAATAATTTGCGTGTATCAGCGAACAGTATTTTAGTTGATGATCAAATGAGCTTTCCGGATTCATTAACACTAGCAGATATATTAGAAGTGGCACCCGAGTTTTATAAGAGATGGGATAAGGAGCTTGCGAATAATCTATTTAAGTACTTTAGATTAAATCCAAAACAACTGCATTCAAGATTATCTAAAGGTAATAAGGCGACGTTTAATATGATTTTTGGGCTGTCTACTAGATGCGAGTTGACGATGTTTGATGAACCTACAAATGGGATGGATGAAGCGGTTCGTTCAGATTTCTACCGAGCGCTATTAAAAGATTATATAGCCCATCCTCGTTCCATCTTGATTTCGAGTCACCATTTAGCGGAAATGGTGCATTTGTTAGAAGATATTTTACTTATCGATAAAGGAAAGGTTGTTTTTCATCAATCATTAGAGGAAGTAAAAGAGTATGCCGTTGCTCTCCATGGTCCAACTGATTTAGTAGAAAAACTGACTGTCGGGAAGGAAATTTTTCATACAAAGCAATTGGATAGCCAGCGGATGTATGTAGTGATTAGAAGGGAAGAGGTGCCTGTAGTAGAGGGKGTAACGGTTCATCCAGTGTCCGCTAGTGATGTGTGCATGTATGTGACGAGTGATGGGAAAGGGGTAATCGATGATGTTTTTAAGTAATAGCACATTGGGAGAAGTGGTCAAGGCGCAAGTGAAGTTCAAGCTAAATGCATATATGGGTACAATAGTAACGCTTATATTTGTGCAGCTATTAGGATTACTATTCTCAATGAATGGAACAGGAACTCGCGGTGCAAGTATAAATATGAGCTCTATTTATGTATCTGTGGTTTCATACGATATTGTTTTTATTTTTGTAGTACTATGGGCATTTGTTATTGGAAATTCGATAACGACTAAAGCAAACGATGATTTTTCGTTTGTCACAACCCGACTAAGCAGCAACTTAGCGAATATCATTTTTCTTTGTTTAATGAGTGTATTTGCGGGAGTAACGATTGTTTTATCTAATTATTTATTGCGTATTATACTTCTACTATTTGGTGATCAAGATTATATGGAAAATCCAAGTATTTTGGATGCTTCACTTAACTCTCTTATTAGTATGGCAGTCATGATTATCCTTATTTTGATAGTTTCGGCCGTTGGTTATTTAAGGGGAATACTTGTGCAACATAATAAGATATTTACATTCCTTTTGCCATTTTTAATCTTTGTATTACTAGTTACGAAGTCTGGGCAAAGCGTTCTTCAATATGCTTTTATCGAAAATACATCCATGTTCGCTTTAATAGTTAAGCTGATATGTCTATCTGGTGTTGTTTTTATATTTGCCATTTTGTGCTCGAATCGATTGGAGGTTAGATCATGAGTAATTGGTCTATTGCCTCTATGCTTTCTATCCTTCCCATTATCGGTATACTTTTTCTCTTATGGATAATCCTTAGAGCTTCGAGGGGTGTAACAAGACGTATTAATTGGAATCGTCGAATGTATACATGGATTATTTGTTCTTACGTGGGTCTTACCTTTTTGGCAGTTGTAGTGTATTTATTTTTACCAAGAAGCGGGAATGAGCTGATAACTAAAACAGAATATGAAGTTTATAAAAAAGAAAATGAAACGTTTGAATCGGCTTTTAGCAAAGCAGAAGGAAGCAAGTTAGATCAAAAGTTTTTGTTGGAAAATTGGATGCAAGAAATAGATGGTGATACGTTGGAGGTAGTGCTAAATGGTTTATCCCGACCAAAACTAAATATAGAATGGACTGACTCAAAAGAGCAAACAGTGGAAGTAGAAGTATATCAGACCAATGTAGCTATTTATGGAATAAACTTAAAAGAGGAAACTCCTTTAACAACAATTGATTGGGAAGGAAATCAATTAGTAATAAAGGAGCCTGCTAAACAAGAACTAAAGTTTTCTCAATTTACCGATGGATTAGTTTGGCTTTCCTTTATGGAAGATTCACCTGAAAAGGAATATACACTGGGAGGGGGAAGCATGTATATTTACTTAAAAGTCCCAAAACATATAAATGTTATTGATAAAGACGGATTACAATTTTATTGAACAAAAGTGCCTTCTGATGCGAGGCACTTTTACTTTAACTTCACATCAAATAAAAACTTTAAACGACGTAACAATAATTTAGAGGGGATCAATGGAAATAGCAAATCACGGCTACTGGCAAGTAATCGGGAACGAAGCTGAGCAGCTGCACCTATTTGCCGCGACAAGTTAATGACTTTTGCAGTACGCGCTACCCGCTTTTCTTCATAGAAGGCAAGTGCTTTCTCTACGTCAGTGAACTGCTGAAATGCATTTCCGAGCACAATTGCATCTTCAATAGCTTGTCCGGCACCTTGTCCCATATTTGGGGTAGTTGCGTGAGCAGCATCACCTAGTAACACTATACGACCGAATGCAAATTGTCGCAGGGGTTTAATATCCAAAATGTCATGGTGAAGAATGTATTCAGGTTGTGTTTCTTTAATTAGTTCCGCTACTACTTTTGGGAAACCTTTAAACAAATTGGCAATTTCGTTTCTATCGAGATTTTGATAAAAAAGATCTTTCTCTCGCATATTGATACAGGCAAACCAATAGACTTGTCCATTTTTCATTGGTGCCATCCCAAATCGACCGGCAGTAGACCAAATTTCAGTTGACGTAAACTCGTCCACATTGCCTTTGTTTTCCGTGATACCGCGCCAACATGTATAGCCAGCATATCGCGGAGCAGAATTTGGTAGAAGTTTTTTTCGGATAGGGGAATGAATGCCATCTGCAGCAATAAGTAAGTCAGCGGTAACTTCTGTTTTATCTTCGAAATAAGCGGTTACTTTATTTTCATGTTGGTCCACACGCACACATTTTTTATTGTATTGAATTGTATTTGGTTTTAATGCTTTTAAAAAGGTACGATGTAAATCAGCGCGATGAATGGTAATATTCTCTTGGCCAAATTTTTCTTTGAGCACTGAGAAGTCGATGGAATTTAATATCCGGCCTTTGTCATTTAGAAAAACTTGCGTGTGCAAAACGTTTCCATTTGCGAAAACTTTTTCACCCACGCCAATATACATAAGGGCTTGCATAGCATTGGAGCCAATTCCAATACCCGCCCCTACAGGTTGAAAAGTCGGGGCCGTCTCGTACACGTTTACCGAAAATCCTTGTTTTTGTAAAGTTACAGCGGCACAAAGACCTCCAATTCCTCCACCAATAATTACAATTTCCATAGCACCCAACACCTTTCTTACCAATAGTGTATCAAAATTAAAAGATATTATTGTGTTATGCTGAATATTAAATAATAATTGGAGGAGTTATTGTGATAGAACTAGTAGTATATGAAGAAAAATATAAAATTGCATTAGAAAGTTATCCACTTTCGGAAGTACATCTTACCTTTACAGCACATCCCCTGGAATTACTCGAACGAAGTGTCAACAATCCAACTTACACACCAATAGTTATATTAGAAGATGGGAGAGTTGCAGGATTTTTTGTGCTTGATACGGGCGATGATAAATTTCATTACACAGATCAGCGAGAAAGCATTTTACTAAGAGGATACTCGATTCATCCAGCATATCAAGGAAGAGGAATTGCAAAATCATCGATGACTCTTATTCCACCATACATACAAAAATATTTTCCTCAAGTAAGTCAAGTTGTACTAGGTGTTAATGAGGCCAACAAACGAGCACAATCCCTCTATATAAAAGCAGGATTCCTAGATGAAGGGAAACGATTCACTGGAAGATCCGGTGCACAGATTGCAATGTGTTTGAAGTTGGGAAATGAATGATGGGTCTCCCTTTATATGGGGAAACTTATCATTCAATTAATCGATATAGCACATCGTCGTCTGCCTTAGGTGTTCCACGACCATCCGTATTATTTGTAATAAAATATAATGATTCTCCGTCTGAATAGACATCTCGAACCCTTCCCAATCCAGTAATGGAACGCTCTACTTCGCCTGAAGATAAATTCATCACTTTTACTGCTTCCCCGCGTAGAGTAGCAACATACAGTTTTCCTTTATGAAAGGTGATTCCTGATGGAGCCCATGTTTCATTATCACCAGAAGTTATAATAGGTGTTTCTAACCCTTCATGCCTTTCTTTTCCTTCTATCATTGGATATCCATAGTTTTTTCCTTGTTCTATACGGTTAATTTCATCATTGGCAGATTGCCCATGTTCCGCTTCATAAAGTGTTCCGTCTTTGTCCCAAGCGAGTCCTTGAGGGTTACGATGCCCAGTCGAAAAGTTTTCAAAAGAGCCATCTTCCTTCATTCGCAAAATTTTTCCGTTAAGGGATGTAGCATTCTGTGCATTTTCAGGATTTCCGGCATCACCAATCGTTATATAAAGCAGTCCATCTGGGCCAATTTCTAATCGACCACCATGATGGATATTGCCTGTAGGTATGGCGTCAAGGTGGATGGTCGTTTCATGCCAAGCACCGTTTTCCATTTTAATCGTTACTACTCTATTGAGGGATTCCCCGTTTTGTTCATATGTGTAGTATACAAATGCTTCATGTGAATCAGCAAAATCTTTCTTTAACACAAACCCAAGTAATCCAGCTTCTGATGCTTGAGATAAGTTATTGGAAAGCTGGACGTTTTCATGTTCTACTTTTCCAGCGTTAATTTTGGCAATTGTTCCGACTCGCTCAGATATATAGAAGGTATCTTCGTGTTGATTAATCGACCAGGGGGTGTTTAAATTAGTTGCCACTTTTTCTGTAATTCCTTCTTCCGTTGATACAATTTCATCGGAGCAGCCAAATAAAATCAAAGATAAAACTAAAAGTCTTTTCATAAGAATCCCTCCTAATGTTATTACTTCCCGCTTTTTAGTTAATTCACCTTCTAATAACGATAGGTTTTTCAAATGGGAAACGATAATTACAATCGAATTTACTTATTAAGTGAAGAGGGTTATGCTGAATTTACAAATTGTACGAAATGAAAGAAGGCTTTTATATGGAATTTATCCTCTTTTTTATTGTCGGGGTCGTTGGCAATATTGTTGGTACACTGGTAGGTGGAGGAGGGCTTATTAGCTTACCTACTATGTTACTCATGGGTTTACCTGTGCATTCAGCAATTGGAGCAAACAAAGTGTCCAATACAGTAAGTTCCTTAACTAGTTTTCTCGTTATTTTCAAACAGAAAGAAATTACGGGAAAAGAAGCGCTAGCTGTCATCACATTTTGCTTAGGTGGTGGGGTTTTAGGAGGGCTGATTGCCTCGTTTTTAAGTGGGCAAGTGCTGACGATCATTGCCATTTTATTACTCAGCTTTGCATTTGTTACTTCTTTTATGGGTAGCGGGAACTTTGATGGGACAGAGTCGTTTCGGGTCAATAAAAAGATAGGTCCAGCCTTACTTGGAATTGGTATGTATGACGGTATGTTTGGACCAGGGAGCAGCACGCTTGCCATGTATTTGTATGCTAGTCAAAAAATCGCCTATATCCGAGCGGTAGGTTTATCAAGAATTGGTGTTTTCGCCAGTTGCTTCGGCGCGTCCATTACCTATATATCAACCGGTAAAATCATTTGGCCACTGACCATTGCATTGATGATTGGGGCAATAGTAGGTGCCCAGTTAGGCGTACGACTAGCACGCAAGTTAAAATCAGAACATATTAAGCCGCTTTTGAGAGTAGTGACAGTGTTATTGATCGTGCAAATAATGGTGGACTATTTGAAATAATTAGGAGGAGATTGTTGGATGAAACTTCGTTGTGCAATATTAGATGATTATCAAAATGTAGCAATAGAATTGGTTGACTGGTCCAGTGTTTTGGATAGGGTAGTTGTGCAGTCATTTAATAATCATTTTGAAAATGAAGAACAACTAATAGAAGCTATTAGTGATTTTAATATAGTAGTCCTTATGCGAGAGCGAACACCTTTTACAAAGACTATCTTCGAGAAACTTCCTAATCTTAAATTACTTGTAACATCTGGTATGAGAAATGCATCGATAGACCTTACCGCAGCAACATACAAGGGAGTAACGGTATGCGGTACTGCGAGCATGTCTGAACCGCCAACAGAGCTAACTTGGGCTTTATTATTGAATCTTGCTCGACAAATCACAAAAGAAAATAATGAATTTAGAAACAATGGACCTTGGCAAAGTACGATTGGGGCAGATCTATATGGTAAACGCCTTGGACTATTAGGGCTAGGCAAAATCGGAAGTCGTATGGCAGTAATAGCACAAGCATTTGGCATGGAGGTTATGGCGTGGAGTCAAAACTTAGCGAAAGAACATGCAGATAAATTTGGAGTGAGATTAGCGACATCTAAAGAGGAATTACTCGAAACTAGTGACTTTGTTTCTATTCACCTTGTGCTAAGTGAGCGTACAAAAGGACTGATAGGTAAAAAAGAATTACAACTCATGAAAACTTCTGCCTATCTTATCAATACATCACGTGCAGCAATTGTTGATCAAGAGGCATTAATAAAAGCACTTCAAGAAAACTGGATAGCGGGAGCTGGCATAGATGTATTTGAAATGGAACCACTTCCAAAGAATCATCCATTCCGTATCCTACCAAACGTACTAGCTACACCACATCTTGGCTATGTGACTGAGCAGAACTATAGCGTATATTACCGCGAAGCAGTGGAAGATATTCAAGCATTCCTTAATGGTTCCGTACTAAGACGATTAAACTAATCATGATAAGGGCTCCTAACTAACTGTTGGGAGCTTAATTTATATTCAGTTAAATAGAAAGAAAAATTAGATGATTCAGTTGAATAAAAAGAACATTTGTTCTATAATGAGGTATATAACGAGGGAGATGATGGTAATGGTGAGTTTAGTACTGGAAGAGAAAAGTGTATATACGGAAGAGCTTTTAGATCTTCGAAATGATTTTGTATTTAAATCTTTTTTTAGTAGCCAGGCTAGTAATCATTTGTTATTGGAGTTTTTGAATGCAGTTTTAGAAGAAACGATTATTGCTGCTGAAGTTGTGAATGCTAATTTGCAGAAAATGCATGCAAATGATAAGGCGTCCAGTATGGATATTCGAGTGAAAACTGAGAGTGGAGAGCAAGTAAATATTGAAATGCAAGTCCAAGGACATCTGGCATTGCCCGAGCGAATGCTAATGTATTGGGCAAAAATGTATGCAATACAAGATAAAGTGAACGATTCTTACTCTAAGTTAAAAAAAGCAACCCAAATTCTTATAACCGATTTCAATCTGTTGCCAAAAGAACATTTCCATAGTAAATTTCAATTAATAGATAGTGAAGATGGATCCATCTTTACAAAACATATAGAAATTCATGTGTTGGAATTACCTAAAGTTCCACCAAATATCGATCTTGAAACAGATTCACTAGAGAAATGGTTAATATTTATGAACGGCGATAAAAAAAGGAAGGAGGAATTAGCGATGGAGAGCCCCGTATTCAAAGAAGCGCTCAAAGAAATAGAAAGATTAAGTCAAGATCCGGAAACAAGAGCGATAGCCATCTCACGTGAAATTCACTTGAGAGACCAGATTCAAAGAGAAGAAGATGCTCGATTAGACGGAATGGAAAAAGGGCTGGAAAAAGGGCTAGAAAAAGGGCTAGAAAAAGGAATAGAAGAAGGCAAAAAAGCAGAGCGAGAAGCAATTATACTTGGAATGCTTGCAAAAGGATTTTCAACTAACGAAATTTCTAATACGATAAATGTTTCATTGGAAGTAGTAGAAGAAATATTGAATGCAAAAGATGTTCAATGATTTATCTATGCTTTTGAAGGAGTGCTAAAAATGGATACTTTGGAAAGGGAAGAAGCACTTAAGGAGATTGAACGCTTAAGCCAAAATCCAGAAACAAAGGAATGCTATCTCGTGTGAAATTCATTTGAGAGACCAGATTCAAAGAGAAGAAGATGCACGGTTAGACGGAATGGAAAAAGGGCTAGAAAAAGGAATAGAAGAAGGTAAAAAAGCAGAAAGAGAAGCAATTATACTTGGAATGCTTGCAAAAGGATTTTCAGCTGAAGAAATTTCTAATGCGATAAATGTTTCAATGGAAGAAATTAAAGATATTCTAAATACCAATAATGTGCAATAAGTTCATCCATAAAAAAGGGTTCAACGTCAAATGTTGGGGTGATGTGATTTTCACCCAGCCCTTAACCAAGATGTACCCCTATTTCTTTATACTTTATATTTAATAAAATCTTTGCCCGAAAGTGATCGAAGCGACGAAAACCATATGCGTTACGCTTCATCACTTT
>NZ_JBFTLO010000051.1:0-11065 GCF_056396485.1 Psychrobacillus sp. 05T411 | reverse complement strand
CAACTAAATCAGCACGAGAGCAACCAAATTACTCGTGAAAGCAACCAATTCTCAAAATGGCTCTTTACTTGATGTGAGACAACTATAATTCCGACCTATTATAGGAATTATATGTCCTAAAGCCCGCCGAACACACCTGGGCTGCATCTAGTCGACTAGTTTGTCGTGTTCAGCTATCTTATTGTCACGTTCAACCATTTATTGTTAATATGGGATCTCAATAATTTAGCCATTTYCATTGATTTTCGCTGCAGGCGGCGACTCCAATGGAGGCCAACACGATGTTGGTCACGAAGGCGTTGCCACACGATGTGGCGTTCTTAGCCTTTGTTCCTCTACCTGAGTAAGATGAGACTTCACAACGTACGCGCAAGCGGCGGTGAAGGCTCATCACTCGCCCCACGGAAAGCGTCCGTCCTGTAGCGGAAATCCTAGCGGTCACTAGTCAATGCACTACGTCGCAGTTTCCCTATTATGTGCGGTATTACATTAATATTTATTATTTTTATTTATCATATCTAGGGATGTGTAGGTGCTTTAGCACTTTTGTTCCGTAATTTTATACGTGTTGTTAGAAGCATTTGAATGAAGAATAGCTAATAGTTGCTCTGCCATATAAGTAGAAGAATAAATAAACTCACTTTGAATCCATTCACTAATCAGTCCCCAAATGGCATGTGCTTGGTAACTTGCAATAAGATTGGCATTAATATGATTTTGCGATGGATGATTAGTGATATCTTGTAATACAAGTTTTTTTAATTCATCACAAATTCTTTTTTGTAATTCAAATAATACGTTCGATTTAACTAACAATGAATAAAAGTTAGAATGCTTCTCCACATGATCAAATATTTTAATAGTAGAAGAGGACAAGTTACTTACAATCAAAACCTCTACATCTTGATAAGGTTCTCTGTAAGAATCTATCAAATCCTTAATTACATCGTCGATAGCTTCTTCTAATAGCTCTTCTTTATATTGATAATGCTTATAAAATGTACCCCGATTTAAATCAGCAGTTTGCACAATATCAGTTATTGATATTTCTTTAAAGTCTTTTTCTTTCATTAAAGAAATAAGCGATTCTTGCAAAGCTGCTTTCGATTTTCTAATTCTTCTATCTTGATAAAAAGATTTAGTAGACATTTTAGGCCTCCACTGTATGTTAAGGGACAATAATTGCCCCTTTTGCTGATTGAATGGCGTAGTGTACATTGATTATACTATAAATTGAAAGAACTTATTGTACATCTGTTCAATAAAACTGATAAGTAAGTAGGAAGGGTGTAGATGAAAATGAAACTTCAAGACAAAGTAGCGGTAGTAACAGGAGCAGGATCAGGGATGGGCAAAGAAATTGCAACCTTATATGGAAAAGAAGGAGCAAAAGTAGTAGTTTCCGATATAAATGAAGCATCTGCAAACTCAACAGTAGAAGAAATTAAAGCAAATGGTGGGGAAGCAATCGCTGTTGTAGCGAATGTGGCAAAAGAAGAGGATATTCAAAATCTCATTGATACGACAGTTAGCGAATATGGAACTGTTGATATTTTAGTAAATAATGCTGGTATTATGGATAACTTTGAAGCAGCTGGTGATATCGAAGACGATAAATGGGAGCTAATCTTTGCGGTAAATACAACGAGTGTCATGCGTGCAACACGTAAAGTAATGCCAATCTTCTTAGAAAAACAACAAGGTGTTATTGTGAACGTTGCATCGGCTGGTGGATTATATGGTGCACGTGCTGGGGCAACTTACACTGCTTCTAAACATGCAGTAGTTGGATTTACGAAAAACACAGGATTTATGTATGCGCCACAAGGCATCAGATGTAATGCAATTGCACCTGGTGGAGTTGAAACCAATATTGGTTCGTCGATGACAAATATTAATGCATTTGGTATTGGACGAACACAGGCTGGACTAGCACTTAATCCACGCAACGGCAAAGCAGAAGAAATTGCAAAAGTTGCATTATTCCTTGCCTCAGAGGAGTCTAGTTTTGTAAATGGAACGGTAATAACAGCAGATGCTGGCTGGACAGCGTATTAATATTAAGTTTTAACGACCTTTCTGGAGAGAGGTCGTTTTTTTTATATAAGTATTAAAACTTGGTTTGCTTTGAGCAAATCATTTTTGGCCTATTTTCTCTGGTTCCTTAAGCTATTTTTGTTGGTTAGGAACGACCTACTTTTACCCCGTTTTATCCTGTATTATTTACCTATAATTTACTATGAATAGTCGGGGATTATGGTATAGTTTTAGTATAATTATCCATTAAAAGAGGTGGTAATCGTGTATCGAAATGGCGATTTATCAAATGTAATCGGCCTAGATGTTGAATACTCAATACCAATTGTAATTATTTCATTCTTTTTAATTTGTATCGCTTCCTATACAACATTAGAAATGAACAATCGTACGGAATATCACACTATATTCCCGCAAAATGTGTGGTTTGTATTAGGTGCTATTGCATTGGGATTTGGAATTTGGTCCATGCATTTTATAGGAATGTTTGCTTTTTCTTTACCAATAGCTTTTCGTTTCGATCGTTTTCTAACCGTAATCTCTATTGTTCCAGCACTCCTCGCGTCATTTCTTTCATTTTATATAGCAAAACGAACGGCAAGGCCATCGTGGTTGAAGCATCTTTCAGGAGTAATAATGGGTATTGGAACTGTTGTTACCTTTTACGTTGTTATGCTTGCTATGAAAATAGAAGCTTATTATACAGTAAATGTTGTAGTACTAGCTCTTGCCATAATTGCTACCTTTATATTTTCCATTTTTTCAAACTGGATATATGGAAATATTAAAGGTTCTCGGCTTTCTCAGCTACTAGCTTCAATCGTTCTCAGCATAGCCGTCTGTAGTATGCATTATATTGGCATGGCATCGATTCGTTTTTATATTCCTAAAAACTTTTATCCAACCCCTTCTGCCTTTCGAATGATTAATATGGATTTACTAGTAGTTAATATTACAATTGGAATGGTTATTTTACTGGGGATATTAATATTATCAACTGTGGTAGATAGATATATAGAATATAAAGCAGTGAATTTTGATATATTAACTAATCTCCCCAATCGTCGACTATTTGAACTAAAAATAAAAAAACATGACTTTCCACAATATCTTGCTATTTGGCATTTACATGACTTGGATCATGTAAATAGAGAGCATAATTATCAATTTGGAGATGAAGTAATTCAACATCTTGCTTCTATTTTTAAAAAATTTGCACCTCCGAAGGCGGAACTTTATAGAATAGAAGGTCATAGATTTGCCTTTTTAGTAAAAAACTCCGTTCACTTACAACAATCAATGGATCGCATATCCGATGTGCTTCGACAACCCCTCGTCGTTCATGAGAAAGAAGTTTTTCTGCAAGCGGTATGTACTATATCTAAAGCAAATAATAAGGAGGAAGCTGCAAATATTTATATTAATGCGCTTGCCGTATTAAATCATCGATCGATTCTGTATAATCACGACGTTCTCCATTTTGATCCGTCTATACATACATATACATTCGATCGTGAAATTGCAGAAAGTATTACAAAAGCCATGCGTGACGAAGAGCTGTTTCTTGTATATCAGCCGAAAGTAAATGGAAAAACGGATGAAATCACTGGAGTCGAAGCATTACTTAGATGGAATCATCCGATCCATGGGTTTATTTCACCAGGCGTATTTATACCTATTTTAGAAGAATATCATCAAATGATTGAGGTAACAGATTGGGTAATCGATCGTGTATGTAAACAAATTTCAGAATGGGAAAAAGAGGGACTAATCATACCGAAAGTAGCCATTAATATACCAGGTCAATACGTCACTTCCGCGCGACTATTGAACGTCTTGCAAGCTACAATTTCTGCTTATAAGACGAAAGCACAGCAAATCGAATTAGAAATTACCGAAACAAGCTTTATGAAAAATATGGAGGAAGCAACGAAAGCAGTACGTAATTTCCAACAAGCAGGCTTTACCGTAGCACTTGATGATTTTGGTACAGGGGTATCTTCATTGTCTTATTTGAAACAAATACCTATATCTACCTTGAAAATTGACAAATCATTTATCGACGAAGTTCCGTAYTCGGAAAAAGACTCTTCTATTATTAAAGCGATTATTGGACTAGGTGAGTCTTTGGATTTAGTTATTATTTTTGAAGGTGTAGAATCAAAGAGTCAAGTGGATTTTCTAAAGACAGCATGTGGGACTCCTGTAATACAAGGTTACTACTTTGCAAAACCAATGAAATCTAATGAACTAATTGGCTGGATCCACGAATTTTTACATCCAAATAGTGAAGTTTCGAACAAAAGTCCTCAATTAACTTAAGAGTTATGACATCTAAAGAAAATAATCAACTTGTCGATACAAAGAGGGTGATTATTTATCAACAATATTGTATATGAAGAAAAGAGTGACGAGCATGTTCACGACTCCTCCTGGAGACAATTTTATAGAATTACATGGAAGTTATTCCATTCCACTTGTCCTATTATCGGTTATTATTGCAGTAGTTTCTTCTTACACAGCGATTTCCATGAACGATCGAGCACAGAAAAATGGTTTTATTCATCGAAACATATGGTTAGTACTAGCCTCTATAGCAATGGGGTTTGGAATATGGTCGATGCATTTTATAGGCATGAGTGGCTATTCATTGCCTGTAGAAATGCGTTTCCATAAATTGTTAACAGTTGTATCTATAATACCAGCAATGGTAGCATCTTTTTTTGCATTTTATTTTGCTAGTCTTTCGAATAGAACCTATTGGACATATATACTTGCTGGAGTTGTAATGGGAGTAGGCATCTCTTCCATGCATTACATCGGAATGTATGCAATGGAGATGGATATTCTTTATGCATATGATAAAGCACTTTTTATAGCATCTATCGTTATTGCAGTAATTGTTTCTGTTATAGCAGTGTATATATTTTCTGGTTTCCATCGTTATGTAGTGAATAAATTTATCCAGCTTATAACTGCTATCGTTATGGGACTTGCTGTTTCCAGTATGCATTACACTGGGATGGCAGCTATTACCTTTTACGTTCCGAATGATTTTACCGCAGATATCCATCAAATGCATATGATGGATATGAGTGGGGTCGCAGTAAGTGTAACTATAGGAATGATTGTTTTACTTGGGTCTTTACTATTTTCTAGTCTGGTAGATCGTTATGTAGAATACCGAGCTAATTACTTTGATGTGTTAACTAAATTACCTAATCGTCGTTTATTTGAGCAAAAGTTAGGAAAACCAGTATTTCCTGAGCATTTAGCTATTTGGCATATACATGACTTGGAAAAAGTGAATAGAGAGTATGATTATCAATTTGGTGACGAGGTTATCCAACGAGTGGCCAGTTTGTTAGAGTCATCTACTTCCAAAATGGTAGATTTATATCGAATAGAAGGCAATCGTTTTGCTTTTTTAACAAAGGATATGTATGACGAAAAGCAAATGCAAGAAGAAATGGAGAAAGTGGCGGAAATACTTGGCCAGCCGTTTTTTATTGGTAATCAGGAAGTGACGATCCAATCGACATGTGCAATTTCAAAAGCTTACAATTACAAGGAAGCACCGAGCATATATACAAATGCACTAAGTGTATTAAATCATCCATCCGTTTTGTACACCCATGAGGTAGTAACATATGATCCGACTATTCATACGTATACGTTTGAAAGAGAAATTGCAGATGATGTATTTGGTGCAATGCTTAAAGGGGAGCTCTATCTTGTATTTCAACCAAAAGTTAGCATGTCAACAAATGAAATAATGGGAGTCGAAACATTATTAAGGTGGAATCATCCCATCTATGGAATGCTTTCCCCAGGCGTGTTTATTCCTATTTTAGAAGATCATGATCGAATGATGGATGTAACGGATTGGATTATTAAGCTTGTCTGTCGTCAAATTTCCAGTTGGAAGGTGGAGAAAATCCCTTATGGTCAAGTAGCCATTAATATTCCAGGGCAATATGTCACCTCCCCGAGATTATTGGAAGTATTAAAGCATACATTAAAAGATTATGATATAAAACCAGCCCAGTTGGAGCTAGAAATTACAGAAACGACTTTTGTGAAAAATATTGCGGAAGCGATGCGTGCAGTAAGCGTTCTTCGCCAAGAAGGATTCTCCGTAGCATTGGATGATTTTGGAACAGGGGTCTCTTCTTTATCTTATTTAAAGCAAATGCCAATATCTACGTTAAAAATAGACAAGTCGTTTATCGATGAAATCCCACATTCGAAAAAGGATTCTTCGATTATTCAAGCGATTATAGGGCTTGGAGAGTCATTGAACTTAAGCATTGTATTTGAAGGAGTCGAAACGAAAGAACAAGTAGAGTTTTTAGTCGCGACATGTAAAGATCCAATTATCCAAGGATATTATTTTGCAAAGCCGATGAAGTCAAAGGAATTAGAAGAGTGGAGGAATAAAGATGTCGAATGAACAGTTTAAATCAGAAATGAACAACAGATCAATCGATTCCAGGTCGCTTATTCCATTCATTAGTAAAGAGTTCAAAAAGCATTTTACGAAAGATATTACTGCATTGTATCATTATACAAATTTAGAAGGAGCCCAAGGGATTATTAGCAATAAAACGTTTTGGGCTTCCCATATAAAGTTTATGAATGATTCCAAAGAATATAGCCACGGCTTGGAAATATGTGAAGCGATTGTACAAAACTTAATACAGGAGTTTCCGAAAGAAAATCCAAGACGTGCCTATTTGGAAGAAGTATTTACAATATTAGAGGAACAAGATACCGATATTTTTGTCGTATCTTTTTGTGAAAGTGAAGATTTACTTAGTCAATGGAGAGGGTATAGTCGTAGCAAACATGGTGTATCTATTGGCTTTGACTATGCTGCTCTTTTTGACGTATCCTTTCACTTAAGCGAAGAAAACTTTTTCCCGCGAAAAGTCATTTACAATCATCAATTACAAGAGCAAGTAATCCACCGCATTATCGAAATCGCATTAGTTAGGACAGAAATGAATACCGCAAAACCAGCATATACTCCGAAAGAAGTCGCTAGAACAATCGGATATTTCCTGCCACTCTTTAAGCATTCTACGTTCTCTGAAGAAAAAGAATGGCGAATCATCGTAACTAACTCCAAAAGCATGCCCTATCAGCACGAACTAAAATTCCGCGCCCGCGATAATATCATTTTGCCATATATCGAATTGTTAACACATAACAAAGTGACGCAAAATGATAACAAACTCCCAATCAATCAACTAACAGTAGGACCTTCCGGAACGAATGAGTTCACGGCAAGAAGCCTTAAATATTATTTGAAAAATGTAGGGTATCCAACCGTTCCAATAAAAATTTCACATATACCATACCGTTAATGAGGATAAATCAGCAACGGGATCAAAGAAAAAAGACCCCCAATCAAATTGGAAGTCTAGTAATACCTTTTTCATGCGCAAGTAACCATTCTTTTCTCCACAAGCCACCTGCATATCCAGTTAGTTTTCCGTCAGAACCGATAATTCGATGACAAGGAACTACGATACTTAGCTTATTTTTGCCGTTTGCACTTCCTACTGCACGAATGGCTTTTTCATTTCCAATGCTAATCGCAATGTCTTTATAAGATCCCGTTTCACCATAGGGAATAGTGGTTAACGCATTCCACACACTTTTTTGAAATTCTGTACCTACGCTAATAGAGGAAAATGAAAATTCTCGCCGATCCCCTTTAAAATATTCATCCATCTGAACGTAGCATTCTTTAAGCACCGTAGGAGTTTCCTCTGTTAATGGATGTACGATCACATCTTGCTCTGCAAAAAGGATAGAATGGACTGATTCATCCGTACCGACGATTTCTAAAACCCCAATGGGAGTTTGATAATCTACTTGAAATAGTTTACTCATATAACAGCCACCTTCTTTCGGTACTCACTCGGAGTACAATTTTTAAAACGAAAAAATACTTTGTAAAAGTTAGATGTGCTTTGAAAGCCAACTTCATAGCAAACTTCTAAATTTGTTTTATTTGTATGTTTCAACAAGTGTGCCGCCTTATCAATTCTTACTTTTTCTAAATACATACGTGGAGTTTCAGAGGTCTCTTGTTTGAAAAGACGATCCAAATAATAAGTACTTACTCCAACGTGATTTGCTATGTCTTGCAGCAGAACTTTTTCATTTGAATGGTTGATCAAGAATGTAATAACACTTTGAACGAATTGCGTATTAGGAGAATGAAGCACTTCTGGTTTACATCTTTTACAAGCGCGAAAACCATCCTCTTCTACTTTTTCTTTATCCAGATAAAACTCTACATTTTGTTTCTTTGGTTTTCTAGAGCGACAGGAAGGCCGGCAATAGATTCTAGTTGTCTTCACAGCGGTATAAAATAGTCCATCATATGTCTGGTCGCAAGCAATAATTTTTTCCCACTTTTCTTCAAATGTAAGATTGATCATAACTGGCATACATCTTCCTGTCCTTTCTAGTTTAATCTTCATACAAATGTGCTGTATCTTTTAAAGCTAATAATTGTGTAGCATTCATTTCCATAAAAGCAATGACTTTATCAGATAATGCATTACCAAAGCTAAATCGTTGCACTCCTAATGCTTTAAGCTTATTACAATCAGTTAGTCCAGGTAAAGATAAAACATTCAGTGGGGCTTTTATTTTCGATGAAATTTCTTTAATATCCTCATCTAGCGTCACACCAGGAACGAAAATTCCGCTTGCCCCACTATCCACGTATGCCTTTCCTCGTTCAATCGTTACCGAAAGAGGGTTTTTCTTTTGGAGATACGTATCCGTTCGAGCATTGATGAAGAAATCTTTAAAACCACTGTGTTCTAAAGCATTTCTTATTTCGAATAGAAGCTTTGCATGCTGGGAGATATCTCTTAAACCCTCTTGTTTTTTGAGGGAGTCTTCTATATTTATACCCGCGACCCCGACGTCTGCTGTCTTTAAAACATTTTGGACTATTGTTTCTACAGTATCTCCGTAACCAGCTTCAATATCCGCAGAAACCGGAACAGTGACATGCTTAGTAATGATTCGAATAATCCGTAAATGCCGATCAAAATCGACTAGTTCTCCGTCTTTTAAACCAAGTGAATTAGCTACTCCCCAACTAGTAGTTCCGATTGCTTGGAAACCAGCTTTTTCTAAAGTTAAAGCTGACAGTAGGTCCCATGCATTACCTAAAAATAATGGCTCGGTAGATTGATGAAGCTGATTGAATCTTTGAATGTTGTTCATATTTATACCTCCTAGATTCATCTTAGCAAGTTAGAACTGCTGTTTTCGTCCTTTTTCTTGCGCTTATGGTCTGAAAGGAGTGATAAGTTATTTTCATTGAGTATTCCTATTCGGAATATTCGAGGGTAACGCCTTTTTTACATAAGCTTTGAAGGTAATACTGGAAGTTTTGTCGAATTTGAGGAAATGAGGGGGATGATATTCTTGTGGAATGGAAACATCATAGAAATAGCAACATCTATACTGGGTTGGTTAATCGTTGGGATACTGGCATTTCACCTCTATAAAAAACAATTGGAAAAGCCAAAAGCTTGGAAAATGCTTATTGTTATCCTAGTAGGCCTCTTTTCATTTTCGATTAATTGGAATGCATTCGATACACTCCTTCAGATTGCAATTTTACCACTGGGCGTATGGATCTTGTACGCATTTTTAAAAAGAAAAGACGGACGCTGGAAGAAATATCGACCTTTTGCATGGCTTGGCTTTTGGGCTAATTTCATTTTCTTGAGCACTACATTCATTGCTATACCTATCGATCACCTAGTTTATCCAGAAAATGAACCGCTAACATATATTTCAAACATAGAAAATGAGTCAGTTATTGCCATTCATCCATCTGCAAAAGAGCATATGCTAGTGAAAGAAAACCTGCAGAAGCAAATACATAATTTAAAACCTAAAACATTTTTTAGTGATGAATGGTATACGGAAACCTATATGGAGGCAGGGACTGGGAAAAGGAAGGAACGATTCCCATACTTACTTATAGATACCTTACCAAAATGGGGAAGCGGATTAGCTCCAACTATTTATATCGAAAGAGATGGAAAAGGACTTTTAATAGCAGCTCCGAACAAGCAGTATTATTTTCAATCCGACGAATTACTTATAGAGGAGGAAAAATAATATGACGAAAAAAAGATTTTGGAGCTTTATAGGAGTTGTTGGAGTTATATTTGTGGTAGTTATCGTTTACTCATTCTCTTTTTTGGAACCAAAGCCATTTCCTTCTGATGAGCAAGTTTTAGATGAGATAAACAGTGTTTTTCCGAAAGCCGGTGCAGAAGTTTTCCAAAATACTTTTTTCCTAGATGAGCAGCATGTATATGTTCCCTTTATTTCAGATGCGAACGCTAATGGAATAAGCTTATGGGAATGGAAAAATGGAAAATGGAAAATAGTCTATATTGCCACAGCCGGACATCCCATAGTATGGAAGACAGACAAAAAAGATCCATCTTCTTATCAAATAGTGTGGAACTTTTCAGAGCAGTCTAATGTTGATTTCATGAAGTTTTACTTGATGAAGAGAAGGAACTATCATGTGAGTAACAATGTGGAACATTACTTTCCAGGCCTACAAATGGAAGAAAAAATAAAAATTTCAGAAAGACCATATGGTAGTATGCAAATGCCAAATGAATGGATTTCTGTCATTCAGTCAGAAAATAAGCTTTCACCAAACGAGACAGACTTATTTACTAACTTTATGAATTATCCACAATACTTTACTTTTCATTGGTTGCCTTATGATAAATCCGAAAAAGTAATGGATCCACTCGAATTATCAAATGGAAATTCCATTTGGAATGATGTGATCGACCTTGAAAATGTTTTGTGGATCAATGAATCGGAGTTAGAATAACTAAAACCCCCAAAAATTTTGGGGTTTTTTCATATGGCCTCGGGTTTAGTTAGAAAATCTGTGAAATGGCTGAATATTGACACATAACTAACCACTGGTTATATTATAACCAGTGGCCAGTGG
>NZ_JBFTLO010000050.1:0-12033 GCF_056396485.1 Psychrobacillus sp. 05T411 | reverse complement strand
GGCCAACACGATGTTGGTCACGAAGGCGTTGCCACACGATGTGGCGTTCTTAGCCTTTGTTCCTCTGCCTGAGTAAGATGAGACTTCACAACGTACGCGCAAGCGGCGGTGAAGGCTCATCACTCACCCCACGGAAAGCGTCCGTCCTGTAGCGAAAATCACAGCGGACACTTTAGTCGCCTCACTACCACGCAGTTTCCCTATAACACGCACAATAAAAAAACCCAAATCACTTGATGAAGCAACTCAGGATTTTTTGACAGTTTAATTATGTTCGCACGTCTTTTATGTTCGATTCAGGAGCAGTTTCTTCAGGTGTTATATCCTCAAATGTCTCATTTGCTTCTTCTAAATCTCTGGTACGATGGGCTAGGCGAGATGCAGCACTTGCCGCAATGCTACAGACGATATCATCTAAAAAAGTATGCACCCCATTCCCAATCTTCGTATCAAGCTTGGAGATAATACCAATTTTATTTTTATCTAAATGACCAAAAGTAGTAACCGCAATACTACCATACGTAAACACTGCTCCTAGTGCTATTGTTTCATCTACACCAAATAATCCTTCATCCGCCTCTACAATTTGTTGTAATGGTGCAGATAACATTTTCTTCTCTGCAAGCTCATCTAGTTCTATGCCGACTAAAATGGCATGCTGCATTTCTCTTTTTTTCAAAACACTTTTAATCGATTCTACACAGTGTTCAATTGTCAAACCTTTATTGTACGGCATTTGCATTTCAAAGACGATTTTAGCAATTTCTTCAATCGTTACACCTCTTCTAAGTAATGCATCATTTGCAGCCTTTTCCACTGTTCTTGAATGTACTCTGGACGTTTGTCTATCCAATAAAATTACCCCCTCTTGTCTAATTTTTTCAAACCTTTGTACTTACTATATATGCAATTTTAAAGTCTTACGAAATGCCCTATTTTTTTGTTGGATGTTTATTATACCTCTGTTCATGTATATGTTACAATTTCTATACAACATGATTACTTGTAGGAGGATCTATAATGAACCGAGGAGTTATACAAGACTTAACACTGTTTAGCGACGCATTGCAAGAAGAAATGCAATTACTTATTTACTTACCGCCTAATTATTCCCCATTGTATAAGTATTCTATTCTTATCGCAAATGATGGAAAAGATTATTTTCAGTTAGGACGCATTACGAGAGTTGCAGATGAATTATATGAGCAACAAGCAATTGAAAACTTAATCATTGTTGGTGTCCCTTACAAAAACGTCAAAGATCGCAGAGAAAAGTATCATCCAGAAGGGAAGAAGCACCAAGCATATATTCGATTTTTAGCTCATGAACTTATCCCATACATAGATGCTAACTATCCGACTTATCAAGTTGGCATGGGACGCGCATTAATCGGGGATTCTTTAGCTGCAACAGTGTCTTTACTGACAGCGCTTCAATATCCAAATATAGTAGGAAAAGTTATTTTACATTCCCCACTCGTAAATGAGTATGTATTAGCTCAAGTGGAAAAACATAAAGAAGTACATGCCTTTTCTCTTTATCATGTCTTTGGAAAAGACGAGCTTGCTGTCAAAACGGGAGACGGATTATTAACCGATTTCGTCACCCCAAACAGAAAATTGCATAATTTAATAATAAAAAAAGGATTTTCCACGTATTATGACGAATTAGATGGCGACCATACTTGGAAGCTTTGGCAACCAGATATGAAAAGATCACTACAAAACAATTTCGGTTTATAAATTATTTTTTGTTATACTAGTAATGTGGTCTATAAAAACTTCGAGGAGGTAATAAAAAATGAAATACGGTATTGTTGCTTTCCCATCTAAAAAAGTACAGGACTTTGCTAACTCTTATAGAAAGCGCTATGACCCTCATTATGCATTAATCACACCGCATATGACGGTTAAAGGCGTATTCGAGGCAAACGAGGACGAAATCAAGCAAATTGCAGAAAATGTAGCAAAGGTTGTAAAAGAACATAAACCGTTTACGTTAAAAACGTCTAAAGTTAGTTCATTTGCTCCTGTTACGAATGCTATTTACTTCAAGGTAGAACCAACAGAAGATTTACTCTCGTTGCACAAAAACTTAAATGCAATTGGATTTAATGACGAAGAAAGCTATGCATTTGTACCACATATTACTATTGCACAAAAATTAAACGCAAGTGAACACGACGATATTTATCCTCAGTTAAAGATGATAGGTGCAGAATTTGAAGAACAAATCGATCGCCTTCATTTGTTATATCAACTAGAAGATGGTTCTTGGACCGTTTACGAAACATTTAGATTGTCTGGAGCTGAATAAGTATTGGTTATCGCAAAAAAAGTAGAAACAGAAAAAGAATATGAAGATGCAATCGTCGTTCGACGAAAAGTCTTTGTAGAGGAACAAGATGTGCCACTTCATCTGGAGTTAGATGAATACGATGCAGAGGCAGTTCATTTTGTTGCATATGATGGAGAGATACCTTTTGGTGCAGGCCGTATTCGTACGACCGAACCAACTATTGGTAAAGTAGAGCGTGTTTGTATTTTACCATCGTATCGCGGTAAAAGTTTTGGCAATTTAATGATGCAATGCATGGAAGATTATGCATTTTCTAATGGTTTTCAAAAGCTGAAGTTAAATGCACAAAGCTATGCTATTCCATTTTATGAAAAAAGAAGTTATACGATTACATCCCCTGAATTTTTAGAAGCGGGAATTCCACATCGTGCAATGGATAAAAGTTTATAATAGTAGGAACTAATATAAGTGGGATGCGCCATTAATGCATTCCACTTTTTTTTCCAACTAAAAGATACTCTTGTTTTGTATCACTTATACTCGCTTTAGCATATACATACTAGGACTGTTTTAAAACCAATAACAAAAAATTATCAATTGCATTTCACTTTATTATACGTTTGGAGCATTGCTAGGAATTTCATAGATGCAGCGTTGAAACTATATAAGCATTCATTTTCCCTATCATTCTATATCTCAAAATTTATAAAGAATCCATACTAATTACATCTTGAAATCCCCTTATCTTTTTTAAAATTCGTAAGAGGAAAAAAGACGTTTTTAACAATGGATTCTTTTATTCATTTAACTATAGCTGTGCAGGAATATTGCCATTAAGAAATTTCCCTGCACACCTACTTTTCGAGATAGTGTGTCTTAGAAGAGGACAATCTGGAAAATCCTATTCGTAAGAAGCACTATTCCTAAAATCCCAAGTTTAATTTGCAAAAACTAACTGTACCCAGAAAAATAATAGTGTCAATGTGACGATTGTGGAAATTGGGATAACTATGATCGTTACACTTAAATAGTCCTTCCAAGTAACTTTCACCTTATTTTTCCTTAATATATGCATCCAAATAAGCGAGGCCAAGGTACCAATAGGTAGTAATAAGGACCCCATATCACTACCAATAATGTTGGCAAGATAAATTGTTTTTAATGTGATAGGATCTAAGCCCATCTCCGTTAAGGTTATCGTTCCAACCATTAAGGCCGGGTGGTTATTAAACAAGTTGGAAAGTATGGATACTAATCCACCCATTATAAAGCTTGCTTGGAAAAGACCTTGATTTACAATAGGTTCAAACCATTGTACTAGTAAGTGGGTTAGACCCACGTTATTTAAAGCGTAAATAATTACATACATGGAGAACGCAAATATTAGGATATGCCAAGGTGTCTTCTTCAATATATCTAATGGGTTGGTTCCCAATTGATACCATCTCCACATAAGTAGGACAAATGATCCGAATACTGCTACAAATTCAATAGGGACGTTTATATACGATGCTACAAAAAGTAAGCAACGCATTGTAAAAACAAATAGTAATATTTTCAACATAAATTTTGTTCGTTTCTGTTTTGTTTCTATTGAAGTCTTCATTTTTAAAGGGTGGAAATTTTTCGTGAAAAAATGTTCCTCAATATCTACTGCTGCATCTGGCAATGTTTTGGGTAGTTTTTTCTTTAAAACGAGATACATCAAGAATGACATAAACAACAAACCTAATGTAGCAGGAACAAACATCATTGCAGTATGCATCCATAGAGACATTTCCACAATATTTAAAGCGATTAAGTTAACAATATTACTTACGCCAATAGGTGCACTGGAAGCTGTTGCAATGAGTGCACCGCTTAATAAATACGGAAGTTGCTGATGTGGCTTAAGACGGAGATTATGAAGTAGTAATATTAGAATTGGAGTTGTTATTAAAATACTTCCGTCATTATTAAATAATAATGTCATCAAAAAACATAGCAATTGGATGTACCAATATAGACGGTAACCAGAACCTTTCGCTAAATTGGCAAGCCTTGCAGCTGCCCAGTTGAAAAATCCAAAACTCTCTAATATAACAGCCATTACAATCGTTGCCATAATTGTTATGGAAGCACCACCAATTTTACTGATGATATCCATAATATCTGCTTGGGATACAATTCCAGCAAGTAAAATAATCGCTGCGCCAATTGACGCTGGCCATGCTTCATTCAGTCCTTTAGGCCTCCAAAAAATGACTAACATAGTCGCAAGGAATACCAAACTGGCGATTCCTATCTGTAAACTCATACATGTACCATTTCCTCTCCTTTTTTGTTTGTCCATTCCATGTATGTATATTCACCACAAGTCGCCTGAACTGAGATGTATGTCCATAAGGCATTTTAATTTTTTGAAAGAACATAAATAGCAACTGCAAGAAGTATGCATTTTTCACACTTCTTGCAGTTGCTATTTTTACGTTTTTTACACTAGGTGAAGGGTTTTTATATGATCAATGTTTAAATAGATAGCATTTGATCTTGCTTTTTGTACTTCCATCATTTGATCCTCGATAGAATTTATTTTTCCATTATGACTTTTTATGCCGCCAATATTAAATACGGCGATTTTATGAACAAACTTTTCAATTTGCTTAATAAATGTATTTGCAAGCACTTCACTATTGGACTGTACTATGCCTCTCTTTTCATCTAACCCATAAAGACTTTCATTTTGAGTAAATGGAATTAGCCATTTTAGATGAGCGATTGGAATATACATCGTTTTATAAATAGGAGAATTAAATACGAAATAATCGTCTTGAACACTTGTTATTTGACCATACAGAGCTTGGTTGTCTGTCACATATATTTCCACATACCTACCCATTGCAAGTTCTAGTGTTTCTTTAAATGACAACTCCAGTTGATTTTCTAAAGCTTTTATACTCGGGTTTTCTGTAGGATCCTGGATATCCTCTTCATTGTTTTGATCTATTTCAAAGTTTTGTATATGCTCGAAAGGGATGTACATAAAATTTGTACCGTTAAAAAGTACGAGCATATCACTTCCTAAATCAATCACTGTACCATTAATTAATTTTTTCCCTGAAACTTCTATTTTAATAACTTCCTTGATAAGACTTTGAATAGTTTTATTCAAGGGCCCATCTCCTTTTAATTTTTCTTGTTTCATTTTTTAAAAGTCTCGCAATTGACGATACATCTTCGCCGCATGCCTCATTAAAGAATAAAATTGTTTCTCTAACATCGCTTTTTCGCCTTTTTTACGTTCCTCCATGCGGTTTTTGGGGGATTCATCATTCTCATGATCGTTGTTTGTTTCATTCACGAAAGGGGCTGGATGGATGGATTTATAGGTTGCAAAATGGTGTTCCGAATTGAGCGAATTTTGTTCTGCATGTCTCATTAGTGCATAGTATTGCTTTTCTAACATTTCTTTTCTCTCCCGAGGACTAATTAGTGTTTCAGTTGTGTGTACGGCAACTAGATCAGCAGGTTCTTGTGATTCTATTAAAACATCCATTTCTACCATTTCGAGGTGAGTATTTGGTGCTGGAAGATCTTGCTCTTCTAACGTCGTTTCTCTCTCCCAAGGACTTTTTATAGTTACCGTTGTGTGTGTGGCAACTTCTTCATTAAGTTCTTGTGATTCCTTCGCTACATTTAATTCTGCTATTTTTTGCACTTTATTTATTGTTGGAACATTATGCTCTTCATCTATTAATTTTTGATATTCCATTATAGGTAATTCAACTTCAGTTGAACTTTCTTTGATTTTTGTTAAAGGAATAGTAATTTCATTTTGGTCGTAGTTCATTTTACTCCAAGGTGTTAGAAGTATTCTTCTTTCGTTTTTTCTAATGGAAGGTTCTGGATGGATGATTTGCTCTTCTTTCACTTTGTTAGTTGAATCAATTACTTCGTCCACATGTTTAGGCACTTCTATTGTTTTTTCGAACGAAGCATGCATGGGTTCAACTTTTGGAACTATTGTTTCCTGAATTGCTTCTTCACTGTTTGTTCCCACTGGACTTTCGAACTCATTATTTACACTAAGTGAATTTTCCTGGTCCATTTGCAGGGTATTGTATTCCATTTCTTGGAGCTTATATTTTGTGTTAACCAGGTTTATAGATTGACCTATTGAGTTTAGTAGTTCCAAAAGGTGTTTAATAATATTCGAATGACCATCTTCATCTAATTTCTTTGATTCCGTGGTATTTGTTTCATCTTTATGATTCAACACCACTTGTTGCTGGTACAAATCTTGTTCTACTTCTTCTTTTAAGTCATCTAGTTCGTTTATTTCTTCAATTTGTATTATTTTTTCTTTACTGATCTCTGCGTTCTGCTCCGTATTATTATTTCTCTTTATATCTGGTTTTTCATTATTTTTAATTAAGTTTTTTTCCTTCTCATACATTCCTTTATGAATATTCGCAATATGTGATTTAGCTATACAGTGTAGCCCTTGATTATTAATAACAATGATAGCATCTTCCAAAACGTTACTGAGTACTCCAAATAGTGCCTGATCACTCAAACTATTAATAGTTACCCAATTGTATTTTAAATCCCTCAAAACGTCTGTTAATTCATGACTGTTTAGATGAACACTGCTTTCCGGGAAAATGCGAAAATCTTTCGCATTATTCGTTATAGCTTGAATATGCTCTAGTGTGTAATAACTTACCGTCCCATTAACATCAACAGCTAGGTAATCTTGTTTAACATTTAATAGAATACCTTCTACAAATTGATTGTTTTCTAGATATATACCGATTTTCATATTCATAAGGGAGCTTAATACCGTTTTCATATTTTTCTCTCGCAATTTGAGAGCGCCTCCTTCATTGAATATTCGTCGCTTCTGATTAACAGGAGCGACGAATGCATCATTTATTTATTCACTTGCTTGTTTGGAGTCGTTTTTGCTATTACTTTTTCCTTTAGCTTGATTGTTTCCTGCTGCATTTGCATTGTCTTCTTCTTTTGCTTTTTCAATTTTTACTCCGTAACTAATGTTTCGAATATGGAACAATGAGATCCGGATAACTTCTTCGTTCGACACGATTGAAAGAAAGTCGTCTTCAACAAAATCCATTACACCTTCCAGTGTTTCTGGACCACCACGATTTACTTTTACCCATTTAAATGCTAATTTTTCCAAAACACCTTTGAAATTATCTGCTGCAACGTATTCGAAGTCTTCTGGGATCTCAATTCCGAGTTGCGATTGATTTTTTGTATTAATCGTTAAGCTTTTAATATGTTGTGTATTATAATAAATAATGCCATCATCAGCAGTAAGCAACGTGAAGTGATCATCTTGTACGGAAAGAAGCTTACCCACACGGGACTCAGGTCCGCCTCTATCTACTTTTAGTTCTTTATCGATAAGTGAAAGTAACATCTTCTTATTCATAAATTTTCTAACCTCCTTTTGTAGTATCCTAATATCTATATGTATCCTGGGATAGGTCGAAGTGGTCAAATGCCTAGTTTTGAATTATAGTTCAAGCCTTCCTTGAGATTTTTCTTCTTAAATCCGAATGGACAAATTGTCTAAAAATAAAAAAGAAAATGCCAATATACATATCGGCATTTTCATCAAATATAACGGTTGATATTATTTCCTTTTCCGCTGATTTCTGCGATTATAGGTAATAAATTAATGGGGTTTGGTTGGATGAAGCTTTTATACAATGGTAGGTTTGTTTGTCCTTTTTGTTCCATTCCTTGCTTTTCTTCATTGTCTTCTAAAGTTTCTTTTTCTAAGTGTTCATCAAAACTTGACTTCAGCTTGACGCCATAGATATTGTTAATGTAGGCAAAATTATAATCGTCCATTAACATCCGATTTGCATAATCTCGCGATTGTATCGGCTGATTCGGCAATATGTAGCCCATCTTCTCCACCTCCATCTTTATATATACTGCATACCCAAAAAGAATATGCTTCAAACAATTTTGCCCCAGTGAATTTGAGCTCCTATTTTAACGGATAAAATAGAGGTCATCTTCCTGGGGCATTCATTGTTCATTTTATTTTTCGAAAGAAAATGCTGTTTTCAATTGGATATTATAGAAGTTTTTCTATATCTTTTAAACTTAAACTACTTCCACTTTGTAAAATGGACTTCGTTAGTTCATCTTCTAGCTCTTTGGAAACTGGCTTATTCGCTAACTTGCCAACTTTTTTTACTATTTTACGCACTTGTTTTTCATCCGTAAAATCAGCATATGAGATGGCATTGGCAAGCGTAAAAAGTTCTTCCATCGATACTCCAGTTTTATTTTCAATTGCTTTAAAAAATGAATTTTGCATTACTTTTCCCCCTCACAGTTTGATTTTCTAGATTTAAGGGAGAAAGCTTCTTCCGACGATGATTAATAAAATGAATAAAACAACGATTAATACAAATGTTGAATTACGATTTCCACCATATCCGTAGCCAGGGCCGTAACCTCCGCAATATCCTGGATATCCTCCATCACAGTAGCCGTACATATCCTTTCCCTCCTCTCCTCTTCAACGTATCATATGCAAAGAGGGTACAAAGAAAAAGGGCGAATCAACTAGTAAGTCGTATTCCGTTTTTGAAAAATAAATGCACCAATTATTCCGAACAATATTGCTGCACTAATACCTGAGCTCGTCACTTCAAACATGCCGGTCAACACACCAATTAGCCCGTGTTTTTCAGCTTCAGCTAACGCTCCATGCGTTAACGAGTTTCCAAAAGAGGTTATCGGAATTGTAGCACCTGCTCCTGCAAAATCGATTAATGGCTCATATAAACCAATACCATCTAAAATAGAACCACAAACAACTAATGTACATAATGTATGTGCCGGTGTTAATTTCAACCCATCCATTAGTAGTTGACCGACTACGCAAATAAGACCACCGACAATAAACGAAGTAATTAATGAAGTTATMATCCTATCCCCTCTTCTCCATTCGACATTCAATAGCGTGAGCAATACAGGGGATTGTTTCCCCTTGTTGAAAAGTTAAAGGTGATAATAGTGCTCCCGTTGCAACGAGTAACACTCGACTAAATACACCATTTTTTAATTGTTCATATATATAACTAAAAAAAACGGCAGCTGAACAACCTGCACCACTCGCTCCTGCATTAAAAAAAGAATTTTCTCCATAAAATTGAGCGCCTGCATCTTGTAAAATGACACCACTATCTTCATCCTGGAACATTTCCTTTAAGATGGATAATCCAATCTTTCCTAAATCACCGGTCATAATAATGTCATAATCAGACATCTTACTATTTGTATTTTTTAAATGCCTTTCTATAGTATCCCTTGCCGCTGGTGCCATTGCAGCTCCCATATGTAAAGGGTCAGTTTGTCCGCCATCCACTACTTTTCCAATCGTCGCATGTGTAATAATTGGCGCATTTTTTGCATGTTTTTGAAGTAGTGCAAAACCCGCCGCTGTTACCGTCCATTGTGCACTTCCAGGTTTTTGTGCCCCATATTCAAGTGGATACCGAAACTGCCTTTCTACAGTTGGATGGTGACTGGAGGCCCCTGCTAAAATCGATTTGGCATTACCTGATTCCAATAGAAGACTACCAAGTATTACTGATTCCATAGAGCTTGCACATGCAGAGAAAACGCCTAAAAATGGTAGTGCTAACTGTCTTGCAGCAAAATTGGTAGGAGATAATTGATTGACCAAATCTCCTCCTATAAATACATCTATATTTTCCATTTGCTCATGACCTTTTTGAACAGCTTTTGCACAAGCTTTTTCGATAAAGCGCGTATTCGCTTGTTCATATGTTTCTCCTTTTTCATTTTCAAGTGACAGTATTTCGTCAAAAGAACTAGCAAAAGGACTTTCTTTCTCCACCGGTCCAACAACTACACCTGTGCTTGCAATACTAGGCATTTCTTTAAACTGAATTGTCCCCGATGTATTTACCATGAGACCACTCCTATTTTCACTAAGATTGTTTTAATCAATGCAACTATAAAAGCGGACAAAACTCCGAAAACGATAACGGAACCAGCCAGTTTGAATATATTCCCACCAACACCAAGTACATATCCTTCTGATTTATGTTCGATGGCTGATGAAATTACTGCATTTCCAAACCCGGTAATGGGCACAGCTGATCCAGCACCTCCGAATTGAGAAATCTTTTTGTAAAGTCCTGTGCCAGTTAAAATCATGGCGATAAATACCATTGTTGCTACTGTCGGATTTGCAGCTGTTCGCTCTGTAAACGGAAAAAAGCGTATATAAAAAAATGTAATGAGTTGCCCTACTGTACAAATTATTCCACCGACCAAAAATGCTTTTAACATATTCACAAACAGGGGTGACTTTGGTGTTTGTTTATCGACAATTTTATCGAATTGTTTTTGATCCATTATGTCTCTTCCTTCGAAAGTGATTTTATTTCTTCTATTGTTTTGGTTAGTTTTTCCGATTCCTGCTGTTCGTCTATTACTTTTTCTATTTCCCACCTTAGTTTCAAATCACCTGAGACAAGTATTTCTTTATCAGGAAACTTTTCTTCTATCTCTTTCTTTAAATTTTTTTCGATTTTTTCTTTATTGAATCGTTTCATCCTTTTAATATCGATTGCGACAACAATATCCCCATCATTCAAGACACTGGTATACCCATTGATCGTATCTTGCTTATTCAGTATTTGCTCTAGTCCTTGTGAGTCCACTGCCGGATAAATAGCTTCTTTTCTTTGATTTGAACAAGCTGTTAAGAGTAGTAATACAAGGAAAACACACATAATCTTTTTCATTTTACTTGCTCCTTTTCGAGTTAGTATGCTCGAGCGAAAATGAAATATACAAATGGTAGCGAGATATATGCCCTACCCATTCGAAAGCGTCTACATAGATTAGAAAGAGATAAAAAGGAGGTGAAACTCAATGGGTTGTGGAAGAATTGAAGACGTAACAGATGAAAGAAGACATGATAGAGGTTGCGTTTGTGATGTTGTTCGTGCGATTAAAGACATTCAAGATCAAGCGACAAATGATGAATGCCCGCAATGTCCATCAAACTGTTTTTTAGAACCACTTGGAGGTCTTGTTAGTCCGGCTGCTCGACATCGTGCGGACACACGAGTTTTCATGTTGTTAACAAAAGATGGTGATCCTTTTAAAGCATTTTTCCGTGACACAGATAACTGCGATAATGATTGTATTTCCGTCTTTTTCCGTGTAGAAGATATTTTTGACGGTTGTTGTGCAACGTTACGCGTTTTAGAACCACTTGATTCCAATAGACATGAAGTTGATTTATTGAACGCAGAAGGTACAAAAATTGATTTGAGAAAACTTTGTAAGGTTCGCAATTTCAGATTGACAGGAAGTTGTATTACAGTAGATTTAAATTGTTTCTGTGCAATTGAATGTGTTGCAGATGTATTTTTAAATGTATGTGACTGATCGTTTCAACCTTGTAGTGTCTACTTCCGTTCGGGACCGCCCCGAACGGTTTTGTTGTGGAGTTTTATACATAGAAAATAGGAGTTAAATGCTCATTGCACAGTATTGGGATACTGCGTGGTAGTAAGGCGAATAAAGTGTCCGCTGTGATTTTCGCTACAGTCGTACGCTTTCCGCCGGGTGAGCGATGAGCCATCCCCGCCGCCCTTAGGCGTACGTTGGGATGTCTCATTAGCCCACTCATCCGGCAGGAGTCGACGCCTGTAGCGAAAATC
>NZ_JBFTLO010000049.1:0-12277 GCF_056396485.1 Psychrobacillus sp. 05T411 | reverse complement strand
GCTAGTCGGCACTAATAAGTAAGCATTTTCTGTTGATTTTCGCTGTTGGCGGCGACTCCTGCCGGATGAGTGGGCAAATGAGACATCCCAACGTACGCCGAAGCGGCGGGGATGGCTCATGGCTCACCCGGCGGAAAGCGTCCGACAGCAGCGAAAATCATAGTGGCCACCTTATAAGACTCTTTACGACGCAGTATCTCTACAGAGCGAGATATCTCTTAAAGGTTAGTTTTCTCACATTTATAATAAAAGTGTTGCATATAGAGTTTAATTGTGTAAAATATTAATATAACTAATAATTAATAGAAAATTTAAAATTGAGTAACAATGAAGGGGTGCCTTATGACAGAACGTGAAATCATATTAGAAGTGAAAGACCTCCAAACTTCCTTTTTCACTGATGACGGTGTCATTCCATCTGTGGACTATGTAGATTTTCACGTAAAAGAAGGAGAGATACTTGGAATCGTTGGGGAATCAGGCTGTGGGAAAAGTGTTACATCACTTTCAATAATGGGTCTTGTTCCAAGTCCACCTGGGAAAATTACAAATGGTCAAATCTTATTTAAAGGGAAAGACTTAACGAAGCTCTCTGAGAAAGAGATGCGGAAAATCCGCGGAAATGACGTAGCGATGATTTTCCAAGAACCGATGACTTCTTTAAATCCTTTATTTACAATTGGAAACCAACTTATGGAAGCGATTACACTACATAAAAAAGACTGGAGCAAAAAACAAGCAAAGGCAAGAGCTATTGAAATGTTGAAACTTGTTGGTTTACCTAGGGCAGAAGAATTGATGAAGGATTATCCACATCAGCTCTCAGGAGGTATGCGGCAACGTGTAATGATAGCGATGGCCCTCGTTTGTGATCCAAAGGTACTTATTGCGGATGAACCGACAACTGCACTAGATGTAACGATTCAAGCACAAATTTTAAAACTAATGCGAGAACTGAATGAAAGACTGAACACAGCAGTTATTTTAATTACCCATGATTTAGGAGTTGTGGCAGAAACTTGCGAGCGCGTAGTGGTTATGTATGCTGGAAAAGTAGTAGAAGAGGGAACAGTGGAGACGATTTTCCATAATCCGCAACATCCTTATACGAAAGGGCTTATCGCTTCTGTACCTGATATGCGCTATAAAAAGCAGCGTTTATACTCCATTCCTGGAAGTGTACCAAAGCCTGGTACGATAAAAAATGGCTGCCGATTTGCTGCACGATGTGAATCCGTTTTTGGAAGATGTACAGAAGAAAATCCTCCGTTATATGAAACATCTGATAATCATAAAACGAGATGCTTCTTATTTGATCAGAAGGAGGCAGAAGTTCATGACAAAACCGCTGCTACAAGTTGAAGGCTTAAAAAAGTATTTCCCTATCCATTCCGGGGTATTAGGAAAGCAATCGGGTTACGTTAAAGCGGTAGATAATGTATCTTTCTATGTGAATGAAGGCGAGACATTAGGAATTGTAGGCGAATCGGGTTGCGGTAAATCTACGACTGGACGAATGCTTATGAGATTACTAGAACCTACAGAAGGTAAAGTAACCTTTGACGGAAAAGAATTAACGAGCATATCGAGTACAGAAATGAGAAAAGCGCGAAGAGAAATTCAAATGGTATTTCAAGATCCATACGCTTCACTAAATCCAAGACATACGGTTGAAAAAATATTAATGGAACCATTAATTGTCCACAACATAGGTAATGCAAAGAGCCGAAAAAAGAAAGTATATGACTTTCTAGAGATTGTTGGATTAAGTAGTTATCATGCGAAAAGGTATCCACATCAATTTAGTGGGGGGCAAAGACAACGTATTGGAATTGCCAGAGCATTGATGACAAATCCAAAGCTAATCATTGCGGATGAACCAGTTTCCGCACTCGATGTTTCGATACAAGCCCAAGTGCTTAATCTTATGCAAGATTTACAAAAAGAATTAAAGCTAACCTATATATTTATTGCGCATGATTTAGGTGTAGTGCGTCATATAAGTGATCGCGTTGGCGTTATGTACTTAGGAAGAATGGCAGAACTCGCTACAAGCGAGTCTTTATATGCGGAGCCACTTCATCCATATACGAAAGCGTTACTTTCCGCGGTTCCAGTTCCAGATCCGGAACATCAAAGGGAGCAAATCATACTTGAAGGAGACATTCCAAGTCCTTCAAATCCGCCTACTGGTTGTACATTCCATACTAGATGTCCATTTAAAATGGAAGCTTGTACATCTATGGTACCTAAGCTAGAAGAAGTAAAGCCTGGTCATTTTGTTGCATGCCATTTATATAATGAGCAAGTGCAGCATTGATAATATATTTACGGAGGGGTTAATTTGGGAAAAATGAAGATTTGGTCATTTTTGCTTATGATGCTAGTGGCGCTAACTGTAGTTCTCGCTGCATGTGCTTCTGATGATGCATCGGAAAGTAACACAGAAAAAGAAAACGAAGGAGCAACAGAAGGGGATACTGGTTCCACATCAGCTGAAGAAAAAGTTCTTATTTTTGGGCGTGGGGGAGACTCAGTTTCATTAGACCCAATTGCAGTAACGGATGGAGAATCATTCAAAGTAACACAAAACGTATTTGAAACACTTCTTAACTTTGGTGAACAAGATACAACGATAAATGAAGGATTAGCAACAAAATGGGAGCCTTCAGAAGACGGACTTACGTACACTTTCACGCTTCGCGAAGGAGTTAAATTCCACGATGGTACGGACTTTAACGCTGAAGCTGTAGTAAAAAACTTTGAACGTTGGGCAAATGGTTCAGAGGATAAATTCCCGTACTACGCTTCCATGTTCGGCGGATTTGCAGGAGAAGAAGGTCATGTAATCGAGTCTGTAACTGCAGATGGAGATTACACAGTCGTATTCAAATTAAAGCGTGCACAAGCACCTTTCTTAAAAAATATTGCAATGAGCCCATTTGGAATTGCAAGCCCAACTGCATTTGAAGCATCGGGTGAAAAGTTTGGAGACAATCCAGTAGGTACAGGTCCATTTAAGTTTGTAGAGTGGAAGCGAAATGATTCTGTGACAGTTGAAAAGTTTGAAGACTACTGGAATGCAGGATACCCAAAATTAGATAAAATTGTTTTCAAAGCAATTCCTGATAACTCAGCTCGTTTAAACGCATTACTTGCAAATGAAATTGATTTGGCAGATGGTATTAATCCTTCAGACGGTGCTACTGTAGAGGGTGATTCTAATCTACAATTATTTGAGCGTCCATCGATGAACGTTGGATATTTAGGGTTAACAACTACTCGACCTCCTTTTGACAATGTAAAAGTTCGTCAAGCGATTAACTATGCAATAGATAAAGAAGCAATTGTGGAAGCGTTTTTCGAAGGACGTGCAGAAATTGCGAAAAACCCAATGCCATCTTCTATTAGTGGATACAATGAAGATATTCCAGGATATGAATATGATCCAGAAAAAGCAAAACAATTACTTGCAGAAGCTGGTTTAGCAGATGGATTTGAAATGGAATTGTGGGCGATGCCCGTTCCACGTCCATATATGCCAGACGGAACAAAAGTTGCGGAAGCGATTCAAAAGAATTTAGAGGATATCGGCGTTAAAGCAACTATCGTTTCATTTGAATGGGCTACGTATTTAGAAAAAGCACGAAATGGAGAAGCAGATGCCTTCATGCTAGGCTGGACAGGTGATAACGGAGATGCAGATAACTTCCTCTATGTATTACTGGATGGCGATAACATCGGAAGTAACAACTACACGTATTATGACAATCCAGACTTACACAAAATTTTAATTGAAGCACAAACAGAAGTGGATGAAGATAAACGTAATGAGTTGTATAAGCAAGCGCAAGAAATCATCTTTGAAGATGCTCCTTGGGTACCACTTGCTCACTCAACACCGTTACTTGCAGGAACGGCGAATATAACAGATTTCAAACCGCACCCTACAGGTTCTGATAAATTAACGAACGTCGACTTTAAGTAATGTGCTTGAAGGGGAGAGATCTTCGTGATTTCTCCCTTTTCAATTCAATTTGATGGAGAGGTGAAGACAGTGCTCCACTATATCGGAAAAAGATTACTACAATTAATCCCAGTATTACTTGGAATGACATTTGTTGTATTTATGATTATTCGAGCAATTCCTGGAGATCCAGCACAAGTAATTTTAGGACAATTAGCATCAAAAGAGGCAATTGAAGCACTGCGCATTAAATTAGGATTAGATAATCCATGGTATGTACAATATTTCGATTACCTGGCAGCACTTTTAAAAGGGGATCTAGGAGAATCGATGCGTACGGTTCAGCCGGTTTCAAAAGAAATTTGGCCATATTTAGCAGCTACATTTGAACTTGCTTTGTTTGCTATTATTATCGCTATCATTATTGGGGTCAATGCGGGTATTATTTCTGCATGGTTCCAGAATTCATGGTTCGATTATTCTGCTATGATTATTGCCTTGATCGGCGTTTCGATGCCTATTTTTTGGTTAGGGTTGATGGAACAATGGTTTTTCGCTATTGAACTACAATGGCTACCAACGTCTGGTAGAGAAGAGGTACGAAATCCAGTTTCAGCGGTGACCAACTTGTATATACTAGACACTATTTTGAATGGTCGATTTGATCAGTTAGGACAAGTGCTTAAACATTTAGTCTTACCAGGTATTGCGCTTGCGACAATTCCAATGGCAATTATTGCCCGTATGACTAGATCAAGTATGCTAGAAGTTCTGCGTGCTGATTATGTACGTACTGCAAGAGCAAAGGGGCAAAAAATGTTTTGGGTTGTTTACAAACATGCCTTGAAAAATGCGATTATTCCAGTCTTAACTGTTATCGGACTTCAAACAGGAATGTTATTAGGGGGAGCCATTTTAACAGAGACGATCTTTAGCTGGCCGGGAATCGGAAGGTATATTTATGAGGCCATTCAATTCCGAGATTATCCAGTTATTCAATCAGGTATTTTGATTGTTGCATTTATATTTGTCATGATTAACTTATTTGTAGATATTTTATATGGCTTAATCGACCCAAGGATTAAATACGACTAAAAGGAGGAAATGAATATGACGCAAATGGTTCCGAATTCGACTAATGATATACAGGTTACAAAAGATACGTCGACAGGTCCTTGGCTAGATGCATGGCGAAGCTTTCGTAAAAATAAAGTGGCGCTTGTTGGAGCAGGGATTGTTCTTTTCTTCCTACTTTTAGCGATATTGGGTCCTTTCATAGCACCACAAGGAATAAATGATCAGTCTTTAAAAGATCGATTGCTTCCACCATCCARTCAATTTTGGTTTGGAACAGATGATTTTGGACGAGATATTTTCTCGCGAATCATTCATGGTGCTCGCATATCATTATGGGTTGGATTTTCTTCCGTTGTTGGATCCGTTGTTGCAGGAAGTATTTTAGGAATTATTGCGGGTTACTACGGAAAGTGGATTGATACGATCATATCTCGTATATTTGATATCATGCTGGCTTTTCCAAGTATATTACTTGCAATTGCCGTTGTTTCCGTACTAGGTCCTTCTTTACAAAATGCCTTAATTGCCATTGCAATTATTAATATTCCTAACTTCGGTCGACTCATCCGTTCAAAAGTACTAAGTATTAAAGAAGAAGAATACATAACATCAGCAAAAGCGATTGGAATGAAAGATATACGAATCTTGTTTTCCCATATTCTTCCGAATTCAATGGCTCCTGTGATAGTTGCAGGTACACTTGCTATTGCTTCTGCTATTATTGAAGCTGCGGCTTTAGGGTTTCTTGGCTTAGGAGCTCAAGCACCAGCACCTGAGTGGGGGAAAATGCTTGCAGATGCTCGCGTAGTTTTGCGTAATGCACCATGGGCAATGATTTTCCCTGGAATTGCTATTATGTTGACCGTCTTAGGGTTTAATTTAATGGGGGATGGGCTGCGAGATGCTTTAGATCCAAGGATGAAAAATTAAAAAACGTGTCGCCTATATATTTAGGTGACACGTTTTTTTGTTAGTAAGGTGTTTCCTCTATTTGTACCGTAAGCTCTTCACTATGAAAATTCAAATAGGATGTGATTAACGTATCCACATGTTCTAGTTGTTCTTCATATTTTAAAATGGATGATAATAGATGTAATAAGTGATACGTTGAGAATTCCTCTTCAATTCGAGTTAAAGCAATTTGTTGAACGAAAATGTCCATTACTTCCTGTCTTTGGATAAAAGCTTCTGAACCATTCCATTCAATATGTTCCGGTTTTAACTTTCCGGTGAACTTTAAATGGAGTTGTTCATGATAAGCTAAAAGTGCATCTAGTCGTTCTTTAATCATCATTCGGAAATGTTCCGGAAGTTCTAGAATCTCATTTTCATGGAGATGAAGTCTTTTCAGTACATCTAAGCTTTTATATGACGTGGAAATTAGTTCACGGTATACGACTAATTTTCTTCCTTTTGTATACATTGCATTTTTTGAATAACCACGTTCTTCTTTAAAAAATGAATATAGTTGATCTACTCGAGCTAGACGTTCTTTTAACTGATTGATAGCTTGTTTCGTAGAAGTATGCTCTGATGCACTTCGCACGGCAATTCGAGTCCAACGAATAATCTCGTCCTGGGTGTAGTGAATTGCATTAAATAATTTTGATTCAAATTTCGGTGGTAGAAAGATTAGATTCACAATAAATGCGGATATTACTCCTACTAATACGGTTGAAAATCGTATTAAAGCGTATGTGAAAAAGTTATCACTGTGGATTTCCATAATCGCAATAACGGTCACAAGTGCTAAAGGTATCGTTTTTTCTAACTTTAATTTTAACATTAGCATGATTGCAACGATTGCAGCAAATCCAACAACTATAAAGTGATTTCCAAACATCAGTGCGAAAACCACTGCAATTGCTGCTCCAATTAGATTGGATTGCACCTGCTCTATTACAGTCAAATAGGATCTATATATAGAAGGTTGAATGGCAAATATCGCAGCTATTCCTGCAAAAACAGGACTAGGTAGCTGGAGTAAATCAGCAATGAATAATGAGAAAACAATGGCTACTCCAGTTTTAAAAACGCGAGCTCCTAATTTCATAAAATCCTATCCTTTCATTTCGTTCCCGTTTCAAATGTTTACTGCTTTAACTGGGCAAAAGCATGTTGAACCGCAGTAATTGTTTCTTGAATATCCTCTTCTGTATGCGCAGTTGTGATAAACCAAGCTTCATATTTAGAGGGAGCGAGATTAATCCCTTGTGCTAACATTAGTTTGAAGAACTTAGCAAATAATTCTCCATCACTTGCTTCCGCCTGTTCGTAATTTTCTACTTTTACATCTGTAAAGTAAACAGATAGAGCACCTTTTATGCGGTTTACGGTAATTGTAATATCCTGCTTTTTCGCTGCTTCTATTATGCCCGCTTCTAACATTGCACCAAGTCTGTCCAATTCTTCATACAAACCTGGTGTCTGCAATACTTCTAGACAAGCTATTCCTGCTTGCATGGACGCAGGATTTCCAGCCATTGTTCCCGCTTGGTAGGCAGGACCTAATGGTGCGACTTGTTCCATAATTTCTTTTTTCCCGCCATATGCCCCGATTGGAAGACCTCCACCGATAATTTTTCCTAAAGCGGTTAAGTCAGGTGTTTCATTTAACATAGTAGAAGCAGCACCGTAGTGAAAACGGAATGCAGTAATTACTTCATCGTATATTACAAGAGCCCCTTTGTCTTTTGCTATTTTATGAACAAGTGGTAAGAAACCTTCGTTTGGTTCTACCATTCCAAAGTTTCCTACGATAGGTTCTACTAGAATACAAGCAAGTTCTTCTCCCCATTTTTCCATTGCATCCTCATACGCTTTTGGATCATTAAAAGGAATCGTAATAACTTCTTTTGCAATGGACTGTGGAACTCCTGCAGAATCAGGTGTTCCAAGTGTAGCGGGGCCTGATCCAGCAGCTACTAATACTAAATCAGAATGCCCATGATAACAACCTGCAAACTTCATTACTTTCGTTTTTCCTGTATACGCACGTGCGACACGAATGGTTGTCATAACCGCTTCTGTACCTGAATTTACAAAGCGTACTTTATCCATGGAAGGAATTGCTTCTTTTAACATTTTGGCAAAAGTCACTTCATGCTTTGTAGGTGTACCGTATAATAAACCTGTTTGCGCAGCCTTTGTGATAGCCTCTGTAATATGGGGATGTGCGTGACCTGTAATAATAGGGCCATATGCAGCTAAGTAATCAATGTATTTGTTGCCATCTACATCGTAAAAATAAGCCCCTTCTGCTCTTTCCATTACGATTGGTGCTCCACCACCAACTGCTTTATACGATCTAGATGGGCTATTCACACCGCCTACTATATGTTCAAGTGCTTCTATTTGTATTTGTTCAGATGTTGATTGTTTCATTGTTTATAACCTCCGCTATTTTCGTATGTTTCTATTGTAGACAATTATAGTGAAAAACGCTAAAGAAATTGAATCTGCTCCGTTAATTCGATACGATAGTAGTAGAAATGAAGGAGGGAATAGGATGACAGTACTTGAAGGAATGATTGCACCAAAGTTTTCATTGAAAAATGAGCAAGGCAAAATTGTATCATTAGATGACTTTGCAGGAAAGCAGTATGTTGTTTTGTATTTTTACCCGAAAGATTCTACACCAGGTTGCACAACAGAAGCGTGTGATTTTAGAGATTCACATGAGAAGTTTGCTGAGTTAAATACGGTTATTCTTGGTGTCAGCGCAGATGATGAAACTGCACATATTAAATTTATCGCAAAGCACGGACTTCCATTTTCGTTGTTAATCGATGATACACATGAAGTGTCCGAAGCTTATGGTGTATGGAAGTTGAAAAAGATGTTCGGAAAAGAATTCATGGGAATTGAACGCTCTACATTTTTAATCGATCCAACAGGTACAATCGTGAAAGAATGGCGTAAAGTAAAAGTGGATGGGCATGTAGAAGAGGCGTTAGAAACATTAAAGGAAGTAGCTTCAACTGGTGAGCAAAAGTGAAGATATTATTTTCCTTTTATCCCAAGCAAGATCAACAAACTAGTTTAATAGAAAAGTTTCCACAAGTAGAATTCATCTTTCAAAAACCGTTAGATGAAAAAAACTTAAAAACGGCTGATATACTCGTGACGTATGGAGAAGATCTTCATGCGTCCCATTTAGAAACGGCGGCGCAACTAAAATGGATTATGGTCGCTTCTGCAGGCCTTGAAAAAATGCCTTTAAAGGAAATTGCTAGTCGGAATATTATGTTGACCAATGTTCGAGGCATTCATAAAACTCCGATGGCAGAGTCCATCATTGCTCATATACTTTCCATCAAAAAATCACTTCCAACGATGGCTGAAAACCAGCGTAAAGGGGAGTGGTCACGAAAATTGAACTCATCGGAGCTTTTTGGTTCTACCGCATTAATACTAGGTGCTGGTGCAATTGGTGGCGAGGTCGGTAGAATTCTACAATCATTTGGTGTGCGTACTATTGGTTGTAATCGAAGTGGTAATATGTCACCTTCCATGGATGCCATAGTTTCTTTTAATCAACTTAAAGAAACACTGCCAGATGCGGATATTGTCATATCAATACTACCTAGCACAGAAGAAACAAAACACATGCTAACACACGAGCATTTTCAGTGTATGAAACCATCTTCCATCTTTATGAATTTTGGTCGAGGAGATGTATTAAAAGAAGAAGAGCTACTCCAAGCACTAAAAGAAGAACATATAGCATATGCTGTTTTAGATGTATTTGAAAATGAGCCACTCCCAAGCGGGCATCCATTTTGGAAGATGGACAATGTCATCGTTTCTCCACATGCTTCTAGTCATTCTTCGCAATATGTTGTAAGAGCGCTAGAAATATTTTCTAGAAATTTGACACTATGGTTGAATGGGAATGAACAATTAGAAAATATAATTGATACGAAAAAAGGCTATTAAAAAGGATAACATCTCTCTAATGCTTTAAAAGTTTGACAGTACCTGCATTTCTTCTTTATACTTATTATAACAATTACAAATTAATAATGAATATGAAAAGAGGTGCATTGCGATGACGGAAGTACATTTAAGAGATGCTTTAGATACATTAAAATCAACTGGTGTACGAATTACGCCTCAACGCCATGCGATATTGGAATTTATTATCCAATCTATGTCACATCCCACTGCGGACGATATATATAAAGCGCTAGAAAGTAAATTTCCAAGCATGAGTGTTGCAACTGTTTATAATAACCTACGTGTTTTTAGAGAAGCAGGATTAGTTAAAGAGCTGACGTTCGGTGATTCTTCGAGTAGATTCGATTTTATCACGAACGATCATTACCATATGATTTGTAATGCATGTGGGAAAATTGTAGATTTCCATTACCCGGGTCTTGATGAAGTCGAGCATTTAGCGTCCCATTTAACCGGTTTTGACGTAAGTTCGCATCGTATGGAAATTTACGGAACATGTCCTACTTGTAAAGAACATGCAACGAAAGTGCAGTAAAAAACGAGCGTAATCGATACGCTCGTTTTTTAGTGGAATAGAATACATAAAATTATTTCTTTCTATTGAGTGCTTGGTCGAATTCTTGACCTTCAAGACTAGGGTCAAGTGTAAGAGGTTCCTTGCAATACATGCACATATCAACTCTACCTAAAACTTTTGTATGCTTTCCGCAGTTAGGACATACAACTTGAACTGCACGAGTAGATAATAAACCAATCCAACCATATACAGCTGTACTTCCTATTATGGATAGTAATCCAAGTGTCATGAAAATGGTTACTAGAATTGCATTTTCTCTAAAGAAAATGGCTCCATACATGATGATAAATCCAAAGAATATGAGGCCAAGCGCAAAGGAGCGTATTCGATTTATTTTGTTTTTATAAGGTTTCATTTTTCATCCTCCTAAATTCTAAATCCACTATATCATATTTTAGGAGTAAGTAATGTTTTAAGTAAGCGGAGAAGGAAATTTAAACTTATTGTCGAAAAGCTATATTAGAAGGAAACAAAGGAGGCTCCATTTTGGAAGCGTTATTGAGACCGATTTATCAAGAAAGAGCAAGTGATCCAGATACGATAGGTATTATATCGATAGAAAAGCGTGAGGAAGTTAGCCCTATTACGGATACTTTTGATTCTATTTTATTGATAGTGGTATTAGAAGCAGAACAACCAATTTTTACAAAACATTATTCGTACGATGACAAGAAAGCAGCAATGCATATTGTAACGGAAAAACAACTTAGAAAATGGTTACTTGTAGGAACAAATCCTAAATTAGTTGACTGGATCCTTAATGGACGAGTTGTTTTCGATCGCAATGAGTATATAGAAGATTTGAAAAAAGAGTTAGATGATTTTCCGATAAATAGCCGAAAGGTAAGAATGGGTATTGAATTCGCAAAGCTTAGTAGAAGGTATATGGAAGGTAAAGTATTTTTTGATCAGTTAAATTACCTGGATGCCTATAATCATATTATAGATTCTTTACATCATTTAGCCCGTCTTGCTGTATTCGAAAATGGAATGCATCCAGAGGTGATGGTATGGAAACAAGTAAAACAACTGGATCCTGCTATTTATAAATTATACGATGAACTTATTTCAAGTAAGGAATCGTTAGAAAAAAGATTGGAACTTTTATTTTTAGCTAGTGAGTTTCTAATTCATTCAAGAACAAAGGATGGGGCTCAACATATATTAGAAGTTTTGGCTTCCAAAGACTTTTGGACTATACAAGAGATTCATGAACAAGATGAACTGAAAAAGTATTCAGTGGACCTCGAAGTTTTTATTGAGTTTTTAGTAGATAAAAGATTTATTTTAATAGAAAAACAGACAACAAAAAGCAATGAAATCATGCATAGATGCTACAAAGTAAGGTAGTGATAAGTACACAATAAAAACGAACAAATAATTTGTTCGTTTTTATTGTTGACAATCTAGAACTTTATGATGTATTATAATAAGCGTCGTCAAAAACGAAACAATAAATTTACGACAAAAAAGTTTTTTAAAAAACTTCTTGACTCAATATATCGAAAATGATAAAGTAGAGAAGTCGCAAAAAACGACACAACAAAATGAACATTGAAAACTGAACATGCAAAACGTTAAGAAATATAGCTTGAAAGATTAACTTCGGTTAACTTGATAGCAAAACAATTTTGACATCATTTAATGATGATGCCAGCAAAACAACATGAGCTTTTTAAGTTCTCTATTATGGAGGA
>NZ_JBFTLO010000048.1:0-14139 GCF_056396485.1 Psychrobacillus sp. 05T411 | reverse complement strand
CTGCTGTTTTGTAATTTTCAAGTACGTCTTGAACTTTGAAAAAACCCTTCGTCATTAATTTCATCTCCTTTACTAATTTAGAATTCTAAGAATGTTACTATAGATTAATTCTATACCCATACATTTTTTCCTTCTTAAACTAACCTGCCCCGTTAGTTTAAGTGAAACTCTTCACAATCTATAGCTATTTTAACATAAGTATCCAACAAAAAAATCACCTCTCAGTTATACTAGAGAGGTGATTTTATCAATCTTTTATAAATATCAGTAACCTACTTTAATGTTAAGTTACCAACTTTAATGTAACTGGACAATATGACGGTATTAGTTATAACTCACAATCAGGAACAATCTTTTTTTTAAAGTAACAATCTTTTTTTAAAAGTAACGATCTTTTTTTCGACACAACAATTATTCATATATTACAATTTCCACTTATTCCACCGTAACCGATTTAGCCAAATTCCTCGGTTTATCAACATCACAGTCTCTATGCAATGCTGCATAATAACTAATCAGCTGTAGAGGTACTACCGCCACAAGCGGAGAGAATAGCTCATGTACTTTTGGAAGTACGAAGCGATCTCCTTCTTCTTCAAAGCCTTCCATTGCAATAATGCATGGGTTTGCACCACGTGCTACAACCTCTTTTACGTTTCCGCGAATATTAAGGCTCACCGCTTGTTGGGTTGCTAGAGCGAAAATTGGTGTTCCGTCTTCGATTAGAGCGATTGTGCCGTGTTTTAGTTCCCCACCAGCAAATCCTTCTGCTTGAATATAGGAAATTTCCTTTAGTTTTAAAGCGCCTTCCAAACTTACATAGAAGTCAACGTTTCGACCGATGAAGAATGCATTTCTAGTTGTTGCTAAAAATTCTGTCGCAATTTCTTCCATTTCTTCTTTAGAATCGACGATTGCTTGCACGGCATTTGCAGCAATACCAAGTTCTTTCACTACGTCAAAATCTAATGCCTTGTCTTGAGATTGTGCGTATACGGCAGCTGTTACCATTAACACTGCTACTTGTGCAACGTATGCTTTGGTAGAGGCAACGGCGATTTCAGGTCCTGCGTGTAGTAACAGTGTATGATCTGCTTCACGAGAAAGGGTCGATCCCGGTACGTTTGTCATTGTAATCGTTGGGTACCCTTTTTCTTTTATTTTCACTAGCACTTGTCTGCTATCCGCTGTTTCGCCTGATTGCGTGATGAATAAAAACAATGGCTTCTCTGATAAAAGAGGCATATTGTAGCCGAACTCACTAGAGATATGCACTTCTACTGGAATACCTGCGATTTTTTCAAAATATTGTTTTCCGATTAGACCAGCGTGATAGCTTGTTCCTGCAGCAATAATGTATAGACGATCTGCATCATGAAGTGCTTCTATTATAGCTGGGTCAATCATTAGATCATCTTGTTCATTTTGATACGCTTGAATAATTTTACGGATAACAGTTGGCTGTTCATCCATTTCCTTTAGCATATAGTGAGGATATGTTCCTTTTTCGATATCGCTCATGTCTAGCTCCGCTTTATAAGCTGGACGCTCAACAATTGAACCATCTAGTTTTTGGATTTCGACTGAGTCTTTATGGACGATCACTATTTCTTGGTCGTGAAGCTCTACGTACTGCTCCGTTACTTGTAGCATTGCCATTGCGTCAGATGCCACTACATTAAATCCTTCTCCAAGCCCCACAAGCAGTGGTGATTTGTTTTTTGCTACATAAATTGTTTCTGCATCTTCTTTATCTAGAAGTGCAAGTGCATATGACCCGTGGATTAGATGCAATGTTTTTCTAAGTGCATCTATTGTCGATAAGCCGTCTTGTGAAAATTTTTCGATCAACTGCACAATCACTTCTGTGTCTGTATCAGAAGCCATTTCTACATTGGCTAAATACGCTTTTTTCATTAGGTGATAGTTTTCAATGACGCCATTATGCACAAGCGTAAAACGTTTTGTTGTGCTTTGATGAGGGTGCGCATTTAGTTGGTTTGGGACACCATGTGTTGCCCAGCGAGTATGCCCGATACCAAGTCTTGCATCTACGTCTTCATCGACTACATCACGTAAATCAGCAATTCGACCTTTTTCTTTGAATACGACCACACCTTCGTCATTGAGTACAGCAATTCCCGCAGAGTCGTATCCACGGTACTCTAATTTTTCTAATCCTTTTAATAATATTTCCTTTACGTCTGCTTCTCCAATATATCCTACAATTCCACACATATTATTATTTCCTCCGTTTACATTCATGTCAAAACAAGCCCCTCGTTTTATGAGATGCTCATTAAGCTAAGAATGCCTTCTTTTCCCCTCTGTCATACAATCACTCGTATGGTTTCTGAAAAAGAATAACAACCGGGCAAATACGGTCGGGAGGCATCCGCCGAATTTTCGATAACCTCCACCTCGTCTGCTGAAGATACATTTCGTCCGATTTCTTCAGCTCTGGCGCTATAATTGTTTTCCTCATTTTTACGCGTTTACCTTTTCTCCTTTTCTACGCGGTTACTTTTCAATTTACATTTAAAGTAACTTTTTCATTATATACGTTCATTATATGCACGTCAATTCAGTAGGTTAGAGGTTAATAGACTCATAAGAACGAAAGCGCAAAGAGCCCCTATTAGAGGCTCTACTACCAAACTGCAATTGTGCCATCTGTTCGTGACTCTGTACCACCTTGGAGAACCCCTGTCTCTGGGTTTCTCCAAATAATTTGACCACGTCCAAAATTCCCTGAGTCTGTTACTTGAATTTGATGTCCTTTTCTTTCTAAGCTTTGCGCTAGATAACTCGGGAATTCCGGCTCGACATGAACAGTTTTCCCTTTTATCCATTGCCAACGCGGCATATCCAGTGTTGCTTGCGGACTCAATAAATAATCTACTGTGTTTGTCACGACTTGGAGATGACCTTGGGGCTGCATATACCCACCCATCACACCAAATGGTCCAATTGCTTTTTCGTCCTTCGTTAAAAATCCTGGAATAATCGTATGGAATGTTCTTTTACCAGGTTTCAAAACATTTGGATGCGCTTCATCTAATGAAAAATCACATCCTCTATTTTGTAAGGCGATTCCTGTATTAGGAATGACAATTCCAGAACCGAAACCCGCGTAATTACTTTGAATGTAAGAAACCATATTTCCTTCTTCATCGGCTGTTGCTAAATATACGGTTCCTCCTTTTGGCAAATCATACGGTTGTGGATTACTTGCCGCTTCTTCAATAGTCGCAGCTCGAGATTTAGCATATTCCTCTGATAATAAGTGTTCTACGCTAATAGGCATGGCACCCGAATCTGTTATAAATGCTTTACCGTCTGTAAATGCTAATTTCATCGATTCGATTTGTTGATGGAATGTATTTGCATTTTGCCATATCGGGACTTGAAGATTTTTGTATATATTTAGTGCCATTAAAGCTATCATTCCTTGACTATTCGGCGGGATTTCCCAGACATCAAAGCCTCGATAATTGACAGAGATAGGTTCTACCCACTCTGGTTTGTATGTAGATAAGTCACTTTTTGATAAATATCCCCCATACTTCTTCATAAAAGCATCGATTTGATTTGCTATTTTTCCTTCATAAAAATCACGGGCCTTCGTTTCCCCAATTGCCAGCAGTGTTTGTGCATGACCTGGCGAAGACCACATTTCGCCTATTTCAGGTGCTCTTCCATTTGGTGCAAAGGTTTCAAACCATGCACCAAATTCTTCGGTTGTAAAAGAATCTTTTAGTTTTATATAGGCTAGTTTCCAATACTTTCCGAGGATTGGTGTTAAGGGGTAGCCTTCTTCTGCATAACGAATGGCAGGTAACAGTACTTCTTTAAGTGAGAGTTTGCCAAAACGTTCTGATAGTTCAGCCCATGCTGCGGGAACACCAGGGACAGTTACCGGTATAACGCCATGGACAGGTATTTTATCATATCCTTGTTCTTTTAGTTTTTGTGCGGAAATAGATTGTGGCGCAGGACCTGAAGCATTCAACCCGTGCAGCTTATCTTTCGTCCAAACTAAAGCAAATGCATCCCCACCTATGCCATTAGAAGTAGGTTCCACAACTGTAAGGGCTGCGGCTGTTGCAATTGCTGCGTCAATTGCATTTCCTCCCTGTTTTAAGATGTCCAACCCAGCTTGTGCCGCCAGTGGCTGCGATGTTGCGACCATTCCTTTCTTTGCAAAAACAGTATGTCTTTTAGCAGAAAACGGGTGATATAAATAATCCATGATGATTTCCCCTCATTGTAATTATTTCATTCTCTTTATAGAATAACAGATATTCACTACAATATTCTGACTTTATGAAATACGAAAAGAACACCTACCAATGATAAGGGGTTCCGTTACCTATCGCAAAACGTCAATTTGCACAGGAAAATGCTAACCAAAATGTAGGATAATTTGTAAGGCTAGTATGAGAATTCATAGGCGGAGAAATTCCGACTAACTACTCAAAATAAGACAAAATCCAAAGATTTGGTTAAATAAACGGAAAAACTCTCCTTATTTTTAAGGAAATATAGGTATTTCCCAATTTAGCCGGAATTTATCCGTCTATTTTTCATATACAGAGAGATCAATATAAAGTTTAACTTAGCCTAATCATATATTTTTTGTATATCAATTTGTAAGTAAGAATATAGTATATTTTGCTGTGGTACACTGGCTATTGTACCCCCACATTTTCATATACAAATTGCACTACAAGTTCTACCAAAATAATTATCAAAATCCTTTTATATCAACAAAAATAGACCTTCAAATTATCATACAATTTGAAGGTCTATTTAGCATTACATTTTTAATGTTTACGATAGTTAACGGAACCCCTTATGCCAATTAAGGTGTTCTTTTCATATTGTATTCTTTTATTTTTCCAGTAATTTTACAATCTCTCTATTAAAAGCCGGCAAGTCATCTGGTGTTCTGCTTGTGACGAGTTGATTGGCACAAACGAATACTTCTTCATCGTGGTATGTTGCCCCTGCATTTTCTAAATCTACTTTAATCGACTTATAACCTGTAGCATCTCGGCCTTCTAATGTTTTGGCAGTAATTAGAAGTTGCGGCCCATGGCAGATTGCAAATACTGGTTTCTTTGCATCCATAAACGCTTTTGCAAAAGCGACAAATCGATCGTCCGCTCGTAAAATGTCTGGTGAAAATCCTCCCGGAATGAATAATGCATCAAAGTCTTCTGGTTTTACATCGTCAATACCATAGTCTACTGTAATTTTTGTTTCGCCTTGTTTACCCGTTACTTCATTTCCAGCTTCTTTTTCAATCGTAAATACCTCATGTCCGGCATCATTTAATGCTTGGGCTGGACTTGTGTATTCTACGTCCTCAAACATATTGGTGATTACTGTTGCTACTTTAGCCATTTCCTCACTCCTTATTTGCTTGTTCTCTCTTACTATTCCACTTAATTAACTTAGTAAACATATAAACGGTTAGATTAAACTTTTTAAATCTGGTGTAATATGTCTAAAAGCAACTAACAATATAGTCTAAACAACAAATTAACTGCAAGGGCATCCAGTTGTCAGATGAAAGCAACCAACTGCATAGTGAGAGCAGCTAAGACCCAACTTTCGTTTCTGAATCAAAAAAATCCAGCACAAGGCTGGATTTTCTTTGTTTCTTATTCTGCTAAGCCCATTTCAGCTTTTACTACTTCTACGATTCGGTTTACATAGTTTTCGCAGTCTGCTTCTGTAGCTGCTTCTACCATGACACGTACAAGTGGTTCTGTGCCGGAAGGTCTTACTAGAACACGACCATTGCCGGCCATTTCTGCTTCGACTGTTTGAATGACTGCTGCTACTTTTGCATTTTCAGTCACTGCATGCTTGTCTGTTACGCGTACATTGACTAATTTTTGAGGAAAGATTGTCATTTCGGATGCAAGTTCTGAAAGTTTTTTCCCTGTTACTTTCATAATATTGACTAGTTGTAGTCCCGATAATAGCCCGTCACCCGTTGTATTGAAATCTAGGAAGACTATATGCCCTGACTGCTCACCACCAAGGTTGTAGCCGTTCTTTTTCATTTCTTCCACTACATAGCGATCTCCAACTGCCGTTTTCACACTTGCCATACCATGTGTTTCTAATGCTTTATAGAAGCCCATATTACTCATCACAGTGGAGACGACTGTGCTTTTATTTAAACGACCATGTGCATTTAAGTATTTGGCACATATATACATGATTTGGTCACCATCTACAATTTGCCCCTTTTCATCGACAGCAATTAGGCGATCCCCATCACCATCAAAAGCGAGCCCAACGTCTGCTCCTTTTTCTAGAACAAATTTGGCTAACTCCTCTGGATGAGTGGAACCTACGCCTTCATTGATATTCAATCCGTTTGGGGATACTCCCATTGTAGACAAATCTGCATCTAAGTCCGCAAATACATGTGTCCCAAGGGAAGAAGTTGCACCATTTGCACAATCTAATGCTACATGAATACCTACAAATTCTTCGTCTATTGTTTGTTTCAAGTATTGAATATATTTTTGTCCGCCTTCGAAATAATCGGATACAGATCCGACTCCTGCTCCAGTTGGACGTGGAATGTCATCTACTTCTGCATCAAGTAATTGTTCTATTTCCTCTTCCTGTTCATCCGAAAGCTTGAAACCATCTGGTCCGAAAAACTTTATCCCGTTATCTGCCACAGGATTATGGGAAGCAGAAATCATCACTCCTGCGTTCGCACTCATTACTCTCGTTAAATAAGCAACACCTGGTGTACTAATGACTCCTAAACGCATTACTTCCACCCCAACGGAAAGAAGCCCAGCAACAAGTGCTCCCTCTAACATATGACCAGATATACGAGTATCGCGGCCGATTAACACTTTTGCTCGTTCCTTAGAATCTTTCGTTAGAATATATCCTCCAACGCGACCTAATTTAAAAGCAAGTTCTGGTGTTAACTCTGAATTCGCTACTCCTCGAACACCATCTGTACCAAAATATTTTCCCATTTCTTCTTCTCTCCTTAAAAAACCTGTTGTTCTACGTTCAAGCTTCTTTTATCGTTAGTTTTGCCTCTACTGCTGACGTTGCCCATTCTATATTAGATGGACCGTCTACCTGAATAGGAAGGGTAACTTCCCCGACCTCTACACTCTCGGCATCTACGTAAACGGAAATATTGTTTAGTTGAACATTTTCCAAAGCCTCGGGTGTTCCTTTTGCTACGACAGAAACGATTCCATCTGCAGGTGTTTCAAAATTACTTGCGAGCTCCGAAGGCAACCCCTTCACTGCAACCGTAACTTTTTCAAATGATTTCTCTTCCACTGTTGAAACAGTTTCTGCTTGCTCTTCTTCTGTATCAGGAGGTGGAGCTGGCGTGACATCTGCTGTTATTTTGATCTTATCGAGCGATAAGCTGGTCACACCGTCTGGTATTGCTAACTTCAAGTCAAAGCTACTTGTATCTTCTAGTTTACTCACGTCTACATCAACTTGTAACTGCCCTATTTTATCTAATACTGTTCGTGGGCCATATAGTCTAATATTTTTGACTTCGGTTGATAGTCCGTTAACTGTTACCCCTTCTTTAGGCACACCTTTTGGAACTAGAACTATCGGGACTTCCTTGCTATACTCTTCTACTTTTACTTTTACTTGCGTCGTTTTTGGTTCAACCGTTACATCTAATTTATTTAAATCGGAGTCAAGCACCCGTATGCTTGCTTCTTGTTCAAAGGATTTATTTATTCCTTCATCTCTAACAATTGTAGCTTTTACATAGCCTATGCTATCTATAATACTTTTTGCTCCTGTAACGACTACTTTTTTCGGTTCCATTTCATAGGATTTGACGATATAATTTTCCGCTAACAAGCTTTCATTCATATCTAAATCCACATTAAATTCTTGGGAAACCCTTTCTTCTATCACCACATCTACATTAACAGGATCAATCCGCACTTTTAATTTATCCGAAAAATTTTCGGTTAAAAATTCTACTGTATGTTTGCCAAACGTTACCTTTCGTAGATCAATAAATACTTTATAATCCTTCATCACTTTCGTGGAAAATACTTGTTGTGATGGTCCTTCTATATTCACCGTAACAGTTTCTGGAACCCCTGTTACAACGGAATTCTCATCGTCATAATATACCTCTACAGGCACATCCCGAAGAACTTCCACTGACGTGCTAGTTGTATTCATATTATTTTTATCCATATCCGATTTCACAGAAACGAATAGTAGAATGGCAAGTACTAAAGCAATTATTCGTAAAAACCATGGATTGCCCATCATTTTATCCATTCTGTTTCCCCCTCCACAACCATTTAGAAGAAGTTACTTGTTCCACTGTTGGTCCAAACCAAAGACGCTTCAAGTGATTTTCAAACTCTTCCATGGATAAATTTCGATGGAGATCTCCATTAGATGTTAAACTGACCGCACCCGTTTCTTCTGATACAACAATGGTAATTGCATCCGTTACTTCACTTAAACCAATTGCTGCACGGTGTCGAGTACCAAGTTCTTTGGAAATGAAAGGACTTTCAGATAATGGCAAATAACAAGCAGCTGAAACAATTTTATTTTTTTGTACAATTACTGCTCCATCATGTAAAGGCGTATTCGGTATAAAGATATTAATCATTAACTCTGAAGTAAGATGCGCATTTAACTGAATACCGGTTTCAATGTATTCTGTTAAACCCGTTTCTCTTTCAATGGAAATTAATGCTCCAATTCGACGTTTGGCCATATAGCTTACAGACTTTTTCATAGCCTCTATTAAACGATGTTTCTCTTCTTCTTCTTGCATCGATGAACTTCTTGCGAAGAGCTTACCCCTACCTATTTGTTCGAGTGCTCTTCTTATTTCAGGTTGGAATATAACGATAATGGCGAAAAATCCAATACTAATTACATTTTCAAGCAACCAACCAAGCGTATCCATACCCAAAAAGTCAGTCACTACTCGAGCAATTATAATAACGAATATCCCTTTTAATAATTGAACAGCTTTCGTTCCTTTTATTAAAGTGATTAATTTATATATAACAAACCATACAACTAAAACATCTAAAATGTTTACAATAACGCTTACTGGCATTAAACTGGTAAACTGCTCCATAAACGACATGTGGCATCCCCCACTTTTCATTACAAACCCATTTAAGGTAAGTATAACATAGTTGCCCAATTCTCTACATTTTGGGGCTAAAAAAGTCTATCCAATTTACTGGATAGACCTCCCATTATTTTGTCTCTTCTTTTTCAAAAAAAGACACTACTTCTTTCGCACCATCTTTTATATGAAACCAAAGCCAATCAAATACTTCGTTAATCTCTTCCGTTTTTCCAGTAATGACAGCTGTTGAAGCCATGTACTTGGAACCGTTAATGACGGTTAAATTGCCATCCAGTTCGCCATCAATACGAACATCACCGTTTCGCACAACTAAATCCCCTTTTACGACTTGTCCTTCAGGGATAATAACCGTTTCACCTTCGACTACAACATTTTCTTGCTTTGTAAAAGAGAACTGCTTCTCTTCGTTGAAATTACTAAATAATGCACTACTCATAAATAAAAAGAATAAAGCTGCTGCAGTGAGAATTGGATGACGCCGCAACCATCTACTTACACCAGCATGTGATTTTTCTTTTGGAAGTCTAGCCATAACGTTTTGACTAAAATTAGTTGGCGCCTCCACACGAGCTGCTCCTTTTACAAAAGCAACCACGTCGCTTAACTCATGCATATGAGCCTGACAATCTACGCATGACTGCAAATGAGATTTTAACTCAAGCTCATGTTCACGGCTGATTTCACCATCTAGATATTCATGCATATAGTGAACAATTCGCTCTGGACACGCATTCATCGTGATTCCCTCCTATAAAAAATTAGGCTGCCTGCTTAACTGTTTTCTAAGTAGCTCTCGGCCTCTATGAATTCTTGTTTTTACTGTTCCAAGTGGTAATTCTAATATCTCACTGATTTCTTGTAAAGATAATTCTTCCATATATTTTAAAACAATTGCCGATCGGTATTTATCCGGAAGACGACTGATTTCATATTGTATTCGATCTTGTAGTTCAAGCTTCATGAGTTCTTCTTCTGGTAATTCATCCGCCGCTGCGATTTGAGAGTACATATCGAGCCCTTCTGTGCCCTTAACTTCCGCATCTAAGTAATAATCCGGCTTTTTTTTCCTTATACGATCTATACATAAATTCGTTGCAATGCGGTATAGCCAAGTTGAAAATTTTCGTTTTTGATCAAACGTGTGTATGTTGATAAAGGCTCGCACAAATGCTTCTTGCGCAATATCTTCCGCTTCATGACGATTTCCCAACATTCGAAAGCATACTTGAAATAATCTATGCTGATACAGGTCGACAATCTCCGCGAATGCGTCTTTATCGCCTTTTAACACTTGTTTTATTCGTTTATTTACTAACGCATCCATCGTGATTTCCCCTCCGCCTCATGCGGCTGTCTTACCTATACGTATGAAGGTAGCAACAGGTTTCATTTTTTTCTTTATATTTATTTTACCAAATATTCCATGCATTATGTTGATAATAAAAAAAGAAAAGCAGACAATTTGCCTGCTTCTTAATCCATTCGTATTATATTAGACTTTCACCGAACAGCGAGCCCATCAATCCAACTGCAACATCAGCTGTCTTATTCTTTTCATCCAGTATCGGATTTACTTCCACAAATTCAGCCGATGTGATTAAATTAGACGAATAGAGCATTTCCATCGCTAAGTGGCTTTCACGATAACTAATGCCACCAGGAACGGGTGTACCAACCCCTGGTGTATAAAGTGGGTCTAAACCGTCTAAATCAAGCGATAAATGGACACCATCTACGTTACGTTCTTGGAAATAGGCAACTGTTTGATTCATTACTTCTGTCATTCCGTGCTTATCGATTTCGTGCATAGAAAAGACTTTAATGCCTTTTTCTTTAATTAAGGCACGTTCACCTGGATCTACAGAACGTGCACCTATAATGACTACGTTTTCAGGCTTAATCTTCGGAGCATAAGCGCGTATATTCACTAAATCTTCATGACCTAAGCCAAGGCTCGCTGCTAATGGCATCCCGTGAATATTCCCGGAAGGTGAAGTTTCCGCTGTATTCAAATCTGCATGCGCATCGTACCAAATAACCCCTAAGTTTTCATAGCGATCGGCAAGACCTGCAAGTGTTCCGATTGCAATACTATGATCTCCACCAAGTACTAAAGGATACCTTCCTTCAGAAAGCACTTCATGTACTTTGTTTGCTAGATTTGTATTTCCTTCTATGACATCTTCCAAATTACGCAAATGTGTATTTGGAGATTGTTCTTTACGTGTGTGGCTAATCGCAATATCTCCCTCGTCTTTCACCGTGTGACCAAGAGCGTTAAGACGTTCCACAACGCCAGCATAACGAATAGCACTAGGTCCCATATCAACTCCGCGTCTATTTTGACCAAGATCCATAGGTACTCCTATTATTGAGATATTTAACTTATTCATGATTTTATACCCCCTTCATACGTCTATTGTAAATCCTAAAGGGGAATTGGCTCAACTCAGCAACTTTATGAATATTTATTCATTAACTGAACGAGGTGCCTTTTCACTTCCGGCCATTCACTCTCAATGATTGAGTAAACAACCGCATTTCTTACCGTACCATTCGAACGAATTCGTTCATTACGAAGAACTCCTTCTTTTATACCACCTATTCGTTCAATCGCTCGTTGTGAATTCACATTCAACTCATCCGTTTTAAACTGGACACGAATCATCCCCAAATGTTCAAAGCAGTGTTTTAAGAGCAAGTATTTACATGTGGTATTCACATGTGTTCGCTGAAACTGTTTACCATAAAAAGTGGAACCAATTTCACAAGCATGATTCGTATAATCCATTCCGTAAATACGAGTCGTCCCCATTATCTTATGCGTATCGGTATTTTCTATAACAAATGAAAGTGCAGTTTGTTCTATATCCATTTGATAAATTCCGACTTGTAGCCAACTATTAAGTTGTTCTTTGTTTTCAACCTTATTCAACATAAATTCAAATATTTGGGGATCATACAGCTCCCATAAAAACGGAATATCATTTTCTTTCAATGGTCGTAATGTCACATCTCCATATACGATTGTTTCAGCCAAACTCAACACCTCACTTTTTATTTCATCATAATAGATTGAAGGGCATATTGAAAAGTTTTTTATCTTAGAAACTATGAAAATAATTAATCGTAAAATTCTCGAGAAGATAGAAGAAGGATCACACCTTTACGAACAAAAAAACCTCTCCAATTGATAAGGAAAGGTTTTCTTTAGAATATATAAATTATGGAGCCTAGCGGGATCGAACCGCTGACCTCCTGCGTGCAAGGCAGGCGCTCTCCCAGCTGAGCTAAGGCCCCGTTAAATTTGAATGTTAAAAGTTTGTGGCTGGGGTACCTGGATTCGAACCAGGGCATGACGGAATCAAAATCCGTTGCCTTACCGCTTGGCTATACCCCAATAAACTGGTGGAGGGGGACGGATTCGAACCGCCGAACCCTAAGGAGCGGATTTACAGTCCGCCGCGTTTAGCCACTTCGCTACCCCTCCAAAGCTAAGTATGAAAATTTATGGTGGAGGATGACGGGCTCGAACCGCCGACCCTCTGCTTGTAAGGCAGATGCTCTCCCAGCTGAGCTAATCCTCCTGGGTTATAAATCACGATTATAAGTGTACTTGGGCAAGAATCGGACAAGAACAATAATAACACATTTTTTGTTATTGGGCAAGTAGTTGTCTAGTTTTTTTTACATTTATTATTCAAAATGTAAGCTTCCAAGCGGGTTCGAACCGCTGACCTCTTCCTTACCATGGAAGCACTCTACCTGCTGAGCTATGGAAGCACAGACAAAAAAATGGCTCCGAAGGTAGGACTCGAACCTACGACCGATCGGTTAACAGCCGATTGCTCTACCACTGAGCTACTTCGGAACAATGCATCTAATTAAAGTACAAATATAATTATAACAATTATATTTTATATTTCAAGTCTTATTCTACATATTTTTAAAAGATTATAACCCTAATCATTCTTAAGTTATTTTTAATGCTACGGAATGAGATAAATAAAATTTTAAGACTCTAAGATCATTATGTGAAGGACTTTCAAACTAGAAAGCTACTAGATTAGCAAAGGAAAGATGTTGCTTTTCTATAATGCCGACATTCCGATTAGAAAGCTATCTATAGACTTGTAATAGATTACACTTGGCTACTATTAAACTTACTCTTATAGTGGCTTAAAATCTATTATTTGGATAAGAGTATAGGTTATTTGCACTCTTACTATTTACTTGCTTATGTAAGGATATACTTGTTGTTCTAATTAATTTACTTGCACTTTATCACTTTTATTTATAATCAGGAAGATTATCCTTTCTAAAGAACAAAAGCGCTATTTCTATTAGGCGACTACAGTGAAAATCAATGGAAGTTGTTTACTTATCAGCGGCTAATTTTAACAATAAACGGTTGTGCGAGACATTATCCACTGCGAACGCGACAAACTAGCCTTCGAACACGACAAGCCTGTCTAGCAGGTGCTAGAGCTGGCGAGTTCTACGACACATTATCCCTATATTACGTACAATTTAAAGAATGCCATACCTTATGTTACTTGAAAAAAATTATCTACATATCTTCTAAATATTTATAGTTTTCAAAAGCATAACAAAAAAAATCGTTATCGATTACTCGATAACGACCTCTTTTTTGGTGCCCAGCGACGTCCTACTCTCACAGGGGGAAACCCCCAACTACCATCGGCGCAAAAGAGCTTAACTTCCGTGTTCGGTATGGGAACGGGTGTGACCTCTTTGCCATCATCACTAGAMGATGAGTGCTTGTTCACTCAAAACTGGATAAACGACATTTACTACAATACATACATTTTGGTTAAGTCCTCGATCGATTAGTATTCGTCAGCTGCACGTGTCGCCACGCTTCCACCCCGAACCTATCTACCTCATCGTCTTTGAGGGATCTTACTTACTTGCGTAATGGGAAATCTCATCTTGAGGGGGGCTTCGTGCTT
>NZ_JBFTLO010000047.1:0-17260 GCF_056396485.1 Psychrobacillus sp. 05T411 | reverse complement strand
ACCATTTTACTGTACCTTGTGTCATGTAGATGACCTCCAATAATTGTAGTGAATAAAAAATTCACATATTACAAAAAGTACCGAATAATCACGATTACTTTTTGTAATATGTGAATTCATTGTTTCTGTTAAGCAATTTAATTATTGTTCTAAATATACAACAATTTTAAATATTTGTCCAACAATATATTTCCCTCTGAAGCAAACAAACATGAAAGTTTCTAATAAAGTGAGCATTTTCGGATAGATTGTCAACTTGAAAACATCCTTAAATAGCGCCTAATTTGTTACTTACACAGCTTACTAGCATCAGTTCTCAATATCGCCCGAAGCCAAGAAGCAAGTAGTGCTAACTCCCGATTAATCAGCTTTAGAAAAATATAAAATGACCAGAAGACAATTAGTCCAGGAGGTGATGCCAACATATACAAATTGGTAAAATATAAGTCGATTAAATTTTCTTTTCCAATTTAAGAATCACTTTGTCACTTTGATATACCCATTGTTGTAGGGGTTTTTGATAGTGGAATAACATCCACCCTAAGATTTTCCCGATAAAATAAGCCGCTATTAGTGTTCCAATTCCAATTGACCCAAAAGAATGAATGAAAACTAAACAAAGTGTGGCTGCGACAAAAACATTTAGTAAGTCGCCCGTAATTTTTGCTTTACTAAATTTAAGTTTAAATCGTTCACTTACAACATACGTTAATGCATCATAAGGCATTAGTGGAAGTTTTGCAGTGAAATAACCAATCAATCCAGCCGATACGACAAATAAACTAATAAATAAATATACATAACGTAATACTATAGATTCGGGTGCTGGCAGCAATTGTACTAAAAATAAAGTTGCATCCATAAAGAAACCAAATAAGATCGAAACAACTAGTTGAAGTATAAAATCTTTTATATCAATTCGTCTGTTTAAAATGATTTGAATAACGATAAATAGAATATTTGCAAGGACAGTGGTGATACCGATAGATAATCCTGATGTTAACACGAGTGCATATGCCAGAGAAGATACAGGAGATACACCAAGTCCTGCTTGAATCGATAAACTAACACCAAGCGTCAAAAAAAATAAGCCACCCACGTACAAGATAAGGCGCTTCATTGTAACTTTCTTATGATTCATAAATAACTTCGCTTCCTTTTTTAATCTCCTACTAATCATATCATCGCATTCAAGATATGAAAAATATATATATGATAAACTATTCATATGAAAAAACATATAATAGAGGTGTATCAATGGATATTCGACAATTACATTACTTTAAAGAAATTGTGAAACAGTCTAGTATTTCTAAAGCTGCAGAAGCACTTCATATCGCGCAGCCACCACTTAGTCAGCTCTTAAAAAAACTAGAAACGGAGCTTGGCACTACTTTAATCCATCGGTATCGTAAAAAATGGGAACTGACGGAAACAGGGAAACTATTATATCAATACGCGGAGCAAATGCTTTTACAGATGAAGGATGTGAAGCAAAGGATTCAAGAAGTAGAACAAGGTAAAGCTGGAACTGTACGTATTGGTGTTTCTTCCGCATGCTCGAACATGCTGATCGACTATATTAGCATGTATAGAGCACAATTTCCAAAGGTCAAAATGAGTATTATGAACGGTAACTCAGAGGAATTATTAAAACGACTCGACCAAAGAGAAATAGATTTGGCATTTCTATTACGCCTTACTAATAGCGAACAATATGAAATGAAAATATTAAAAAAACAACCATATGTTGTAATTGTCCCAATTAGCTGGTCAACATATTTTTCACACGCTCACGTGACAGTTAAACAAATTGCCCACTTACCATTTATACTGTTAGGAGCAATGGAGGGACATTCTTTTCATGGAGATATACGTAGAGCGTTTGAAGAACATCAAATAGAACCAAATATTATCATAGAGTGTAAGGATATATCCATGGTAGCATCACTAGTCAGTAAAGGTTTAGGAGTATCCATCATCCCAAGCATGGATTATGCATCAACCTTTTTAGAAAATTTAACGTTTTACGATTTAAAACAGTTTAATCATAATGTGGAGCCTGTCATCTTAAAACTAAAAGATGCACCTACTTCAAAAGTAGCTACTCAATTTTGGGATATAGTGGATTACTGAAATTTTGTACCTAAAAGAACCAAGAGAAGTGATGATCACTTCTCTCGGCTCTTGTTAATCTTCTACAGGTAACCAACCTTTTACATTCATCAGTCTGTCCCATAATGGGTCAGGAATAACTAATTCTTCCTGAGCGGACTTAGAAAGAGTTGTTCGAATTTTATCTTCCTCACCTGCTCGGACTTTTTCCATCCACTTCGGTTCCATTAGTAATTCACGGCCAAGTGCAATGAACGGCACACCTGTTTCAAGTGCCTCTACCACTTCATCTGGTGTATGCAATGAACCTACCCCAATAACGGGAACACGATCCCCTATTAATTCATGTATCTTAATAATTCTTGACTGTGTTTTATCTTTTTCTCGGAAGGAGCCATTCCAAAAATGATTAACAGACACATGCAAATAATCTAATCCTTGATCTGCCAGCTTATCGACAAATTGCATTGTATCTTCCAATTGAATCCCTGGATTACTGCCTTCTTCGGGAGATATTCGATAGCCAACGTTAAATGGAGCTTTCGCAAATTCTTTTACTGCTTTTTGGACAGAATCTACGATCGCTAAAGGAAACTTCATCCTTTTCTCCAAAGATCCACCCCATTGGTCGTCTCTTCTATTGGAATGGGGCGAGAAAAATTGCTGTAATAAATAAGTATTAGCCCCGTGAATTTCTACTCCATCAAAGCCTGCTTCTATAGCTCTTCTAGTAGCCTCACCAAAAGCGTGGATTGTCTGATTTATTTCATCTTCTGTCATCTCTCTCGGAACTGTTGCACCTTCATTTGCCGCAGCAATAGCACTTGCTGAAACAGGTTGGCTATCTGGCAGTAATTGTGGCGGCGACTGTCTGCCTCCATGATAAATTTGGATAACCGCTTTTGTCCCATTCGACTGAATTGTCTGCGCTAGTTTTTTCAATCCTGGAAGGAATTTATCATCATCTATACTGAATTGTCCCGGGAATCCTTTACCACCCTTAATCACATAAGCACAGGCAGTAATAAATATTCCTACACCACCAGAACGCTCTTTATAATAAGCTAACTCTCTGTCAGAAACTTCCCCACTTTCTTCAGAGGAATAGTTGGTCATTGGTGCGACCATTATTCTATTTTTCACTTCTACTCCTGATGGAAACGTAAATTCTTGAAAGATTTTTTCGTGTTTTTGCTTCATTGTTTTAACTCCTTTTCTCATCCTTCTTTATGAGGACAAATGAATACAATACAAATACTACAGAAGTAAGCCGTAATCTTCCAACAATCTGCCATCTTAAAAATCCCTATGCTACACTTTGCGATTTTCGTTATCCTACTTTACTCCCAAAGTAATAACATAAAGCTTGGAACATTATATCGGTATCACCAGCTGCTGTTATCACGCTTTCTAACTCTTTCTTTTCATCTGCGCTTAGCTCCCTTGCGTCCTGGGGCCAAATAGAAGTTTCATAATCTAATGTATAGTCCAGCGCGAACAATCCAGGCTCCGCAGTCTCCTCGACTTGCTTTGTAGCCTCTGCTTCTTCACTCTTGCTACAGCCTGAGACAAGCAATGCGAATAATTTTTCTAAACATCGATAGACCTCCTTTAGTGCCATTAGTTTCTATTCGTATGTAACCTATATTTGTTTCATTGAAAATGAATGTAATTCTCCTTTGTCCCTTGTAGTATGATAAAAAGAAAGCGTCTCAGATGAAAGGAGAACAATATGAAAAGTATATTGTTTAAGTATATGTCTAAGCTCACTTCTCTTACCGAGGAACAACAACAAGCCATCGCAAATGAAATACAGATCGAGGAATATAAAAAAGGAACAATCCTTCTTGGACAAGGAGATGTTCCTACTAAATGCTATTTTGTGTTAAAGGGATGTATAAGACAATATTCGATTAATGAAAAAGGAAAAGAATCCACGTCCAACTTTTACACAGAAGAGCAGGCAATAGCGGTTTTCAATAATCATAAAATAGATAAATCATCTGAATACACTTTTGCGTGTCTAGAAGACTCGTTATTGGTTATAGGCGATTTAGATATTGAACAGGACATGTATAGCAAATACACGCAATTGGAAGTAATGACACGAAAAATGATAGAAGAAAACTTCGGTAAAGTACAAGATGAATTCGCTACATTTATCGCCTCTACCCCTGAAGAACGTTTTAAAACGCTATTATTGAAACGACCTCAACTAATTGATAGTGTACCGCAACATCAATTGGCAAGCTATCTAGGAATTACTCCGGAGTCATTAAGCAGAATAAAGAAACGTGTAAAAATAGATTATAAGTAAGCGGGAGTCACGACTTCATTGTGGCTTTTCCACCTTTTAATAGCAACCATATTCCAAAACCTAACTCACCTGCAATCATCGGTATAGTAAAAATAAGTTCTATTGTTGAAATGATAGATTGTTCGATAAGCAATGTTATTCCTAGATGTATCCCAATATAGCCTATGGCAGCAAGTACTAATAAGATAGATATAATTTTAGGAATACTTTTAGATTGAAAAGCAATCCAGCCCACAACTAGTAAATGCATTCCAAAAACGATTAAACCAATAGACCAAATCATTTCAAATGCTTCCAAATACAAAGTAATATTTGCTTGAAGATGATCCATTGTAAATAGCGGCAAAAAGTCTGCATTAGTCGAAAGCAGTAAAACAAAAACCAAATTTAAAACAGCAATTCCCAATATCGCTGCATAAGTAAGCCGAAGCCAAGAAGCAAGTAGTGCTAACTCTTGATTAACCGGTTTTAGAAAGATATAAAATGACCAAGCGACAATTATGTCCAAGATTATAATAACAACCCAACCTATTATTTCGGCTTTAAAAAGCGAAATAGATGATGCGATATTATGATAGGTTGTGCTTATATCACCTGTTACGACTAGGCTGCCATGTACATATCCATAAGCAAAACCTGCAGCAATGGCCATTATAATAAGCGAGATGCCAGAAGTAATAGCTGCTTTTCTCAAACTTATTTGTGAGCTAATAATAAAATAACCCCCTATTATTGTTTTAATTTTATTGTAATAGGAGGGTTAGGATCATTCATTGACTTAAATCAAGACTAGATGTTTTTACGAAAAGATAGTGGATTTTTTTCTTATCCTTGCCGCATAATAAGTTGAACAGGAGATGATTTTTTGCGTTTATGGCACCATAGTTTACTAAGCAATTTGCCAAAATCCCAGCTGCTGGCACAGTGGCGTGAGTTAAATAGTATTTTTGCAAAGGAAGACCGTCATATTTTGATTAACTATATTTATGACTACTCTAAAGATGATTTGTTTTCCTATACACAACTTGTTATGCATGAAATGCGTGCACGCAATATTAATATTCGCACGCTAGATAAAATGGAACGTTATTTCGCAGATGGACCTTTTGAGAAGGTAACCCACCCATTCGTTCATCATCATAACGAGGAATATTTCGAGATATGTTATTTTAATCTAAAAGAAAAATTTATGCGCAGTCAGAAGGATTTTGATGCGGCACGCTATGAGGCTTTAACGAAGATGTATGAAGTGGCGATAGGAAAATAACATTTGAGGGAAAATGGGTGAGGAATAAAATGGCAATTATACAAAAGTTTAGCTTAAAAAGGCAACCATCATTTTGCTGGTGTTACCTTTAAATAATCTATTCCTCTTGTATGAATTTCACCTCATCATATCCACAATTATTACAAACCATTAAATGAGGACAAATCCTATTTTTAGCTGTATTTAGATAACCATCACCCATTTTCGCCGTCTCTTCATCATTATAATGTCCATAAGGATCTAAATAATCGGATACCTTTCCTGAGTCATCTAACCGAGTATTACATTTTGGGCAAGAAATATCTAACTCTTTTAATGAGTTACATAAAGGACACATTGCCATAAGTATCACCCCTTTTTTCTTACAACTATAGTATCCATTATCTATCAATATTATGTAAAAGCTTAGTTGAGGTCAGGCATGTACTCCTAAAAGTTTTTTTATATAACCAGCTCAGAAATGAAAAAACCGTAACTCCACATGGTTTCACGGTTTTCATCATTTAACTCTCTAAACTTAATTTCCACCGCGTTCATCCACGTGGTGATTATTTTGACCATCTTTCACCTGTAGCTCTTCTTTCTGTTTGTCACTTAACTCATTGGCCTTTCCTTGTTCAACTGTTTGATCTTTTGGATTGGAGGATTCCTTTTCGTGATTTGATTCTTTTTTCATCCTATTCACCTCCCTAATGTTCTTTTCAACATTACTTTTCCCTAAAATATTCGTTTCTAACATTTTTCTTGAGAAACGGAAAAATTCAAGCAGGGGTTGTAACGAATAGCTAGTTTTGTGCCTTCAAGTAAAACAAGTACTCCAAATAACATTCATTTAAGTATCGTACATAGGGACAATAATAACTCCCTTGTTCAACAACATGAACAAGGGAGTTATTATCGTTTATTGGAATAAGTTAATTGTCGTAATAATAATAGGCATTGCAAACACATCTATGAGGAATGCTCCAACAATTGGTACTACTAGATATGCTTTTTTCGATGGTCCGAATCTTTCTGTTACAGCAGCCATATTCGCCATGGCATTAGGTGTTGCACCTAAACCATGCCCAGTKAAACCAGCTACCATAACAGCAGCATCGTAATTTTTTCCTAATAGACGGAACAAAACAAAGATGCCGAAAAGTACGATAAAAATAACTTGGACGATGACAATTGCGATTAATGGAAGCGCCAAGTCCGCTATTTCCCAAAGTTTAATGCTCATTAGTGCCATGGATAAGAAAATCCCTAAAGAAATATCACCTACTAAGCCGATGCTTTTCATGTCTACTGTTTTAGGATTAAACTTATCTACAATATTTCTCACGATCACTGCTACAAACATAGCCCCAACGTATCCCGGAAGAACAAATCCTGTTGCAGAGGAGAACAAACCTCCTAAGTAAGTTCCAAGAGCCATACAGAAAGTTATGAGGAATAGTTGAGTGAAAAAGGTATTCGTATTAATTGTTTTGCCTTTCTCTTCAAGGTCAACTTCTGTAACTTCATCCGTTTCCGTTGATTTCAAATCATACTTGGTAACAAGATATTTAACAATCGGTCCTCCAATAAGTCCCCCTGCAACAAGTCCAAAGGTAGCCGCTGCTACACCGATAGACATTGCCGAATTAATACCCAAATCTTCAACAGTTTGTCCGAATGCAGTTGCTGCACCGTGTCCACCTTCCATGGAGACAGCTCCAGCCATCATTCCGATTAAAGGATGAAGGTCAAATAAATATGCCATAGACACACCGATTGTGTTTTGTGCAAGCGCTAAAAATCCACAAGCTAGCCAGTAAATGACGAGTAACTTGCCGCCCAATTTTACAAGCTTAAAACTTGCTCCCAAGCCAACCGTAGTAAAAAAGGTAAGCATGAACAATCCTTGTAAAGATGTGTCTAATGTAATTTCAAACAAACCAAATGATTTGGCTATTGTAGCGAGGAATGCAAATAATAATCCCCCTACCACGGGAGCTGGTATACAGAACTTATTTAAGAATCCAACCTTCTTTACTAGGTACGTACCTAAAACCAATAGTGCGATGGAAAGAAAGATTGTTGTCGTTTGGTCAAGTGCTAGTGTCATTCTTTCTTCCTCCTAAAAATGATGTAATTGCTTCATTTGTCAAATATGCTCCAAGTTTTACAGTCCGATTATTTTCATCCATAATAGGATTTACTTCTGAAATATCAAAAGACAACACTTTTTCATGGGAAGTTACCGTCTTGATAATTGCACGAACAATAGAGGGATCCAAACCAAACGGCGATGGAGCACTTACACCGGGTGCAAATGCAGCATTTAATACATCCGTACATAGTGTTAGCATGATGCAATCATGTTTTTGGATATACTTCTCTATCTCTATTTTCACTTGGGCCATCTGATCATAGTGCATATCCTCTTCTAAAATATAATGGACATCTAGTTCATCTGCCCTGTCGAATAATTCTTGCGTATTTCCGTAACGCTGGATACCAAGAACAAAATAACTACTGTTTTCATCTTGTTCAAGTATTTGTTTGAACATAGTCCCCGAAGAAGTCCGTTCATCGTATCTTCGCAAATCAAAGTGTGCGTCAATATTGATAATTCCTAGCTTCGCATCCTTCCCAATATTTTCTCGAACTCCAAGATAATGTCCGTAAGCGGTTTCATGTCCGCCCCCAAGAATAATTGGGATCATTTTTTTACTTAGCACACTATTTACTACTTCCCCTAGCTGCTGTTGAGCTTTTTCTAAGTCATTTTCAATACACTCAATTGTCCCTATATCTGCGAGATGTTTTCCAGTAGCTAATTTCCATGGTAGCTTTGCCAATTCCGATCGTAATGCATCAGGTGCTTTTGCCGCTCCTAGCTGCCCTTTGTTTCTACGAACTCCTTCTTCACTTTCAAAACCAATAATTACACAAGTTTTCCCCATAGATTTAAGCGCTTCCATTTTTTCAAACTCAACAATTTGGTGATACCGGAAACTTGTTCTATTTTCAAGATGATCAGTCCGTCCCGACCAAATATCCTGCTTTACTTTTTTTAGCAAGTCTATTCATCCTTTCTTAAACTAAAGAATTTACATTTTTATCAATTATAAATTAACCCATTTATAAATTCTAATATATAATTACTATAAATATATAGCTTTCAACTATAAGTAGTAGAGGTGTAATAGATGGATTTAAAACAACTTAATTATTTCGTGACAATTGTCGATCTTAAGAGCTTTTCTAAAGCCGCAGAAAAACTACATATTTCCCAACCGTCACTAAGTAATGCGGTAAAAATTTTAGAGAGCGAATTAGGTTTCCAAATTCTTGACCGGAATACGAGGAATATTGAATTAACGGAAGCTGGATCTATTTTATATAAAAAGGCATCTCGTCTTTTATTGGAGATGGATATCGTAAAAAAAGAGATGGATGATGTGAAGAACATCGGGAGCGGTGAGATACAGCTCGGCATGATTGAATCGGTAAAGCATTGGATTCCAAAAGTGATTCTTCAATACAATGATGATTTTCCTACTATGCGCATCAAACTAACCGAAGTACTAAGTGGAAATGATGTAAAAAATTCCTTACGAAATTACAAGACACACGCCATCATAACAAACCAATTTATACAAGAGGATGATATAGAAACAGTTGCTTTATACAATGAAAAATTAGTATTAGTACTTCATGAAAGCAATGAATTGACGAATTATGCAACCGTAACATTAAAGGACCTGGTAGGGGAGCCCTTTATTATTAGCAGTGAGGGGTTTCAAACAAGAGAAGATGTGTTGAATGCTTTTGAAATGGAAGACCTAATTCCTACTATAAAGTATGAGATAGAGCGTTTTGAAACAGCATTAAGCCTTGTACGAGAAGGTATCGGCATCTCGCTAATTCCCGAAAACTATCTACAAGTTTTACCAGATAATAAACTTGTAAAAAAGTGTATTGATTCACCTTCACTGGATAGAACTGTCTATTTGACTTATTTAAAAAACCGCTACGTATCACCAGCCATTCATGCATTTATAAGTAAAACAAAGCTATTTTTTAGTTGAGCCAGATACAAACAGAAATGCTTTTTGCATAGAGTACAAAAAGCTGATAGAAGAAATACTCCAAAGAGCATTCATTCTATCAGCTTTTATATTTCTATTAACAAGCCCGGCTCTGCTAACTCAATGTTTGGGTTCCCTTGTTTTTTGGCACTAATTACTAAATCGTTTAAATCCCCATAGTGTGGAAGATGTGTTAATAACACCTTCTTTGCTTTTGATTGATATGCGAGTACTCCTGCATGTTCGGACGTCATATGTCCAGAAGCTGCTCCGTCCATTCCTTCATACAAACTGCATTCAGTAATAAGAAGATCTGCATTAAACACAAAAGGAATTAAGTCATGCGTGAAGCTAGTATCAGATGTAAATACAATACTTTTATGATCACATACTATTTTGATACTATACGTTTCTACTGGATGAATATTTCGCTTAAATGTACAAATGAATGGTCCGATTTCTAACGTGCTCTTTTCGTTAAAAGAAGTGAAACGTGAATAAGCAACATCCTCCACCTGCTTTTTCATATTTTCGTCCTCAGGTCCATAAACAAATAATTCTTCATCCGCCCTACCTAAGTGTGTGTTCACCAGTCTAGAAAATAAATACGCCCCGATATCACTAAAATGATCATAATGATAATGCGTTAAAATGACATGATTGATATCATTTAAATCTATATAATTTTGTAATTCCGATAAAACACCACTTCCGCAATCAATCAGTAATGAAAACCCATCATGCTGAATTAAATATCCGGAACAAGGACCATTCTTTTTAGGGAATCCTCCCCACATACCAATCACTCTACACTTCATAAGTTTAGCCTCTTTCTTTGAATTCTTCTGATTAACTGATTCCACAATATTATCATGACATATTTGGGAGTACCAAGTTTTGTCTGACCCTCTATACACAATAAAAACGACTGCCTTTTTAACAGTCGTTTCCTTGCATAGATTATTTAGCTCCTGCTTCCAACAGAATTGCTTCGATTTCCTTAAATCCCTTTTTCCTAGCATGCTCTAGCGGCGTTACGCCATCCTTATCTGCAAGATTTACGTCTGCTCCGTGCTCGATTAATAAACCAATCGTTTGCTGCTGTTTTTCAGAGCCGTCATTTAAAATAATCGCCTCAAGTAAAGCAGTCCATCCTAGATTATTCACATGATTTACGTCTGTCTTTGTATTCGTCAATAGCTTTTCCACTACCTCTACATACCCATGCTCGGAAGCAGGGATGAGCGCAACTCCACCATATCGATTCGTAATCGTTGGATCCGCTCCAGCTGCAATCATTAGCTTTAAAATATCCAAATACCCTTCTGCTCCCGCATACAAAAACGGATTATTAAGCATGTCATCCTGAATATCCACATCTGCCTTGCTCTCGGTTAATACCTTGACCATTTCCACGTCATTTGCATAAGTAGCAATCATTATTGCCGTCCTACCCTGTCCATCCTGCGCATTGATATCTACACCTTTATCAAGTAATTCTCTAACTGTATCAAACTCTTTTCCTTCCACTGCTTCAAATAATCGCTCCTGCATCATCTCATCCTCTCCTCCATTCATTCCCATACAGCCTTGGAGGATTAAAATGAGTCCAACTAATAAAAGAAGTTTCTGCATAATATCCCCCTGTTCTTCCTACCATCATACTAAGTTCACCTACTCGATACAACCGAAAATCTAGTTTCTCAATAGACTCCCTTCAAGTTACCCCAATTTTTTCCACTATAAAGCTGTAGCCATTACGAATAGCTCGATAAATGTGTAGGCACTTGATATTTACACAAAACAAAAATCCAGGAAAGAAACATTACTAAACTGTTTCTTTCCTGGATAATTTATACCTGTTAAGTAAGTTAGAAATTCTTGATCCACTTTCAAGTCATCCATTAGATTAGATACGGAATATATTCCTTTTTCAAACAGTAGCTGTAGTATGCTTTTCACTTTCATAGGGCTACTTATAGAAATCTCGTTATCAAGTGGTTCTAATATTTTATAGCCTTTTTTATTGATAGACATACAGAAATAACGATACTGTTGATACTCCATTAATCCAAGTTTATATATTCTCATCGCAATGGCTTGCAATGAAACTTCCCATTTCTGCTTGAATTCGATATAAGCGTCTGGATTTGAAACTTTCACGATGCTCTTACAATCCTGTCTTATTTCTTCTTCCGGTAGAAGAAACTCGGAAGCAAAACTATATGCCTCATCTTCGTAGACCCTATAAGATTCTTTATCCAACATGGTGAACTCCACTTTAAATACGCTCCCTGTTTAAGCATATCTTAGACACTATTCAGAATTCTTTCTGAGTTGTTTCTAACACAGGGAGCATTTTTAACAGGGACGTCTTCAATTGATTTTAAAGTGGCTTACTTCCGTTTGTAATACTTCAGCTAGATGTGCTAATGATTGTGCATTGGAAGAAATTTCTTGATTTGCAGCAAGCTGTTGTTCAGTTGCAGCACTCGTATCATTTGCTCCATCTGCTGTTTGCTGTACAAGATGTTGAATTTCTTTGGAAGCCGTTGTTACCGATTCTGATACGGTTTGTATTTCTTTTATGGCGCTGGAAACAGATTCTATTTTAGAACCTACTACTCCCACAGCAGTTTCAATTTCTAAAAATACTTGACGGGATTGGTTGGAAGCATCTAGACCCTCCTTCACTTTCTCTCCACCTATATCAATTGATTTCACTGCTTTGCCCGCTGCGGCTTGTATAACACCAACCATCGATTCAATTTCAGAGGCAGAGTTTTTAGATTGCTCCGCAAGTTTTCGTACTTCCTCAGCTACTACTGCAAAGCCTTTTCCGTATTCTCCGGCTCTAGCTGCTTCAATAGCTGCGTTTAACGCAAGTAAATTAGTTTGCTCCGAAATTTCGGTGATTAGTGAAGTTACTTTTTGAATTTCATTTGAATGCTGTTCCATCTCTTTAATAATGTCAGAGGATTCTTTTATGGTTGCGTCAATTGTATTCATTTGATCTGATACTTTTGTTACTACCTCAGATCCATCATTTACTAATTTTACAACAGAGTTTGCCGCTATTTCCATTTCTTCATTACTTTCAGAAATTTGGTTAACAACATGTCCCATATTTACCATGGAATCATTGTTTTTATCTACTATGCGCAGTTGTTTTTCACTACTAACCATTTGTTGTTCAGCTGATGTCACAACCATTTGAGAAGATGCAAGGCTTTCTTCAGAGCTTGCCGAAAGTTGCTCGGCACTAGACGCAAGTTCTACGGAGGAGTCTCTCATTCTTGTAACCATTCCTCTTAAATCCTCTAACATCTTGTTGAACGTACTAGCTAAAGTACCTATCTCATCTTTATTTTTAATCACGACACGTTCAATCTGTAAATTGCCTTCCGAAATTTCTTTCATTGAATCGGTCATTTTACGAACTGGTTTTGCTATACTTTGACTTATTAGAGTTGAAATAACAACTCCAAAAACAATTGCTACTACTATTAGAACAATTATTAAAATAAGTGCTAGTCTTGCTAACACTTCAAGTTCTGCAGTTGTTTTTTCTACTTCATCTAACATATATTTTTTCATATCAGCAATAGCAGCCATTAACTCCTCTACTACATATTTACTGTTAAGTTTTGCAATTTCGGGATCATCGCTAGGTACCGTCTCTCTAGTAATAGCTTTATTCAATGAAGCGTAATGATTTTCTAGTTCTATTATTCGATCAAGCAAAGCTTGGCCTTCCGACGATAATTCCATCTCATTTATTCTGCCAGCAGTTTCTTGGAATCCTCTATCGAATTCATCCGTTAAACCTTCTACTGCAGTATCTCCTAAAGCCAAAGCTAGACTTACTGTTGTCATATCCTTTTGAAAGCCAGTCAGTTCATCCAGTAGTAGTATTGGTTCAACTCGATCCTCTATCAATGATTTATATTCCCCACTTATCCGGTTAACCGAGTAAAAGCTTAATAGGCCTACAATTAGCAATAAAACAAGTACAGATCCAAATCCAATCCACATCTTTTTCCTTATAGATATTTTCACCTAAATCTATCTCCTTTGTTTTCTATTAAAAAGACCCACTTGAATAACTTTATTCGTTCCATTGAACTAGGTCAAGGTATATTTATTATTTTACAATATCTTAAAAATAAAAAGAGCTTGCGAAAGTGACATGATCACTTTCACAAACTCTTTATTAGTTTGATATATTATTATTTCGCTGTAACGCCACCATCTACCGGTAACTCGATACCCGTAATATGGCTTGCTTCGTCTGATGCTAAGAACAATACAGCTGTGGCCACTTCCTCTGCTTTTCCTAAGTTCGGTAGGGCAATTTGTGACAAGAAGTAGTCTTTGTATTGGGGACTTTCCATATGTGGTGCACTCATTGGTGTGACGATATAGCCAGGGTATACGGCGTTTACACGGATGTTTTGCTTACCGTAGTCAACTGCTGCTGCTTTTGTAATGGAACGGACAGCACCTTTAGAAGCTGTGTAAGCCCCTGCTCCAGCCATCCCGGTTAATGCAGAGATGGAAGAAATATTCACGATTGAACCACCTTCGTTTTTCTCCATTAGAGGGATCGCTAATTGCATTCCAAGCATTGTACCGTTAATGTTGATGGCATATGTTCGTGCCCAGTCTTCTTCTGTTTGTTCCATGAATGACTTCGCCAACGAAATTCCTGCATTGTTTACTAAAATGTCTAATTTGCCGAATGTTTCTATTGTTTTATTGTAAACATTTTCCCAATCTTCTTTTGAAGCAACGTTATGTTTGATAGCAATCGCTTCTCCACCATTTTCTTTAATTTTTGCAACTACTGCTTCTGTTGCTTGAAAATTGATGTCTGTTACTACAACCCTAGCACCCTCTCTTGCAAATAAAAGTGCTTCGGCTTCTCCCATTCCGCTTCCTGCTCCTGTAACTACAGCTACTTTGCCTGCTAATCTCATTTCATTCACCTCATCATTAAAATTTGATAGTCTAACTATCATTTATTTTACTCCTAAAAATGAACAGGTGCAAACTTAAACAATGTATAATAAAAATAAAGGAGGTTATCCAATGCCACTAAGTGTTCGCGAACAAAATAAATCTTCCCGTTATCAACAAATTGTTTCTGCAGCTGAAGGCTTGTTTCTTGAACTTGGGTTAGATAGCGTCCAAATGCAAGATGTAGCCAATGAAGCAAAAGTCGGAGTCGCCACCGTTTTTCGCTACTTCCCCAAAAAAGATAAACTAATTGTTGCAGTTGCTATTCAAAACCTCGAAAGAATACTTCCTGCATTTGAACAGATCGCAACTTCACCTAAAACGGCGTATGAACGGTTGGAAGATGTGTTAAATTACTTGCTTGAAGAAGATCAAAACTCTCCTCCAGGTAACTCTTCCAAATTTCGAGAAGCTTTCGAAAGTTATGCTTCTTTTACAAAAGATCCATTACCAGACATTGAAGACTATATCGAGATTCAAAAACAAATAAGTAATAGCCTTAACCCGATTATCGAAGCTGGAAAATCAGATGGATCCATTCGAACCGATCTAGCAATCAAAGAAACCCTCATAACGATCATTAATACTTACGGTACATTCGTAAACAATATCGTATTGAAATCGCCTATTTCTTTTTTAGAGGAAGATATAAAACCACATATACAGCAACGAGTATTAAAAGATATTCTTTTATCTTATGTACGATCTGTTTGATGCTTAAATCTTTAGAACCTAACCAAAAGGAGACACTTATGACGAATCAAAGAAAAATCATGTTGTTCATTGCAACGAGTTTAGATGGGTATATCGCGACGGAGGATGACTCTTTGGAGTGGTTATTTAAAGTAGATGGTGAAGGAGATAATGGATATTCCGACTTCTACGATACAGTAGATACAGTAATTATGGGCAGACGTACATACGACTGGCTTCTAGAACAGGAATTGGAAGGTTTCCCTTATGAAAATAAGGAATGCTATGTTTTCTCCAGAAGCGTCAACCAGGATAATGAGCACGTCAAATTCTTCAGTGGAGATGTAGTGAACCTTACGAATGAATTGAAAAACAAAGAAGGTAAAAACATCTGGGTAATGGGCGGCGGAGATTTAATTCACTCATTTATTAAGGAAAAATTAGTAGATGAGATGATTATTACAGTATCTCCTGTATTAATCGGAAAAGGAATTCCATTGTTCAAAGAAATAGATTTGGAAACAGAACTTACCTTAAAGAGCATAAGACGTTTTAATCAATTTGCCGAGCTGCATTACCAAGTAAAAAGATAATAAAAAGGAGAGCGCTAGGCACTCTCCCTTTTAGATCAAACCTTTCACAACTTTGGACATAGTCGCCCCGTCTGCTTTTCCAGTAAGTAATGGCTTTGCGATTTTCATTGCATCGCCCATATTCATACCTTTTGCTATTCCAGCCTCTGTTAAGATTGCTGCAATTTCTTCTTCGCTTAATTGTTTCGGTAAGAAGCTTTTTAATAATACTAATTTTGCTTCCTCTTTTTCGATTAAGTCAGCTCGATTTGCTTTTTGAGCTCCTTCTAATGCTTGGTTCGTTTGTTTTACTTCGCGATTTACAATAGCAATTTCTTCTTCTGGTGAAAGGGTTGAACCTTTTTCTTTTTCCGCGCTATCCAGTGCTGATTTTAAAAGGGTTAGTACACCTTTTGCTAGTACGTCCTTCTCTTTCATCGCACGTTTTAATTGTTCAAATACTGTTGTTTTTATCATCATTAAGCTCCTTCCTTCCACTACATATTTTTATTAATTTTACGCCAATAACGTCATCACTGCAAAGAAATGCAACGTGAATGGTCCTATTTAAAATAATGAACAAAAGTGCTTGGCCTATCTGTACCCCAATTTAGCAAATGAGAACGGTGAATAGTATGACTGTACATTTAGGTTATTATCCAGTTTATTCAATTAACGCATCCAGAAAATGGATAGGGGCAACAGTTCGGTCCCTGAAAGTAATCGATTCTATTCCGAAAGCAATCAAACTAACGTGAAAGCAACCAATTTTCAAAACAGCTCTTCACTTGGTTTGAGACGACGATGACTAAGACGCATTATCCCTATATTAAGTACAATATAAAAAATGCCATATCTTACGTAACTAGAAATAGTTATCTAAATGTCTAAACTTTATAGTTTCCTAAGCAATCAAAAAGAGACACCCATAAGGGGTGTCTCTTTTTTACTTAATCCCGAAGAATTAAAGTTTTACGATATTTACTGCTTGTGGTCCACGTTGACCATCTTCGATATCAAATTCCACTTTTTGACCTTCGTCAAGTGATTTGAAACCGTCGCCTTGGATTGCTGAGAAGTGAGCGAATACGTCGTTTCCGCCTTCAACTTCGATAAATCCAAAACCTTTTTCTGCGTTAAACCATTTTACTGTACCTTGTGTCATGTAGATGACCTCCAATAATTGTAGTGAATAAAAAATTCACATATTACAAAA
>NZ_JBFTLO010000046.1:0-17308 GCF_056396485.1 Psychrobacillus sp. 05T411 | reverse complement strand
TTTGTACGTAGCTCCTTTTCATACTTGTTTCTCGACAATTCAAGTATAAAAGAAACAGAAGTTACGTGCATTTTTTTATGCACAATTGTAGGAAAACCCCAACAAATATTATAGAACCTAAAAAAGAGCTCCTAACCAAAATAGTTAGGAGCCCTCACTTCTGTTATTTCAGCTCATTCAACATCGAACCAAGCTCTTTCACACTTGTAGTTTCATCTGCAACAGTTGTTTTCAGAAGCTCTTTTTGTCTTTCTAAAGCATCGTTCAATGTTTCAAGTTCAGCAGTTACATCGGCATTAGCTTGTTCACTTTTTGCCTGCAATGAATTGATTGTATCAAATAAATCTTCATGACCAACGATTCTTCCGTTACCCCACATCAGTTTTTCTTTTGGGGCTTCTAATACGTAGTCTGTGAAGTAATCGAATACTTCTTTATCAAAATCATATGCGTACCAGTTATTATCGATAGCCCATAGATGCTCGTCTAGAGCAGTAGAGATTTCGCCATTGTTTAACGCATCAATGGATAATGCTAAATTAACCATGTTATTTTGTGCATGAGTGTGTGGGAAAATTGGTTCATCCTCCCATGTAAGACGCACAAATTGATCCTCTGCATATTTAAATGCGGCAAGTAATCCACCGTTTAGATTTCTACTTTCTTTATATAATTTATTAGTTGCATCGGTATCACCTTTTGTTAGAGCGGCTAAATAGTCTTCGTTTACTTTGGCAACGCGCGCATTTACTTCCTCAGCAGTTGCAATTACGCGATCAATTTCTGCTACAAGTTCTTCAGAGGATACTGCAGCTTTTTCAAAAGTTTCTGCATTAATATCTTCTTTCATTGCTTTCAAACGAGTCGTGAAATCTAGTGGTACTACGGCAGTTTCATCATAGTGCATGGCAAGTAATCCGTATAAATTCAAGTGGAATTTTAGTGCATCTTCATTGTATGTGTCTTCATTGTCAAATTGAGAATGATAATGAGAACGCATAAAATCACTATCTTGGAAATCGTTACGAAGAGCAGGAACACCAGCAATCGCAAATGAGAAGTCATCCGACCAAGTGCGGAGTGGTGATACAACGGAAATACCGTCTTTATAAACGCCTTCTACAGCTGGTACTTTCTCTGCAAACTTCGTTAAATAGTTGTTTAATTCATAAACAGAACGAATTTCATCTTGTGTTGTATGTTCATAAGCAGGAAGTTCAAAGTTCATATTGGCAAACGCTTTTCCAACCCATTCTGGATGTACATTGAAAATCTGATTGTAGGCCCCAGTTGACCAGTCATAACGAGTGTCAGAAACTCCCCACTCTTCAGCAGCAAGTGCATTGAAAATAATCGTTTTTTCTGGTTGGTAACCACTATCGATTAACCCTTTGGCAACACCCATCATTAACCCGATTGCTGCATGGTCATCTTGGAATCCTATGAAATAAGAATCATAATGTGCAGATAAAATGATATAAGAATCTGGGTCTTTTCCGATGATTTTGCCGTAATAGTTATACGTTTTACCGGCAAATTCAACTGTTGATTTGGCGTCAAACTTCACTGACATGATGCCATTTTCACTTGCTTCTAATGCTTTTTTCAAACTATTTGCATCTGTTTGTGACATTGAGAATGCCGGAGCATCGGCTGGCCCAATAATATCTTGTGCATTCAATGCATCAGGATCCACTTCTGAATACCCAGCTTCYTGAACAGCAATTACTGCAGCTGCGCCTTTTAAGTGCGCTTGATAAGCAGGGTAGTTAATCCACCATTCTTCGCGTTGGTTAATATCAACTAAAACGAGTTTTCCTTCGACATCGACACCTTCTAAATCAGCCTCTGTTCCTTTACCAGCATAGATTATATCGAATTCCTTTTCGCCATTGGTATCGAAATTCGTTTGATAACCTCCTAAAACAGCAAGGTATTCTTTGCCGTCTGCATCAGTAAACGTCAAATCGGCTTTTTCAAAATCCCAAGTGTCCACGGTAAATTCATCTTTTGTCACTTCGGAAAGTCCAATATTTTTCATTTCTTCTCCAATTTTTTCCCCAGTTTTCAGCTCTGCTTCAGATCCGGCAGTACGATAACCTAGCTTTTCATTGGTTTTAAATTCTTCGAGACTTTTCGTGAAATTGTAGGCATAATCCACGTCTACAGCAGATAGATATTTGCTATTTGCATCTTCGCGATTAACAGTTTTTCCATCTTGTACTGTTTCTTCTTTTTCGTTGGTCTTTTCTTCTTTTGGTGTACACGCTACTAATAACATTCCGACTAACATCGACAAAGTTAGGTAGCTAATAAGCTTTTTCATTTATCACATTCCTTTACGTTTTTTAATAACTAGATAATTAAACGACATTTATAAAATATTAGCAATACTAATCTTTAAAAAATATAAATCAGTAATATAGTTCCCTAAAAAGTACTGATTAAACAGATATACTCATATAGGAAGGGATTTCGACATGATTTGGAGAATAGACAAATGGGGGCGATATCTATTGGAGAAAAAGTCACTTGTGGAACCAATTTTATATGCACTCTTTGTGCTCGTAGGAATGTTTTTTCTAACATTATTTATTTTATTTATTGTGATAATAACTGGAAACTTTTATTACGTTGCGCTAATAATTACGGTTGCGGTTAATTTGTATGTGTTTTATTTACTTATTCTTTTTCATTTTTTCAAAACGAAGAAGCGAAAGGTAGCCTTCGGAAGTATAGCGGGAGCAGCTATTATAGTTAGTGCCATTTCTCCGATTCAACATATTTATACAAACTGGATTCCTTCAGTCGACGCAGAAGTGAATGTATATGATTACATGCCTTTTTCTGATACTGGAAAAATTGCAACTTTAGATTATGATTCTACTTTAAAATTGACAGGAGATTTACCGAAAATGGATGGTGCAACTGCACTTTATCCACTGTATTCAGCATTTGTTCAAGCGACCTATCCTGAAAAGGAATATTATCCATTTGATAGTGAAGTAATGGTCAATACAACACCAGATGCCTTTAACAATTTAATCCAAGGGGAAGTGGATATGATTTTTGCCGCAGCGCCTTCTAAGTCGCAAATAACAACGGCAAAGCAAAATGGAAAAGAGCTCAAAATGACACCTATTGGTCGAGAAGCGTTTGTCTTTTTTGTTCATCAGAAAAATTCTGTTTCCGGACTTTCCATGGAGCAAATCAAAGATATTTACGCAGGAAAAATTTCGAATTGGGAAGAGGTTGGTGGAATAAAGGATAGTATTCGGGCATTCCAACGCCCAGCGGATAGTGGAAGCCAGTCAGCATTGGAGCATTTAATGGGAGATATCCCAATTATGGAGGCACCAACAGAAAATATTGCTTCCGGAATGGGTGGCATTATTCAAGAAGTTTCGAAGTATAAAAACTATAAAAATGCGATTGGTTACACATTTCGTTTTTATTCTACTGAAATGGTACAAAATAAGGAAATTAAATTGTTGGAAATAGACGGAGTAGCACCCATAAAGGAAACGATTCGATCAGGTGCCTATCCAATTGCTTCAGAGTTTTATATAGTGACAGCAGATACAGATAACCCGAACGTAGGGAAGTTTATCGAATGGGTATTGTCCGATCAAGGACAGGAGTTAATCGAGAAAACTGGATACGTACCAATTGGATACTAATCATAAAAAGGGATTCTACAAAAAAGTTAGGATCCCTTTTACATTAATTCTAGTTCCTCATTCAACTTCTTCATTTGTCGTTTAAAATAAAGATAAAATGATGTCCAAAAAATCACGTAGAATCCGAGAAAAAAAACTATCGCAATGAAAAAGCTAGTTAAGTTAAAAGGAACCCAGCCGATTCCAAAAGCTAAAATAAAATACAAAATAATGACGGTTGCAAAATGTAGTGCAGTTTGTTGTGATAATCGCAAATTCGGATTTTCAAAATACAGCGAGCTTACCGTGAAAAACCAACCGCAAAAGATTGAGCCAAGCGAATTTTTCATAAATAATGTACCATCTAGCATACGATGATCGTTTGAAAGCACAAATAGATTCGTAAAAACAACTGCAAGAAATGCCCCGAAAAAAATTCCAATCATACTTCGAAATAAAAAAGTTTTCACTCGCCTTTCCTCCTGTTCATTTTTAAAGCTTCTTTTATAGCGTTCACGTAAGTTCGAGAGACATATTCCTTCGCACCTGATTTAAAATACACACAGAGTGTGCCATTAAATGACGCTTCAAAACGACTCAATTCATGTAAATTGGCAATAACCGATTTGGAGAGTCGGATAAATTTATGCGAAGGAAGAATTTCTTCCATTTCATATAGTTTTTCTTTTAATTTATACGAACCGGTAGATGTTACAGCGAAAACAGCTTCTTTCTCGGTGTGGAAATAGTGAATGTCACTTGGTTTTAAAATATGCTGCATTTCTCCTTTTTTTCCGACGAGGAATTCCGTTTCCCGACCTTTAATGAAATCAAGGATCTCTTGCACGGAATCGTCTAATTCCGGTGTTTCAATCATCACTTTTGTTTCATTAAAATCACTATCTATATTCAATGATACTTTCAATTTTTACACCTCTCTCCACTTAAGTGTAAACGTTTCTACGTTGGTGAGCTATCCTATTTTTCGTTTATTCTGAATGCGAAGAACGATAAGCGCCACAATGACTAGTACCCCAATGTATCCAATAGAAAGTAGTACGTTATTCTCAAAAGAAAGCTGACCGTTCCAAACAGCGATAAATAAATTATTCATATGGTACATTGGATTAAAATCCGCAATTATTTGGATGAATTTTGGCATCAATCTAATAGGCATGGTGAAACCACCAGTGAAGATTACTACTTGAAAAATAACGATAGAGAAGACTAGCGCACTATTCATATTTTGGAAGAATGAGTAAATAGCAGATGCCATAGTAAGTAACGCAGCATTCAGTAAGATAAAAAATCCATAAGAAGTTAAAAAGCTAAGTAACTGAAACTCCAAATCATACATCAACAGTCCAATGATAAAAATAAATCCATATCCTAGGCTCGTAATAATAGTGGAGCGGATAATGCTAGAAAGTAAAAGCGTATTTTTAGAAACAGGAGAAAGAGAAATTCGCTTTTCTACGCCTGTTGTACGTTGTGTCACTTGATCGAATCCAAAAGCGAAAAATACAACGGTGAATGTGATGAGTAAGATGAATGATGGTGTATATGTTTGTGCATAGCTTAAGTTACCAGCGTACGTTTGCTCACCAAATAGTTGCCCCATGAAAATATACGTTGCGGGTGGTACAAAAACCGTGAAAACTAAGTAAAACAATTCCCTTGAAAACATGATTAAATCATACTTTAACTGTGTCGCTAACATATTTTTTCCCCCTTAAATAGATACTTTCGCAAGATAAAACTCGTTGATCGAATTGAATCCAGATGCCAAAATGACTTCTGTAGTATCGAATACTTCATTCACGCCATTATTGATAAGCATTACTTTGTCGCAATACAGTTCAATTTCATCCATATTGTGAGTTGTTAAAATGACCGTACCGCCTGTTCGTTTGTTGTAATCTGTAATGTAGGACCAAAGCATATTGCGCATATGCGGATCCAGTCCAGTTGTTGGTTCATCCAAAATAAGAAGTTTTGGTTCCGATAAAAAAGCGATTGCTAAGCTGACAATTTGTTTCCAACCACCAGAGAGTTTATCGAAATACTTTTTTCGATGCGGTTCCAATTTGAAATCGGATATGATTTTTTTTATATCCAGGTTCGATTTGTAATATGCTTTGAATAGTTTAAGTAGTTCTTCTACTTTCAATGTTTTATAAAATTGAGTCGGTTGAAGTACAACAGAAATTTGTTTACGGACAAGTTCGAGACGGTTCATAGATAGTGATTCAATATTTTCATCCAATACAATAACCGTCCCTGCATCGTACTGTTTGATCGTCATTAATATTTCCAGAAAGGTCGATTTTCCAGCTCCATTTTTTCCGATTACTCCTATGATTTCTCCAGGTTGAGCTTGAAAGTTTACACCTTGTAACACATTGTTTGTTCCGTTTGATTTTTTTAAATTGCTGACTTCGATTATATTCATTTGCTATCCCTCCGCTAGTTTTCTTTGTAATGCCAGTGTATGGCGAATCTTCTTCTATGTAATCTGTTTTTCGGTGACTGGCGAAAAACGGAGAGTGACTTGCATAAAAGATATGGTCACTTACAGAGCGTGTTTATTTGTAAAAAAGTGGCGTAGGGCAACCAAGTTGGCTTTTAGAGCAACCATTCTACAGGAAGGGCAACCAATTGAACCCTGAAAGCAACAAAGGCTGTTGTGAGGCCAACCAATTGAACAGCGAAAGCAACCAAGCTAATATGAGACGTAGCAGAAAATTATAAATAGTGGGATAATAATTGAGGGGAAGTGTATTTTATTAGGGAAGGGTGTTGTGGATGGTTTATTTGGGCATGGTGTTTTTTCAAGTAGTTGCCCCGATTTTAATTATGCTTGGAATAGGTGCATCGTTACAGCTAAAGTTTCAATTTAATTTAAAAGCGCTATCAAACTTAATCACGTATTGTTTAATGCCGGCAGCTGTTTTCATCAATATATATGAAACAAAGGTAAATGCGGGAGTATTAGGGCAAATCATTATTTACCTATTGATTTTTAGTGTTTGTTTAATGGTGTTAGGAACGATTATTAGTAAGCTATTAAAACTTAATAGTAACCAAGCTGCCATTTATAAAAATAGTGTCGTACTTATCAATTCAGGAAATTACGGTATTCCCGTCAGTCAGATGCTGTTTGCGGCGAATCCTCTTGGAACATCTATTCAAATTATTATTGTTATTTTCCAAAATGTTATTACCTATACATATGGTCTTTATAATTTAATCTCTTCTACAAAGTCTGGCTTTGATATTTTACGTAGCTTGCTTCGTTTACCGATTGTTCATGCACTTATTCTAGGAGCTTTGATGAATATATTCGATATTGGTATTCCGATATTTTTGCGAATACCCGTCGATTATTTAGCGAACGCGTTCATTTCGATTGCTTTAATTACTTTAGGGGCGCAATTAGCGCAGTTAGATATAAAAACGATTTTAAATAAAGTCATATTAACAAGTACAATCGGTCGATTAGTGATAGGACCAGTCCTAGCCTTCGGGTTAATCCTATTAATGGGATTCGACGGGGTCGTTGCACAGTCATTATTTATCGCAAGTGCTTTTCCAACGTCTAGAAATAGTTCAACTCTTGCACTTGAGTATGATGTAGAAGCGAATTTAGCTGCACAAATTGTGTTGTTTTCAACTGTTGTTAGTTGTATTACAGTGACAATTGTTATTTATCTTTCGAATATTTTGTGGGGATAGTGAGTGATTAGTATGGAAAAGAAGTCATTACAAGCACGTATTTTTAGTTTTGGAGCAGTCTTTGTGTCACTCGTAGCGATTATGACGGGGATATCTTTTTATTTTATTATTTCGCATGCGATTGAAGGGCAAATTGGAGAAAGAGCACTTAGTATTGCCGTGACAACAGCCGAACGCCCTGATATTGTCGCAGGTTTCAGGTCGGACAATCCATCAGATGTATTACAGCCGATTGCGTTGTCCATACAGTCAAGTACAGGAGCAGAATATGTGGTTATTGGGGATAAAGAGGGTATCCGCTATGCGCATCCAGTAGTAGAAAGAATCGGGAAAAAAATGGTGGGGGATGACAATGAACAAGCCCTACTACACGGGAGGTCCTATATTTCGGAAGCCACTGGTACACTTGGTACCGCGCTTAGAGGAAAGGCTCCTGTAATAGATGGGAACGGAGATATTATTGGAATTATATCAGTTGGTTTTTTAAAAGAGGATATGACCACGATATTCATTCGGTATGTGGATAATATTGCTTATATTGTCGTGATTGCTATATTACTAGGAATACTTGGCTCTAGTATATTGGCTAGAAATATTAAGAAAGAACTTTTTAATCTGGAACCAGCGGAAATAGCGACTTTATTTACAGAGCGTAATGCGTTAATCGAATCCGTTCGTGAAGGAATTATTATGGTAGATGCGAAAGGTGCTATAACAATGGCGAATTTAGCAGCGCATGAGATTTTATCTTTACCCGCTGAAACAGAACTAGTCGGTCGTAATATATGGGAGGTTATACCAAATACATATCTCCCTCAAGTATTGGAGTCAGGAGAAGAACATTTAGATCGTTCGATGGAAATTAGGGGCAAAAAGGCAATGGTCAATCGAATACCAATTCGAGTCGGAGAGAAAATTATCGGTGCTGTGTCTAGTTTTCGCTCCCAATCCGATATTGACCGTTTAGCGGAGGAGCTATCTCAAGTGAAGCAATATACCGAGGCTTTACGCGCTCAAACACATGAATACAATAACTTTTTATATACGATATCAGGCCTTATTCAATTGAACTCTTATGACGAAGCGCTTGAATTGATTCATGTGGAGACGGCAGAGCATCAATCGCTTATTCAATTTATGACGAAGCGTTTACAGGACCCGTTCCTTGGCGGGATTGTCATTGGGTTTCTTAATCGTGCAAAGGAATTAAAGGTGCGGTTTATATTAGATGAAGATAGTTATTTAGAAAAACTACCAAAACATCTTCAAAAGCACCTCCTTGTGTCTATCATTGGTAACTTAGTGACTAATGCATTTGAAGCGGTGGAAAAATTTCCAGAAGAGAGTCGCATTGTTCGCATATTGTTCGTGGATAATGGAGAAGAAATAATAATAGAGGTGGAAGACTCAGGTTCAGGGGTGCCGGTGGAAGTACTGAATGTCGTTTGGCAAGAAAAAGTATCTACGAAAAGTGATACGAATCGAGGATTTGGTTTGGTGAAAGTAAAGGAAAATGTGAATGATCTAGGTGGTTCTATTGCGCTTGAAAACGGGGATTTGGGTGGGGCGCTTTTTATCGTTTCTATTCCAAAAGGGGGATATTTACATGACAAAGCAAATAGAGATATTAATCGTAGAAGATGATAAACGAATTTCTGATATTCATCGACGATTTATTGAAAAGTTAGAAGGGTTCAAAGTTATCGGTTCTGCGTATACGGGGGAAGAAGCAAAGGATTGGATTATTTCATATATGCCTGATCTAATACTGCTAGATGTATATCTTCCCGATACACTCGGAACGGATTTACTGACAATCATACAAGAAAATAGTCCAGATACGGATATTATTTTTATCACTGCAGCGGCAGAATCGGAAATAGTGAAAAAAGCGTTTCGGGGTGGTGTAGCAGACTATATTTTAAAACCATTAACATTTGAGAAGTTTAAAGAAAGCTTACTATCCTATCAGATGAAAAGGGATATTCTTACAGGTAGTGGAAGAGTACAAGAAGACCTAATCAAGTCGCTTTGGAATAACACTTCACCCCTTCCTCATTCGGAAGAGGCACCACCAAAAGGAATTGATCCCATTACGAAGGAAAAAGTGGTCAATCATATTATGAAAGTAAATGACGGCATAACAGCAGAAGCACTTGGGTTAGAGGTTGGTGTAAGTCGTTCAACTGCAAGGCGTTATTTAGAATATCTTGCTTCGGAAAAGCTAGTATATGCGGAGCTAATTTATGGATCAGTTGGTAGACCAGAACGGAGATACTTTATCCAAATGTCGTGAACAATATGAATAAAATGAGCTTTATTTTCATTATCCAACTTATCACCATAAGCATTGTATTGGTCAAATGTTCTGATAAATTATTAATAAGCGTTTGAAAACGCTGTCATTACATTTGGGATAAGGGGGATATTATGAAAACTTGGAAGAAAATCACGTCCATTGCGTTAACGACGGCTTTAGCGGTAGGGTTAGCGGCTTGTTCGTCAAGCGAAAAGGGGAGCGAAACTAAAGTAGAAGGGAAGTCTACTTCGGATTATCCGAAAAATAATATTACGATTGTTGCTCCATCAGGTGCTGGTGGAGGATGGGATTTAACAGCCCGATCAATCGCTAAAACGATGAATGATACGAAATTAATCGAAAAATCAATCGTCGTTGAAAATAAACCAGGAGGTGGCGGAGCTGTTTACATGGCAGAGTTTGCAACGAAAGAAGCGAAAAATGACTATGTGCTTATGGTAAAGTCTCCACCGATTCTTATTAACAATGATAAAGCAGAAGGAAATAGCCCTTATGGCTACAAAGATACAACACCACTAGCACAACTAACTCGTGACTACGGAGCAATTGTTGTAAAAAACGACTCGCCATTTGAAACTTTGCAAGATGTACTTGATGCGATTAAAGCAGATGCGACAGCAGTAACACTTGCAGGTGGATCTGCACCTGGATCGATGGACCATCTAGTAGGAATTTTGCCAGCTTTTAAAGCAGGAATAGACCCGAAATCAGTGAAGTATGTGTCATATGATGGTGGAGGAGAAGCGGTTGCTGCATTACTAGGTGGGAATGCAGATGTTATTGCAACGGATGCATCTACGATTGCAACATATGCAAAATCTGGGGATGTGCGTGTATTAGCAGTTAGCTCTTCTGAACGATTAGAGGGAGAATTAGCAGAAGTACCAACTTTTAAAGAGTCTGGTATCGATGCGGAATTTACGATTTGGAGAGGTATTTTTGGACCGAAAGAAATGTCTGAGGATGCTAAAAACTATTGGTCTGATAAGTTAGCACAAATGGTAGAAAAAGATGAGTGGAAAGCAGAATTAGAGAAAAATGGCTGGGCAAGCGAATATCGTAACTCAGAAGACTTTACTTCTTATTTAGAAGAACAAGATAAAGTAATTGTTGACCTGTTAACAGCACTTGGCATGCAAAAATAACATTATGTGGGCGGCTGCAAAGTCGCCTTTTTAAGTTAGGAGAGAATCATAAATGAATAAAAAATTCGATCGGTTTGCCGGGGTTACCTTTTTGTTAGTGGGGATTTTATTTCTCGTAGAAAGTCAAAAAATTTCTGACAGTGCTTATGGCTCATCCGTCGGACCGAAAATATTTCCTATGTGGCTTGGTATTATTATGATTGTATTAAGCATTCGTCTTTTATGGGAAACATTTAAATACAAATCGGAAGAATCTAAGAAAGAGCAACTGCAATATAAAAAGTTCCTTATCATTTTCGTAAGTGCAGTGCTTTATGCCTTTTTCCTAGAGAAGATTGGCTATGTCGTATCTACTTTTCTATTTTTACTAATTGCTTTTCAAACGATGGAACGTGGAAAGATAGTGTCATCGCTTCTTATTTCTGCGTTTTTTGCCTTCGGTGTTTATTATCTTTTTTCGGAGCTACTCGGCGGTTCATTGCCAGGGTTTCCGTTGTTGTAGAGAGGAAGGGGTTAAGCTATGGATACATTACATTTTTTAGCAGACGGATTTGCTATCGCATTTCAGTGGCATAATTTATTGTTTGCTTTGGTCGGTGTTATCATTGGTACGGCTGTAGGAGTACTACCTGGTATTGGGCCGATGAGCGGTGTTGCACTCCTTATTCCTGTGACGGCAACGATTACTTCAGGGATGCCAACTAGTGCAGCTGCGGCAAGTTCGATTATATTATTAGCGGGAGTTTATTATGGAGCGATGTATGGGGGTTCGACTACCTCCATTTTATTAAACACACCAGGGGAATCTTCTTCCGTTGTGACGACATTAGACGGTTATCAAATGGCGCAACAAGGGCGTGCAGGAGCAGCTTTAGCCATTTCGGCGATTGGATCATTTTGTGCAGGCATTGTAGCATTAATAGGACTTGTACTTTTAGCCGAACCGCTATCCAATGTTGCTGTAAAGTTTGGACCGGCGGAATACTTTTCCTTAATGTTATTAGGTTTAGCAGCGGTTAGTGGACTTGCTGGAAAGTCGATGACGAAAGCAATGATGATGACTGTTTTTGGACTTATGTTAGGTACAATTGGGATCGATGCGGTTTCTGGTATTGCCCGTTTTACATACGATCAACCTATTTTGTATTCAGGACTTGAATTTTTAACAGTTGCAGTAGGTTTATTTGCACTAGGTGAAGTGTTTAAAACGATTTTAGAAAAAGATGATGAGACGGGTGCAATTGCCAAAATTCATCGTATTATGCCAACTAAACAAGATCTGAAAGACAGCGCGATACCAATTACGCGTGGATCGCTTCTAGGATTCTTTATCGGCGTGTTACCTGGAGCAGGTGCGACGCTTGCGTCATTTTTCTCTTATATGACAGAGAAAAAGTTTAGTAAAAACCCGGAAACGTTCGGCAAGGGAAATATTGCAGGTGTAGCTGGTCCAGAGTCAGCAAATAATGCTGCTTCTGGTGGAGCGATGATTCCGCTTTTAACGCTAGGAATCCCTGGTTCAGGTACAACAGCAATATTAATGGGTGCGCTAATTATGTATAATATCCAGCCGGGTCCACTACTTTTTGACGAGCATCCGGAAGTGGCATGGGGGCTAATTGCAAGTATGTTCATCGGGAACTTAATGTTACTTGTACTGAATATGCCATTAGTACGTGTCTTTGCAAAAATTATTGAAACACCGAAAAAGTATTTACTACCGATGATTGTTGCTATTTCCTTCTTCGGTGTATATGCAGTACAATACACAACATTTGACTTGTTTGTATTGTTAGGTTGCGGGATTTTAGGTTATTTGTTATCGAAGAATGATTACCCAGTAGCACCGCTAGTTTTAGCGCTTGTGTTAGGACCAATGATTGAAAACAATATGCGCCGTGCCTTAACGATTTCAAACGGAGAATTTAGTATATTCTTTACCAAACCATTGTCATTGGTGTTTATCATTGCGGCTGCAGCTTGGTTGTTAGTTCCGTTATTGTTAAAGCTTAAAGGAAAACAAGTTATTGTAAATGAAGAAGAATAATAGAAATGCAGACTCAGCTTAAATGGAGTCTGCATTTTTTCTACCAAAACTATTCTTCAGCGGTACAGCTTCTTTTCTCAACAGTAATTTTCATGATACGATTGGAGTATATAAAGTTATGGGAGGGGGAAATTCCATGTTCACGGATAAGCTAAAGAATAAGTTGAATGAAAATCAACCTCTCTTTATCGGGGAGGAGACAGCATTACGGTCCGCTATTATGATTCCGCTTGTTCAGGTGGATAAAGAATGGCATGTTCTTTTTGAAGTACGTTCACTAACCATGAGAAAGCAACCAGGGGATATTAGTTTTCCGGGTGGTCGAATCGATCCAACAGATGCATCACCAATGGATGCAGCCATAAGAGAAACCCATGAGGAACTAGGTATTGATCCAGCAAACATCAATGTTTTGGGGCAAATGAGTGCATATATTTCATCGCCCACTTTTGTTGTATATCCATTTGTAGCGACGATTGATCAAGATCAAATACAATCATTTAATAAGCAAGAGGTAGAAGAAGTATTTACAATACCCGTTGACTGGTTGTTGAACTATGAACCTTATATGCACACAGTATCCGTTCAACCAATGCCCTTAACTGATTTCCCTTTTGAAAAGATCGTGAATGGCGATAAGTACCAATGGAGACCACGTGCGATAGAGGAATGGTTTTATGATTTCGGAAAATATACAATATGGGGTTTAACTGCTAGGATATTAAAACATTTTGTAGAGACGATTAAGTAAGTAGATAGTTATATGGGAAGGAAATAACCGGATAGAAAAACAATAGAAATGCAGACTCAAAGTAAGCGAGGCTGCATTTTTGTTGACATACATATGGAAGAAACACAGACTAAGTATAAGAAGAACAAAGGGGCGACACGATGAAGAAACTATTGCTAACAGGATTTGAACCGTTTCTATCTTTTTCAGTAAATCCTACGATGCAGATCGTAAAGGAACTAAATGGAATAGAGCTTGCAGGTTATGAAATAGTAGGAAAGATATTATCCGTCGATTTTGCATCATCAGGTACTGAACTTCTGGCTCATATCACAGAAATTGAACCGGATGTAGTTATTTCATTAGGTCTAGCTGGTGGAAGATACAAAATCACACCAGAACGCATCGCGATTAACGTAAAAGACGGGGCAGCAGACAACGAAGGGCATATCCCAATGGATGAAGCAATTCATTTAGAAGGGGAACCGGGCCACTTTTCCACATTGCCTATTCGCCAAATGGTCAACAAACTGATGGAAGAAGGTTTCCCTGCGGAAGTATCCAATACAGCAGGAACTTATTTATGCAATAATGTTATGTATGAAGCGCTGCATTACGCAAAAACAAAGAAACCTGACATGAAAGCAGGATTTATCCATATCCCAGCATCCCATGAATTAGCCATCCAGCATGGGAAAATTCCGAGCTGGTCTCATGCGGACTTGAAAAAAAGTGTGAAAATTTGTATAGAGGTACTTGGGGAAGAAACATAATGAAAAGAGAAGGTGACATATGAAAGCTTACATACTAAAACTAACATTTGAATACCTTGAACCATCCGTTTGGAGACGAGTGATTTTACCCGCAGAGGCGACGTTTAATAGGTTACATGAAACAATTCAATACGTGACAAATTTTCAAAGTAAACTATCTCCGTACCATTTCTTCGGAATTGGGATAGACGACAATTTTATTACAAATAATCCAGCTATTATAGAAGAATACAAGGGACAGAAGTTTGCAGGACAAACCGTAAAGCAACCATCACGTATAAAAATCGATTCCTATTTAGAAAAACACGGTCAATTGGTATACAATTACGACTTTGGAGATGACTGGAGAATTCGTGTGGAACTCGAAGACACTGTCGAAGATTATTATTTTGGATATCCAACACTGCTTGCCGGAGAAGGGACGGCACCACCAGAGGATGTCGGTGGTCCCCCTGGCTACGAAGAGTTTTTGAAGGTGTACCATGATCCAACACATCCGGATTATTTAACGACTTATGCTTGGGCAGAAAGTATGTCCTATTTACCTTTTGATAGGGATGAAGTGAATGAGCGCTTGAAGTTTGTCAAATACAAAAAAACAGAATGGCAACATATCGATCATGATAATTATTTCATTCTGTCCGATAAATATCGCGGCACGGATTACATTGATATCGAAGCTATACCTAACAAAGAACTAATAATCCAATATGCCCAAGCATGTTCTCAACTATATGGGGCTATTGAAATTTCAAAGTTTCTGGAGATTTACAACACGCAAAATAAACCCTCTATTTCTAGCGGGGAGCTACAAGCAATCTTAACAGATCCGAATTATACAAAATTACTTCAGAGTAAATATGTAAATGTATATAGAAACACAATGGTCCATGAGACAATTGTGCACTTTGGGTATTATGATGAATTAATGTCACAAGTCAGTGGGAAGCCATATTACGTGCCTTCAAAAAAGGAATTATTACACTATACGGATGAATTCTACTTTGAAAAGACAAGCCAGCAGAGAAAGTTAGCTAACATGCTTTCGAAAGATTATTTTGGCGGTAGTACAGTCAAAGCACATGAGGAAATAGCAGAGTTAGTTTTTCAATTACAAGTTTTCGGTGTGAATTTCCAGAAAGTTGTAAAGGATTTTATAGGACGTTTTGAAATGAAAGATATGAAACTGCTAAATGAATACGTACAAGTAATATCAATGATTGCGAATACAACCCGCATTTGGGAAAATAGAGGCCATACACCAGATGAACTTTCTCAAAGGGAAAGGCGCCATTTACAACCACTTCCAACTACTTCTGCACCGTTCAGTGTAATCGATGGAGGAAAAGTTGGTCGCAACGATCCATGTCCATGTAGCAGTGGGAAAAAGTACAAGAAATGTTGTGGAAAATAATATCATTGTAAAGTTAGGTAAAGTAGCAGGTGGCTAGCAATTGGGAAGCACGCAGGAATTTTATTTGGAGGTATTCTTATGTACGATCCAACCATTTTCGAAAATTTAAAAGTAGCATTTGAAAATCATGTGTATGATTTAGATAATTTAGGCCGCAAGATTAGTATCCAAAACAGGGTAGACCAGATTGATTTATCTGTTCTTGCAAGGAATTTCGCGATTCAATTCAGTTTAGTCGATCAACAAGCTGTTACAGCAGAAATCGTATTAAAAGCTTCTTTGGACGACTTAGCAGGGGAGATACTAGAAATGCTTGGGGGAAATTTAGGATGTTCCTTGTTATTACGATTCAACAAGCATATTCAAAATGTAACCATACAGTGTGAAAAGATAGAGCAAGTACTAACTGCTATTTGGGAAAATAACATCCAAATAACGCAAACACTGAGCTTTGTGTATAACAAGGAAGACTCCGGTTATTTAAATACGATAGAAGTGGAGTTTATCCATAAGATTAACGAAGGGCATATGGAGGACATTGCAGATTTTCTTGATCATATATTAGAAACGTTGGAAGTATTGCATGGGATATAGAAGCTTGCAACATAAAAAATAACCAAGCGATTCTTAGATTGTGCATATTCTAGGAATCGCTTTTTGTATTCAAGATGAAAGTACCACTTCCACCGCTAGCACCAAACGATTATTTTATTTGGTGTAGTTTGTGCTGGGATACTTCTTGTAGTAGGCCCATAAATAACAATTAAATTCCTACTTGCTGGGTTTCTTGTAAAGGCTTGCCCATTCGTTAATATGATTTGCGTATATGGTGAAACATTTAATTTTAATTGACCGTCACTACTTTCCAATTGTTCATTAAAATAGTCCACTTTTACATTTTGGTAGTAACTATCTTTTACCATAATAAGCGCCCGATATTGTGGAGGGAAAATAAAAGGCACAGGTGCATCCCTATCGTAATATCCAGTAACTTGGTCACCTACTGCTACCATGACATGGTCTACAAAGAATGTGCTAGGGGATATTACAAAATTAACGATATCTCCGTTTCTGTTAGCTACAGACATTAATGAATAACAATCTTCTCCTTCCCCGTTTTCTCCTATAATAAAATCACTGATCATGGTGACGATGCCTTGAAAAGATTGAAAACTTACCATCTATTTATCTTCCTTTCCGTTTCCCTTCCTATTAATTTATGTGAAGTGATCAACCGTGGTGAATACTTACTTGAAAACATTAAAGGTTTTAATGGACAAATGTATCAAACTGTTATATACTTACAACAATAATTAAATTGCTTAACAGAAACAATGAATTCACATATTACAAAAAGTAATCGTGATTATTCGGTACTTTTTGTAATATGTGAATTTTTTATTCACTACAATTATTGGAGGTCATCTACATGACACAAGGTACAGTTGGAGGTCATCTACATGACACAAGGTACAGTAAAATGGT
>NZ_JBFTLO010000045.1:0-17415 GCF_056396485.1 Psychrobacillus sp. 05T411 | reverse complement strand
ACGTACGCCTAAGGGCGGCGGGKGTGGCTCATCGCTCACCCGGCGGAAAGCGTCCGACTGCAGTGAAAATCACAGCGGATACCGTACGACGCATTATCCCTAACGTGTGCAACGTAGGATGGAGTGCTTGCAACATCCTAAGCCTTATTTCTCTTTCATTCATTGTTTAGTATTGTTAGAATAAAGAAACACCAAAGATAAGAAAGGAGAATTTTATGAAGAAGCCTATAAAACTACTCGCCTCATTAAGTGTGGCAGCCGCAGTACTTTTACCTAGCGCAGTATTTGCTGAATCTCAATTATTTGCAGAAGATTTTACAACAAAAGAATATAGTTTAAAACCGATTGACGAAAAGGTCCTTTCTGCTTCCAAACTTTTCATATACGACTCTGGGCTAACATTTAATTATCCGGATGCTGTGAGAGGAGTATATGTTACAGGACATTCAGCAGGAGGAGCTAGATTTGCTACTTTAGTAGATTTACTAGACTCAACTGAGCTAAATGCAATGGTCATAGACATTAAAGACGACTTTGGAAATTTAACATATATTCCAAGTGAGGACTCACCCCTTGCAAAATATGATATTGGTAAGCCATACATAAAAAATACACAAACAATGCTTGAGACGATGGAAGAAAAAGAAATATATCCAATTGCCCGCGTCGTCGTTTTTAAAGATACAGAACTTGCCGAAAGAAAACCAGAATGGTCCTTTGTAGAAGGTACTTCTGTTTGGAAAAATGGGAGAGGAGAAGCATTTGTTAATCCATTTCTTCAAGAAGTATGGGACTATAATGTAGAAATAGCGATAGAAGCAGCCAAAATGGGCTTTAAAGAAATTCAATTTGATTATGTTCGATTTCCTGAAGGATTTGAAAATAGAGAAAATGAATTGAAATACTCCATGGGCAAGTATGAATCATCAGAAGAAGATTCAGTGCAAAGAAGAGTGACGGCTGTTACCGATTTTGTTGCTTATGCAAAAGAGAAGCTAAAACCATATGGAGCACAAGTGTCTGTAGATATTTTTGGTTATTCTGCTACATTACCAGAAGCACCAGGTATTGGACAAAACTTCTCCAAAATATCCGAAAATGTCGACGTTATTTCTTCCATGATTTATCCAAGTCATTGGACATCTTATTTTGGTATAGCAAAGCCTGATTTAGAGCCTTACCGATTAGTGCAAGAATATGCTAAAGTAGAAAATGCGAAATTAGCAGAATTAGAAAATCCGCCAGTATCAAGACCGTGGCTTCAAGACTTCACAGCTACATACCTAGGTGCAGGTAATTATCAAACATATGCTAAAGAAGAAGTAGAAGCTCAAATCAAAGCATTAAATGAAGCCGGCATTAAGGAGTATTTACTGTGGAATGCAGGAAACAAATACTCGCCTGGCGTAGATTATACACCGTAAATAAGAAAAGATAGGATATGAAAAAATCCTATCTTTTTATATTTTTCATGAAACTTTATTTCATGAAAAACGTATTAATTAGTATAACAGTCATTTTCAATACTATTCTTCTAAATGAGAATAAAAAAATATCATTTTAATGTTTAAAGCAGAAAAGAGATGGGTATAATTTAAACATCTATAATAATTAATGACGAAATGTAAGTATAGCTTATATATTCAACGAATTTGTGACAGCTTCAATTAAAGGGGAAATTTTTCTTGTAAACGTATTTTAAATGACTAAAATTTGGTGTATACTAAAAAAGTAAAGAACTACATTAAATTAATTATAAACTACTTCATATAACACAACTACCAATTGAAAGGAAGTGTTTTTAAATGATGGTTACGTTATTCACCTCACCAAGTTGTACTTCATGTAGAAAAGCAAAAGCGTGGTTAGAAGAACATGATATACCATATACGGAAAGAAATATTTTTTCAGAACCACTTACAATAAGTGAAATAAAAGAAATTTTACGAATGACGGAAGACGGGACGGACGAAATTATTTCTACTCGTTCGAAAATATTCCAAAAGCTGAATGTAGATGTAGAAAGCCTTCCTTTACAACGTTTATATGAGCTAATACAAGAATATCCTGGACTTCTTCGCAGACCAATTATTTTAGATGAAAAACGTCTACAAGTTGGTTATAACGAAGACGAAATTCGTAGATTCTTACCAAGAAAAGTTCGTGCATATCAGTTACTCGAAGCACAAAAACTTGTTAACTAAAAGTTAATCGGCTGATTATTTTCAAGAACTTTTGAAAATAGTCAGCTTTTTTGAATGCTTGCATTTAAGTGTAAACTTTCTTACAATGCAATTGTGATTAATAATTTGAAAAGATAAGTAGGAATCCTTTTCTTTTTTTCACAAACAACATACAATAGTAGTAGACACTACAAGAATGAGGCGGTAGGAAGCGAAAGGAGATGTGTTAAATGGATATCGAGCGTATCAATGATAACACTTTCAAAGTATACATTTCATACATCGACATTGAAGAAAGAGGCTTCAGCCGAGATGAAATCTGGTTCAACAAAGATAAGAGCGAGCAGCTTTTTTGGGAAATGATGGATGAAGTTCATGATGATGACCATTTCGAAGAATTAGATGGGCCATTGTGGATACAAGTTCATGCGATGGAAAAAGGTTTGGAAGTGATTGTCACTCGAACGGAAATAGGGAAACATGAGGAACGATCAGATGATTTTGAAATGGATGACCTGTCAAACAAAATTTTCAAAAATGGTGTCTCTAGTTCTATAGGACCTCACGAATTTGATGATTTCTCGCATTATATGGATGATGGGGAAGAGATCCCTTCTGAATACACGTTCATGTTTGCGAACTTTGATGATTTACTAGTTCTAGCGAAAAAATTAGATAAAGTAAATTTTGAAACATCATTGTATCATTATGAGGAAAAATATTATTTACATGTAATTTTTAATTCGGAAATAACGGAATTTGAAGATGTATTAAATACACTTAGCATTATTTCAGAATTTGCAAATAGCACCAAAACAACTATTCATATCATTCAAGAATATGGAAAAGAAATTATTGTAAATGATGTATTCGAAGAACTCAATAGACATTTTTAACCTTCTGTAAAAAGAAGGTTTTTTTTCTTGCTTTTTTTACCGAGAATTCGTACATTTATGAATAGAGGTGATGAACATACTAACAGCCATAACAACACAAGGACAAATTATCGTTTCGGCCGACCATTCCCGCGAATTTTTAAATGATTTAAAGCAACGAAATGCCTTTAAATGTATTCAGTGTAATGAAGAAGTAATATTAAGAACCGGATTTATCAATATCCCCCACTTTGCCCATAGGCGAAAATCCGAATGCACCCTTTCTTTTTCAGAAGGCGAGAGTAAAGACCATCTGAATGGAAAGTTACAATTGTATGCATTTTTTAAACGCCATAATTGCAACCCTCAACTCGAATCGTTTATCCCGACAATTAAACAAAGACCAGATATTTTAGTTTGCAACAACCAATCCCAAATAGCCATTGAATATCAGTGTAGTAAAATATTACCGGATATCATCGAAAATCGGAATATTGGATATAAACAGCAACAAATAGACCCCTTATGGATACTAAGAACACCATCTATTTCGGAATTCCCACCTCAAGAAATAGGAATCATGCAATTGTCTGCATATCGTCAACAATTTTTCCTAGAAACCCCCACAAAGGGAAAAATGATCATCACTTACTGTCCACAGACAAAACTCTTTCACTATATTTCCAACCCAGTTCACATACAATCGAATAAATACATTGTCAAAGTAAAGAAGCTTCCGATGGAAAAGCAATCATGGCCATTTGCAGTCGTAAAGCTAATATCCCGTAAGGAGTACGAAATATATTTACAAGTGTATAGAAAGCAGCGTTTTAAGCATATAGATAACTTATATTTCTATAATAGAAAAGGAGTGCAAAATCAGTTTTTACAAGTATGCTATAGATGGCGACTGTCTCCAAAAGAAATTCCTTTCTTTATAGGGATTCCTACTGCTCATGCAGCGTCTTTTCATGTACACGCCATTGAGTGGCAAATACAATGGATTGATTATTTAAATCGGATAAAAGTACCGCTTGAGAAAGCAAAACGTTGGCATTGTAAATCATTCTTACTTGATCGTCCAATGGGCTCATCACAAAACCTATTCAAAATAGAGGCTGTCCAATCCTATTTGTCGATACTGCAACAATGCCTCATACAATCAGATTCAGTTATTTATAAAAGCAAGTTTAATAGTTCCAAAATGGTTGAACTACTCTATAGTGATTTCCTTGCAAAGTGACCTGAAAATTGAGAAAATAAATAGTGATACGAATTTCGAAACAAATGGAAGGGGAGTTCATCTTGACAACAGAAACAAACAACAAAGTATTAACACGTGAGGAAGTAGAAGAGCAACTAACTTGGAGATTAGAGGACATTTTTCCTTCCAATGACGCTTGGGAACAAGAATTCCAAGACGTAGCAAAGTTAGCTGAAAAAGCATCCGCATTTCAGGGGACGATTGCAAATGGTGCAAATGCTTTGTTAGAAGTGCTAACATACCGAGATGAACTAACAGGACGCCTTCGTAAGCTATATACGTATGCGCATATGCGTTCAGACCAAGATACTGCAAATAGCACATATCAAGCGATGGATAGCCGTATTAAATCCTTATATGTAAAAGTTTCTACGGAACTATCATTTTTAGTACCAGAAATTTTATCATTAGACGAGTCAACTCTTGCTACTTACTTATCTGAAAATAGTGATTTGCAATTGTATGGTCAACTTTTAGAAGAAGTTAATTTAGAACGTCCACATGTACTTCCAAAAGAGCAAGAAGCATTGCTTGCACAGTTTTCGGAAGTGGCAGGCTCGCCTTCAGATACATTTGGCAAGCTAAATAATGCAGATTTAGAATTTCCATCGATCAAAGACGAAGATGGCAATGAAGTACAACTTACGCATGGTCGATATTCCCGCTTCCTAGAAAGCGAAGATGGTCGCGTACGAGAAGATGCATTCAAAGCAATGTATGACACGTATGGCAAGTTCCGCAATACATTTGCATCTACTTTGGCGGGAAATGTAAAAGGGGATAATGTAAACGCTAAAATTAGAAAATACGCATCCGCACGCGAAGCKGCAATGTCCGGAAATCATATTCCAGAAAGCGTTTATGATAATTTAGTAGGTACGATCAATAAAAATGTTCATCTACTTCATAAATATGTAAGCTTACGAAAAAAGGTACTTGGTTTAGACGAGCTGCATATGTGGGATTTATATACACCTCTTGTAAAAGAATTGAAAATGGAATACACATATGAAGAAGCCTGCGATACAATGCTAAAAAGCTTTGCTCCTTTGGGAGAGGAATATGTATCGATCGTAAAGCAAGGATTAGAAAGTCGCTGGGTCGATGTAGTAGAAACGAAAGGAAAGCGCTCAGGTGCATATTCTTCTGGTACGTACGGCACGAACCCATACATTTTGATGAACTGGCAAAATAACGTGAATAATCTATTCACATTAGCACATGAGTTTGGCCACAGTATTCATAGTTACTATACACGTGCAAATCAGCCGTATGTATATGGGGATTATTCCATTTTTGTCGCAGAAGTAGCGTCTACTTGTAACGAGGCATTATTGAATGATTATTTATTGAAAACAATAGATGATCCTAAAAAACGCATTTATTTACTGAACCATTGGCTAGAAGGTTTCCGCGGAACGGTATTCCGTCAAACAATGTTTGCCGAGTTTGAGCATATTATCCACCAGCTTGATCAAGATGGTGAAGCATTAACTGCAGAAAAATTAACAGAAGAATATTATAAATTAAATCAAAAATACTTTGGCGACGAAATCGTAATCGACGAGCAAATTGGGCTAGAATGGACACGAATTCCACATTTCTATTACAACTACTATGTATACCAATATGCAACAGGTTTAAGCGCAGCTACTGCATTAAGCAATCAAATTTTAACGGAAGGTAAACCAGCCGTTGACCGTTATATTAATGAATTCTTAAAAGCAGGTTGCTCCGATTATCCAATTGAAGTATTGAAGAAAGCCGGCGTAGACATGAACACCGCTGCTCCAATAGAAGAAGCATGCCGCGTCTTTGAAGAAAAACTTAATGAGTTAGAACAATTACTACTAGCAGAATAAAATAAAAAGAAGAAGGCTAAACTAGAGATTACTCAGTTTAGCCTTTTTTGTTGCTCAGCAAACTAAAAAATTTGACCTGAATTTATAAGTTAAGCGGTTTGCTCAAAGGGAGTGCGGTATTACACAAGCCTCACTCAATCACATCAAACCATAATTCGGATGTATCCTCTGGTGTTCCGTTGTAGTTGATTGTTAATTCCTGGCCCTTTTTAATATCAGACAGTGCATGAAAATCAATGGTTACATTTTCTTTATTATTTTCAAATCCTATGTTCGGAGTGTATGAATGATTGAATAATGCACCATATCCTAGAGCGATGGCCGTATCTTTTTTTCCCCAATGAAAGCAATAATAAAATAGAATTGTCTTTTTCAGATACTTCCATTCATCTTTGGGCGATACAATCACAGGTGATTTCTCAATTAGTTCATCCTTTTGTATATCTCGTGCTGCAAATATTCCACGTCCGTACTTGCCAGTATCTTTCATATAAATAGGTAGCAATGATATTACTCCTTTCTTCTAAATTTAATCTAGATATTTAAGATTCTCTCTTAAATAATTACTACGATCACGGATAAATTGAAAAATTAATTCCGGTTCTTCATCAAATTGATCTATTTTACTTTTTTTGTAGGGATCGAGAAGTATGTGTGGACGTACATATTGATGTAGTGATAATACTTTTTCTTCCATATATGCAACATTGAATTTAGTGTCGAGAACTTCTTCCAATACATTTTTGTAGCGTTTACGAAACTCTGGTAGTTGCATAAGTAGCGAACAAAGAGCATTTCCCTTTTTCCCCTCGATTGGTACGTACGTATGCTCCATGATTCCTCCGCTTACTTTACGACCCCACGTTGCATCGTAATCCCAAGGAAGTATTTCAAATAAGCATGTATCACTATTACGATAAAGCGCATAGTTATGCGTGAAACCATCATTATTCATTGTACAAATTGCTCCAACCAACCACAGGATAAATTGCTCCATATTAATGTGTTGAGAAACTTCAGCGAAGAACTTGGACTTGGATGTAGTATTTATCCTTGTAATTAACTCCGTGAGAAACTCATCATCGGATGGATTTCCATATGCTTGTATATAGCCTGATAGGAGTGACTCCTTCGGTTTGTCATCTCTCGTAAAGGAAAAATTTGCATCGTTATTAACAGCATAGTAAATGGGCCCTGTCGGCAGACCTCTCTTTTTCAGGAACATTTCGTCCACGGATTCCAATTGTAAATAGACACCTTTAAATGCACCATTTCTATAAAAGTTTATATGCTGGCTATCTGGTGCCAAAACACCAAGATCTTGAAAAAAGTCGAACGAAAGTTTATTACGAATAAGAGAAGGATCCCGATACTCCGCGTTAAGGTGAATTTTACGTGCCCCGGAAAACTCTGCCGGATTTTCAAAATCAATTAAATAAGATCTTTTACGAAACTTTCTTGTATAGGAGCCACGATAGGCAATGTTAATATCATAAGTTGTGTTTTCAATTTTCAATTTGGTGGAAATAGCCTTATCATTCGTTAAGTTTTTTCTTAACCGCTTTAGGTCATCTTCTTCAATCATTAAATGATATGAAGGAATGGGCTCTAACATATATTCACCTCCTTGTAATTGCTGATGGATTAGTATACATGGTTAATCATGTTGCTACTGGCAACTAACATAGCTATAGTACATACCTAATGAACAATGGCTATGTTAGTTGTCGGTTAGTGATTCCATTTATTATTGGGTGAGTTAAAAGCTTTCCTTAATCGTTCAACTATTGATTAAAGGAAAGCTTCTAGTTTTATTAATTAATATTTTTTAAGAAGAAGTGCTTCCTGAAGATGTACTTCCTGAGGACGACGATCTTCCTTTTTTTCCTTTTCTTCCTGAAGAGCTACTTGAAGATGAGCTACTAGTCGAAGAACGTCTAGAAGTAGAACCACTTGAAGAAGTGCTACCTGAAGAAGACGAACTTCTTCCTTTTCTTCCTGAAGAGCTACTTGAAGAAGAGCTTCTAGTTGAAGAACGTCTAGAAGTAGAACCACTCGAAGAAGTGCTACCTGAAGAAGACGAACTTCTTCCTTTTCTTCCTGAAGAGCTGCTTGAAGACGAGCTACGAGAAGAAGAACTTGAAGTAGTAGAACTACTAGATGAAGTGCTTCCTGAAGATGAACTACTGCTTTTTCCTTTTTTTCCTGGCATAACGGGCACCTCCTTCATAACAGATTAATTTTATAATACGCAAAACATGTTATATTAAGTGGACAATTGACTCATGTAGCTTGAATACTTATAAAGGTATGACGTCTAATGTATGACGAATTTGTGAAAGTCAGGGCTAATATATTGTAATTCTTTAGGCGGCATGATAAAGTAAGAGTGTGAAATAAATCACAAGATAACATACACCCCTTTGTTTGAACGTGAACATTTCTCCCATCCCCTTTGTAAAACGAAAACACCCTTTCCTAACCGAGGAAAGGGTGTTTTCAATTTGGATTATAAAAGCGCCGGATTGATACTTAGTGAAAAACATAGGCCTGTTGATTAACCAATTTCCACCATTGAAATTTTACAAGAAATGCTTAAGGATCGCATTTTCCACTTGTACGTTTTCGGTTCGTTTTGGACAAAATAATCACTATAGCATTACCGCGGAAAAAGTATAGCAGGAAGTGACTGCATCACTTCCTGCTATACTGTTTTTGATAATCATCCTATGGTGGATATTTGTCCGTCACGTTCCTACAAAGTTCAAAAGAAAAAGGCAATTGCTTTTGGAAATGAAAGAATAATTAACTTTCTAGTAAGAGTAGTTCAGGGGAGGACGGTCTAAGTTCGCGACTTCGTGTCGCAACGACTGTCTGACCCGCATCGTGCGGGCCTCCGAAGATGCAATTTCGGGCACTCTATCGCTTTCTAGCATGTGTTCCTTGCTTATTTTTTTGCAAAATTCATGCTGGTAATATGTTGATGCTATTATAGAAAAGGTACACTTCTTTTCAAACGAAAGGTGGAAATACGATAGAGAAGGACTGAGCAGCCAAAATTGCATCTTTGGCTGCTTTTATATGATTAGGAAAGTGGGCTAATCTTTCATTCCCCAAAGCTTTGGCACTTTAATTACTCGTGCTTTTGGAGTGCGACGGACGAACGACAACCACACGATTACCGAAAAAAATGTGTAGGGATGCGACGAAGTCGCATCCCTACACATCAAGAAATCTCGATAATGTTGTAGAATTCGTTCCGATCAAAGCAATCCAAAAGCACCAATATATAAAGTGCCTTGTGTATAATCATGTTCTTAACAATTAAATTACTGGATATTTTTGATTAATCAACATATGTGTTAAAAACAAATATAAATAGAGCAGACAAAAGCTCCTCATCCATTGTGGATGAGGAGCTTTATTTTAATTATTTTTCAATCGCCAGATGACAGAGTCCGGTAATACTAATCTTTCTACTTCTTGAAGTAGCAGGAGCTTTTTCAGTTCTCGCTCAGCCTGTTGTTCGGAAATATTATAATAGCTAGCAATTTCGCTGGTTGTTAACGAATGGAATCGATCAAAAAGCTTGGCAAGAGCAGGTGGTTCCTGTACTTCCGGTTTTTCATATAGCATTTCTTGTAATATTTGCACATAAATTTCATAAGGATAAACACCCGATACTTTGATACCCTCATCTTCAATATTTTCATTAAAAAAGACGATACTTGGAAATGTAGTGACATCCATTTCAGAAGTAATTGATAAATCACTTTGAAAGGAGCGTGCACATTCTTTAGACTTGAAATCTAGTGTGAACTCATTTACATCGATGTTTACTTTATTTGCTATTTCTTGCAAAACAGCAAAGGAAGTAACATTTTGCGTTTTAATGAAAAGATATTCTTGTATTTTATTGAAAAAACGAAGTGCAGCTTTTTTCCCTTGAAACTCTGCAGCTTTTACTGCAATAGAAGGGAATACAGAATGCTCTATATCTGGAAACTCACATTGAATCTTCGTTTTTTCTTCAATTGACGTTTTACAAACAGTATTTAAATTGCTCAGCTGCGTACTCAGTACTGTTCGAATCGTAAAATACTGTCCATATTGCACTTGCAATTTCCGAATAATCGGTTGCATTTCCCAACAAGCTGAGCAAAGCGGATCTAGAAAGACATACATTTCAAGCGGCTTGTTTAGTAAAGGAGATGTAATCGGTTCAGTCGGAATGAGTATTCTTGTCACTCTTGTTCCTCCTCATGACTCATTTGATTGACCATGTGGTTGGCAGTAAGCTCTAGTCTTCGATAAAAAGTTTCACGTACTTTACCTTCAAGTCCAACAGTATCCATTGCGGCTCTCATGCAGGAAAGCCAGGCTACTGCTCTTTCAGGTGTAATAGGAAATGGATTATGACGCATTTTCATCATTGGATGTCCATGCTCTTCGGTATATAAATTGGGACCACCAAGATATTGGGTTAAAAATTGTTTTTGTTTTCTTGCAGTCTCCCTTAAATCGTCAGGAAAAATCGGCACAAGCAAGGGATGTTTTGCAACATTACTGTAAAACGTATCGACAAGCTGGGATAATTTCTCTGCTCCAATCTCATCGTAAGGAAGTATTGGTTTCTGTGTCATTGTTCGTTACTCCTTTGTTTTAGCACTAATATCATTCTATCAATCCCAAACAATTATCTCAAATAATTAGACTGCCATTAAAAAACGACCTATCCTGAGGTCGTTTCAAGCTTATGCTTGGTAATAGTTTAATACTTTTTGAACATAGTTTTGTGTTTCTTTATAAGGCGGGATTCCACCGTATTTTTTTACCGCTCCAGGACCCGCATTATAAGCAGCAAGTGCTATTTCAGTGTCTTCATTAAACTGATTGAGCATTTGACGCAAGTATTTGGCACCGCCCATTATATTTTGTTCAGGGTCGAAACTATTGGCAACGCCTAAGTATTTTGCTGTTCCAGGCATCAATTGCATTAAACCAGAAGCTCCAGCAGAACTTCGTGCAGCAGGATTAAAATTAGATTCCTGTTTAATGACGGACGAAATAAGCTTTTCTGGCACATTATATCTTTCTGCTGCTTGTTTGATAATATCATCAAAATCAGAACTCGTCACCTTGTTTGATGGAGCATAAGAGGCGATTGCATTTATCAGAGAATCATTTTGATATGCAAGGTTTGATGGCGTAAAAACAGGGGAATTTCCATTGTAGTATAAGGAATCCCTATTAGTTGAAGCTGCATGATGATCATCAGTTTGCAGAACTTGTCCGAGCATATTTGAAAACAAGGAAGGGCTTGGAGTATTCAGCGAACTTTGCACACTTCCAAGCGTCTGCATTGCATTTATTTCCATGAGTGTTTTAAGGGATTGGATATCCACCTGGTATCAACCTTTCAACGAATTGTTATATTTCATTAGTCGAGCAATTTTTTTATCGGTAGGTCGGATGGGAATTTGATGTTCTTCTAATAATTGAAGAAAAACTTTCTGTCCAATTTCGACATCTCCACATTCATATTCTACCTCAAAATCTTCTATTCGACTATAAAAGGAGTGATCCAAAAATAGTTCCCCATTATTATATGGGATTTGTGCTCGATCTGTTTGCATACTGCCAATGCATGTTAAGGGACCTTTATCTTTTATTTGCTCCAAAAAGGATACAGAAGGGAAGCGTGTTTCATGGATGATGGCGTCTCGTTCATCATTTGATAATATGACTGTTTTTTCCTCCATCACATGCGCTTGTACTGGTATTTTTAATGTTAGCTCATTGCGGTTCGGCAAGACGCGTAATCTAAATCCCATTTTCTTTTTTTTAAAATAGTTTTCTGGTGTATCGAAGTAGTAATTTGTTTGGGTACGAAAGTCCGTAGATGTTAAGCCAAGAGCGGCAATTAATGATTGGAATTCTTCTTTTATTAGCAAGTTTTTAAACTCGATTTCTTTTTCAGATTGCACAATTTCACGACCTTTCCTATTATTTCTATTATAGACGGTTTGCAATGAGTTTCAATATGATAAAATAGTGAAAGAATGGACAGAAAGGAAAGATTTATTTTGCCTATTACTTATAACGTGCACAGTGGTGTGCAATTAGAAAATGATATTCGTTTTACATTAGAGGTAACTCCCGACCAACCAAACATAAATGCGGGAGGACGAATGATTACCGATTCCGATTCCTTGTCGTTTGTGTATTTACTAGAAGATGAAGATGGATATCATTATGTAAAGTTCGGACAAGACATATGGCCCTTATTAGTTAATACCTTAAAAGCGGAAGATGATCCTACATTACAATTTGGAAATATGGAGCTTACTTTAACTAAGTTTAAAGAAGAACTGGAAATGCTGATTTTTAATATTGAAGGCAATGACAACTACGGTGCTACGTTTTCAAAAGCAGTAGAAGAAGCATTTGAGGAAATACTAAAAGCCTAGTGCAAGTGAATGGAGGTTAAGCTTATGGGGCAATGGGAAAGGTTTTTAGAGCCTTACAAGCAAGCGGTTTCCGAGTTAAAAGTAAAGTTAAAGGGAATGCGGACACAATATGAAATGGAAAATACAAACTCACCCATTGAATTTGTTACAGGACGTGTTAAACCACTTGCAAGTATTTATGACAAGTCCCTTATTAAAGGCATCGCATTCGAACCTTCTGAGACGTTAGCGAAGGAAATACCTGATATTGCAGGCCTTCGAATGATGTGTCAATTTGTAGATGATATCGAACATGTTGTGGAATTATTACGCGCAAGAAAAGATATAAGAGTGGTAGAAGAACGGGATTATATTTCCCATAAAAAGCAGAGTGGATACAGATCCTATCATGTCATTATTGAATATCCGGTTCAAACAATACATGGGGAGATCAATATTTTAGCGGAAATTCAAATTCGAACACTAGCGATGAACTTCTGGGCGTCCATTGAACATTCCCTAAATTATAAATACAAAGGTATTTTCCCAGAGGAGATAAAAAAACGCCTCCAGTTTGCAGCGGAAGCAGCATTTCGTTTAGACGAGGAAATGTCTTTAATACGTGGAGAAATCCAAGAAGCGCAAAAATATTTTAGTGAAAATAAAGAACTATCTACGCCAAGAATTCATGAAAGCCACAAAGAAAAAAGGGGGCGCGCGCGATGAAATTTTTTATTCAATCACGAAATGACGGGTTATCCAATCGCCTAATGGAAACGGCTAAAACGTATTTAGTTGATTTTGGACTACTATTCGATGAGGAAAACCCTGATATTGTGCTGTCGATTGGGGGAGATGGGACATTACTACATGCTTTCCATAAATATAAGCATTTAACAAGTTCTGTTGCTTTCGTTGGTATTCATACTGGGCATCTAGGTTTTTATGCAGATTGGAAACCGATCGAAATCGAAAAGCTTGTCATTAGCATTGCACAGAAAGAATTCGAAGTCATTGAATATCCGCTTTTAGAAGTGACGATTAACTATAAGCATGAAGAGGATAGTTCTGTGTATCTTGCTGTTAATGAATCAACTGTAAAGTCTCCAGACGTGACCTTAGTGATGGATGTAGAATTAAACGGAAAACACTTCGAGCGATTTAGAGGAGACGGATTATGTATGTCTACACCATCTGGAAGTACGGCCTACAATAAAGCGCTTGGTGGGGCAATCGTCCATCCTTCTTTAGAAGCAATGCAACTTGCAGAAATTGCTTCTATTAATAATCGAGTTTTCCGAACAGTAGGTTCCTCTCTTGTATTGCCTAAGCATCATTCTTGTTTACTGAAGCCGGTAAAAGGACCGGATTTTATGGTGACGATTGATCATTTACAATTATTGCATAAAGATGTGCAATCAATTAAGTATCGAGTCGCGGATGAAAAAGTACGCTTTGCGCGGTTTAGATCATTCCCATTTTGGCAAAGAGTACATGATTCGTTCATTGATAGTGATCTAGAAAGATGAACAAGCATTCAATCACATTAACTTTTGAAATAAAAGAACCGCAATTATTGCTCCGCGATGCCATTAAACAATACGGCATCTCTAAAAAAGCATTAACGAGTATTAAATATGAAGGTGGCACCATACTTGTCAATGGAGAAGAAAAAACGGTTAGGCATATATTGTCAGTTGGCGATAAAGTGACCATTATTTTTCCAAATGAGAAAAAAAGTGAAGGATTAATCGCCGAAAAAGGAGAATTCTCCATTCTATTTGAGGATGAACATCTATTAATATTTTCGAAAGAAGCAGGACTTAGCACAATACCTTCTCGGGAACATCCACATGGAACCGTTGCTAATTTTGTCGCAGGTTATTTTGAAGAAAAAGCCCTTTCTTCCACCGTTCATATCGTGACGAGATTAGATAAAGATACATCTGGTGTAATATGTGTAGCGAAGCATCGACACGCGCACCATCTATTAAGCGAAATGCAAAAAGCAGGTACTATTTCAAGGAACTATGAAGCGATTGTTCATGGGTTTGTAAAAGAGGACAGCTTTGTAATCGATGCACCTATTGGTCGAAAAGATGGTAGTATTATCGAGCGTTTTATATCGCCAGAAGGAAAATACGCTAAAACATCTGTACAAGTGTTAAACAGGTTTCACTTGCAAGGAGAACCGCTTACACATGTCCGTTTGCAGCTACACACAGGACGAACGCATCAAATCCGTGTACATATGATGTCAATCGGTCATCCTTTAATAGGAGACGATTTGTACGGTGGTAATTTAAAATTCATACGTAGACAAGCATTACACGCAAGAGAGTTAAAATTGGTTCATCCTTTTTCAGGAGAGTCATTAAAAATAATATCTCCTTTTCCAGCGGATATGGAGGAAGTTATTCCATCAAAGGCCACTAAATAAACCTGTATATCAGGGGATTTTAGTGGTTTTCCTTTTCGGGAGTGGATACCTCATTATTTAACTGGAAAATATTGATAAATGAAAAATGCGCAAGGTTTAGGGATACTGCAACGCACTACGTCACAGTCTCCCTATCATGCCTACTATTCCTCATCGCTTTCTTAAAGTTGTAAATTTAGTTTCAGAATGATTTCCCGGGGAATAATATAAGGTGGATCATTCCGTTTTTCTATGAAAGTGGTTGCTTAATCTTTTTATAGCTCATACAATGATAGAGGACCAGTGGAAGGAGGGAAAAGTGTGAAAGAAGAAATGAATCAACTACAATTAGAAGAATCAAATTTAATTGATTTTTTAAGTAATGATTTGATGGACGCATTTAGAGAAGAATTTATGCAGTTACATCCTTATGATCAATCGCTATTTTTTGAAAAGGTGGACCCAGAAATACGAAAGAAAATCTTTCACTACCTATCTCCTAAAGAAATGGCTGAGCTGTTTGAAGCAACAAAATTTGAAGAAGAACAATATGACTTTTATTTAAAAGAAATGGATACAACTTATGCAGCAGACATGCTTTCCTATATGTTTGCTGATAATGCGGTTGACGTATTGAATGAGTTAGGCAAAGATCAAGTCGCTAGTTATTTAAGTATAATGGATGTAGAATCTGCACAAGAAATTAAAGATCTTCTACATTATGAAGAGTATACAGCTGGATCTATCATGACAACAGAATATGTGGCTATCCCCGAAACGTCTACTTGTCGTTCTGCCATGACCATACTAAGAAATGAAGCTCCACAAGCTGAAACGATTTATTATTTATTTGTTGTAAGTGAGAATCATCAATTAACAGGTGTTATTTCCCTTAGAGATTTAATCATTGCGGATGAAGATACGCTTATTAAAGATATTATGAACGAACGTGTCGTGAGCGTATTAGTAAGTGCAGACCAAGAAGAAGTTGCACATATGATTAAAGACTATGATTTCTTAGCCGTACCAGTAGTCGATTTTGAACAGCATCTGCTCGGGATTGTTACAGTCGATGATATTATTGATGTATTAGATGAAGAAGCGTCGGACGATTATTCTAAACTTGCCGGTGTTTCCGATATGGATACATTTGACAAAAATTCATTTCAAGCTGCTAAAAAAAGGTTGCCTTGGCTTATTATTTTGTTATTTTTAGGAATGATGACTGCAAGTTTAATGAGTGTGTTTACAGAAACATTAGAGCAAGTTGCATTGCTCGCTGTGTTTATTCCTTTAATATCTGGAACTGCCGGAAATAGCGGTACTCAAGCCTTAGCTGTTGCGATTAGAGGTATTGCGACAGGAGATATTGAAAAGCAAAGTAAAATGAAGTTACTTGCAAGAGAGGCTGGGACAGGTTTAACGACAGGTTTATTATGCGGAATTATTGTAGTGGGAATCGTTTTCTTTTGGAAGCATGACTTAATAATTGGCTTATTAGTTGGAGCGGCCATTTTTGTGTCTATTTTTGTGGCAACTATTTGTGGTTCGTTTATTCCTTTATTGATTCAACGAATGAAGATTGACCCTGCTGTTGCATCTGGACCATTTATTACAACGATTAATGATGTCATTAGTATTCTAATATATCTTGGGCTTGCGACAGTGTTTATTTCTTCTTTACAGGTCTAGTTCACATTATTTTAGCTAAATGCATAAAGTAAAGAAAAAAGKATGTGTCTGTGAACGTTTATAATGATCCTTTAATCTATATACAAGGCCCACCAGTTTTTCATCTTCCACCTAGGGAAAAGCCAGATATACAAATGGAAGAGCAAGTGAAAGAAGAGATTGAGCAAGATGAAAGTACTTCCATATACGAATTGCGAACGAGTATGACGGAGAAAACAATCGTTATTTTAGAAAAGCTGAAATTTTTAGCGAAACCATTTCAACGTAAAGCATATCGTCCATTAGTATTCCATTTTGAGGATGGTTCACTTCTTCAAGGTGAGGTGGAAAAAGTAGAGGGTGAGACCGTTACTTTTTCTGTTGGTGCCGGAGAATTGATGACATTTCAAGTAGATCAAGTAGAAAGAATTATATGGCGTGGAGTAGAAATGAAATAACATGAACAAACTATCCTTTGTTAGGGTAGTTTTTTTGTTTTCAGAAAAATAAACTTTATATTTCGCAATATTGGGAAACTGCGTGGTAGTGCGTTGACTAGTGACCGCTATGATTTTCGCTGCAGGACGGACGCTTTCCGTGGGGTGAGTGATGAGCCTTCACCGCCGCTTGCGCGTACGTTGTGAAGTCTCATCTTACTCAGGCAGAGGAACAAAGGCTAAGAACGCCACATC
>NZ_JBFTLO010000044.1:0-18276 GCF_056396485.1 Psychrobacillus sp. 05T411 | reverse complement strand
GCTCGTACGTCGCTGGTTTCGTGAAGTACGACGTACCCTGCTCGTGCGTCGCTGGTTTCGWGAAGTWYGACGTACCCTGCTCGTGCGTCGCTGGTTTCGCGAAGTAYGACGTACCCTGCTCGTGCGTCGCTGGTTTCGAGAAGTACGACGTCTCCTGCTCGTGCATCGTTCGTTACTAATAGGATCCTGGTGCATGAAGTGACCTAACCCTGAGTTGTTAGCCATTTCTACTGCATTCTGTATAAGTGACATATTCAAACCTCCTTTCATCTTTATTAGAGAAAGAAGCTAGATTCCTTTTTCAAAAAGAATCAAATCCATGCCTATGCACTTTTCTTTCCCTTATCGTAATATATGAGGTTATACTAAAGATGTTAGAGACAATCGCATAGTTTGCGAAAGTAAAATATAAACTCTATATCTTTTTGTGGAATCTTACATTTTTGTTTTATACGAATAATTTAAAAAAGAAAGGAAATAATTCGCGTGGATAATGGCATAATAATACCTGAATATCAGCTTTTTATTCATCCTTTAGATTTAAGTGAACTTCGGAAAGATATATGGTGTGACGATCCTATCGCTGCCAAGCTAAAGATTAACAAAAGAAAGTATGATATTGATATCGCCTATCGTGGCTCCCATATCCGGGATTTTCGAAAGAAGTCGTATCACATTTCATTTTATAAGCCAAGTACGTATAGAAATGCCAAAGAAATTCATATCAACGCAGAATATAAAGATCCTTCTCTATTAAGAAATAAATTATCGCTAGATTTTTTCAATGAAATAGGGTGCTTATCGCCAAAGTCCCAATTTGTATATATGAAATTGAATGGGAAAAATGAGGGGCTTTATTTGGAATTAGAATCAGTGGATGAGCATTTCCTTAAGAATCGACAACTACCACAAGGACCAATATTCTATGCAGTTGATGGCGATGCTAACTTTTCGTTGATGAGTGATCTTGATAAAGAAGTAAAAAAATCACTTAAGGTTGGCTATGAACTAAAATGTGGGACAGAACAAGATGAATTTCATTTACAAAAAATGATTATTGAAATTAATACCATTTCAAAAGCTGAATTTGAAAATGAAGTTGTGAAATATCTCCATGTTGATCAGTATCTCCGCTGGTTGGCTGGCGTTGTTTTCACCCAAAATTTTGATGGTTTTGTTCACAATTACGCACTATACCAGAATAGCGAAACGAGGCTATTCGAAGTCATCCCGTGGGATTACGATGCAACATGGGGAAGGGATGTAAACGGGAAAGTGATGGAGGTAGACTATTTACGAATCGAAGGATTTAATACGCTAACCGCAAGGATTCTCGACGTGAAAACATTTCGACGTCAATACAAAAACTTGCTAGTAGATATTCTAAACAACAAATTTAATGTAGACTATTTGAAACCGAAAATACAAGGTATGCATGATTTAATAAGGCCTTATATTCAAAAAGATCCTTATAAAAAAGACGATATCCATTTATTTGATAAGGAACCGGAGTATATATTGGATTTTATTGAAGCACGGGCGAAATATATAAGAGGGAGATTAGATACATTAGATTAAGTTGTTTCATTAACTTACAAAACCCTCTTTCCATGTGGTAAGGGGGTTGTTGTCGCTTGAATCACAATTATCTGTACTGTAATATAAAATCGATTAAGTGGTGTTCTTCTTACGTGGTCTTTTTATTTTAGTTATAGTTCATCAGCTAAGCGAGTTCCACGGAGATTATTCCGTGTAATAGTGAAGTCATTTTAGCTTCCTTTCTTCAACTATACTGCTTCTTTAGTTTAATAAGAAAAAGCTGCCCTTAAAAGCAGCAACTGTTTACTAAAGCACCCGTTAGTTTAAGTAGATTACTTCACAAAGTTATCCAAATTCTTTTTCATCAGAGTAAAAACTACTGGATGTCCATAAAATTCTCCCTTATTTTCTTTTATTACCTCGAAGCCTTCTCTTTCATAAAAGGAAATATTAGGATTTCCTTTATACACTGTTAAAGATAAAGTAGCGGGTTCTTTGAATTTCTCAAGTCCTGTTAGCAATAGTAATTTTCCAAGTCCTTTTCCTTGATGATTAGGATGAATATATAAGGACTCTAAGAAGACATCTTTATCGGATAAATTTCCTGAGAAAAAAGCATATCCCATAATCTCTTCACTATTTTCAACAACCAAATTTAAAGAGGAACTAAACCGATTATTCATCTCCTCAGTAGAATAAGCATCCTTTAAAACCTTATCTTGTATTTCTTCTGGAATAAACCGACTGTATGTATTCCTCCACGTAGCAACTGCAATAGCCCTAACTCTTTCAACATCTGATAAGTCCATCTCTCTTATTACCATAATTCATCCCCTAAATTTATTTGAATACTGCTTAACTATTAAATTCTTCATTTCCCTGTAAAAACCTTGTTCAACTAAACTGCCCCGTTAGTTGAACAAGGATATTGCTATCCCTAACCAAAGATTTGTGCAGTTATAGCAAATAACTCTTTATTCCTATATGGCATATTTTTAGAGTTCTTTATCATTATCGGTGGATTACTAACTTTTACAAATCCCCTTTCCTGCAAGAACAACATTAACTCGTCATTACTGGATGGCACATCAATCCTTAACTTTCCTTGATGATTAATAAGTAACTCATCAATTATTAAGGAAGCTGTTTGTACATCTGGTGCTACAATAGGTCCTATTAATAGATTTTGAGGACCTAATATGGATAATCCAAATCCAATAATCTTCCCCTTTAGATTTCTAACAACTAAACATTGTTTTGATTGATTTATCCTGTTAAAAAGTAATTTACTTCTTCTATCACCAAACGCAGCCGAATCTAATTCAATAATTTCATTAATATCATTTTCATGGTATTTCTCTATGGTAATTTCTTGTTGATTATTAAACAATTTAGGTGGAATATAATTATCACTTAAATACTTATGTACAGAGTCGACAGTAATAAAGCCCAATTTTTCATATAAGGGTTTCCCATCCTCAGTTGAAATTAACATTATTGATGTATTTTGAGAAACACTGTCTATACATTTCTGAGTAGCCTTTTTCCCTAAACCAATACCTCTATATTCATCATTAACAATAACCATACCAATTGAAGCTAAATCAGTATCGTAAGGTATTATTGCAGCACTCGAAATAATTCTCCCCACAGTATTTTTATGTCCGTATATTTTACCAGATGACATTACAGTTCTGATTTCATATTCATCATAATCCCAGCCAACTGATCTAGATAGTTCTACCAAACCTAAGACATCATATTTATCAAACTCCATTAATTCTAATTCTGTTTTAATGTCTATATGCATTAGAAATCCCCCTATTTTGTTTCTATTCTTAGTATATTTTACTATCTAATATCCTTCTTCAACTAAACTGTTGCGTTAGTTCAATAAAAAAGCTACCCTTACAGGCAGCCACTTGTTTAACTAATGCACCCGTTAGTAGAATAAGAAAAACGCCCCTACATTTCATAGGAACGTATTATAAACATTTATTTTTCTGCTGAAATTATTAAGAACATAGGTCTACGGAGTTCATCTTTCATTTCAGGTATACTTTTTAACATCTCCTCAGAGGGAATTGGTTCCTTGACTGATCTTATATTAAAACCAGCAATAATTAAGTCATTGATATAAGTTGAAATTGTACGATGATATTTTATAACATTTTCAGTTAGGAATGATGTTTCACGTAAACCTTCCAATTGGTAATTGTCAACTGCCCAATGCAGACGATTCCCTTTATCATCATAATGCCAATCTTGTTCGTTCCGAGAAGTGAAAATTGGATGTTCAACCGAAAATACAAAAGAACCTCCAGGCTTTAAACAAGCATAGACCTTTTTACAGAGAGTATCAAAGGACTTAATATAATGAAAAACCAATGAACTGATGACAACATCAAATTGAGAGTCTGAAAAGTCAATGTCTTCAATTGGCATTTTAACGTATGAAATTAAGGAATCATTAGTCATTTCACGGGCTTGTTGAAGCATTTTTTCAGATATATCTACTCCAATAACAGACCTTGCTTGCTGTTCACTAGCATAACGGCAATGCCAACCGAAACCGCATCCCAAATCAAGTACACTTTTATTTTGGAATTCTGGTAAAAGTCCTTTTAATACGTGCCATTCTCCTGCACCTTCAAGTCCTTTGACTGAACGTTCCATTTTTTTATATGCAGAAAAGAAATTAACATTATCATATTTGTTTTGCTTCATAATGTATACAACTCCTAAATATTAAGTTTGCCTCCTAAAATTAAAACAACGTCTAATCCAGGATGCTATCCATCCCCTTCTAACCATTTCTTTCTCCTCATTAAAAAATTTGTATACTTAGCATAATACAGTCCTTATTGAACTAACCTGTTGCTCTAGTTCAATAAGAAAAAAGGCTTTACTCCTTCTTGTAGTAAAGCACCCGTTAGTTGAAGTTGAAGTTAATTAGAATTAAAGTAAATTTTGAAAGAAAAGCAACATTTGGTAAGATGCTTTTTGTGCTGACTCCTTATTATAATTAGAAGAATACGGGTCACCGAATCCATGTTGACCACTAAATTTAAATATCTTAATTTTTCTTTTATCTAAAACTGAAATTAACTCATCGACATTAAATGATTTCTCTTCTTGTGGAAAGAATAGTATTGTTGGTGATTTCGGTGTTATGCTTACAAAATTTCTAATACGTGAACCATAGTACCCCACTATTGCATCAACAGATTCTTCCTTACTACATAACCAAGCTAAAGTGGCACCAACACTAAACCCGACAACATATATTCTTTTGTATTCATTTTTAATATCCAATAATACAGCTTTTATTTTATGTAATGCATTTTCAAAACCTATGTTCTCCATAAAATGATGATAAGCTAATTCCTCTTGAGAATACTCAAAAGGTGCATCACGTCCTAATAAATTTGGACAAATAACATCAAAATTCTGTTCTGATAAAAATTTACAAAAACTTTTCATATGTTGGTTAATACCATAAATTTCGTGTATTACAATAATTGCAGTATCAGTCTTTGTATGCATTAACTCAATCATTTATTCCTCCTGTAAAGCTATTCTTATTAGATTATTTAATAAGATATTATATCATTGCCTCTTCAACTAAACTGCCACTTTAGTTGAAGAAGAATAATGGCTGTCTACTGACAGCCTTGTCCTGCTAAAGCACCCATTAGTTGAAGAGACTTATTAAGCAACTTTTATTTTTTCTCCCAATTATGCATATGCAAATTAGAAAGTTTCACTTCTATAATGGATTCTTTTTCAATATCTAGCTCTACCTCATTATCATGCGGAAACAAATAAAATTCAAATGAATCTCCATCCTTATAATTTAAACCAGATGAACCAGAAGAATAGATTTTAAAAGTACTCCCTTGATATGTTGCTGTTGCGTCAACCTGATTATCATAAGTAAAACCATTTTCAACTCTTGCATGTTCATTACCAGATACTAATGTTGCCCCCCTTAAATTATATGTTCCACTCGACTTAAAGCTAACTTGATAATTTGAATTATCATTGACCCATACTTTGTTTACGTAAATTTGATTCTCACCATCATCATAAAGCACTTTCCCCTCCTTAATTTCAAAATCACTCAAATCAAGCTTAAGAGTATAATCTCCGCCAACAGGATATGAATGAAGTTGATAACCTTCCACATCGTCGGCAATAACACCAATCCCATTTATCCAAAGATTAAGCCATCCACTAATCCAAAGTAAAAGTACAATTGTTCCTACAACAATGATTAACACTTTATAAAAATTTCTTTTTATTTTAAAATCCCCCTAAATAAATTTGTAATGAACCGCAAGAACCCCAATATTTATTGAACTAAACTGCCGCTTTAATTCAATAGAAAAATCGGCTTACTCCTTCTTTAAGTAAAGCACCAGTTACTTTAAGTACAATCTTTCACAAACCTTTATTCTATTGGAACCACTTAGGCTTTAATCTGCTAAAGTAATCATGATCTTCTAAATACATATAAACTTTATCTAACATCTCATTCATGTTGTTTGGAATAGTTTTTAAAGTCCATACTACAGTAGAGAAAACGCACATCGCTAGGTAAAGTGAATACAACCTCCAAAAATCTTCATCAGGCTCTTTATTATTAAAATAACCTCTGATTTGTCCTATTGAAAAAGGAATGCTTACTTCTCGGCTGAAAATTCCTATCTTTAGAAATTCATGAATTGGATCTCCCCAATCATACCTGTTAAAGTCTATAACTCCAGCAAATGTTTTATTATTCACGATGATGTTTCCAAGGTGAAAATCATCATGTTGAAATAAGTTCGGGCGTTGTTTCATGAGATGGATATTCTCATCAATAAAACCCATTATTTTATGGTCATTTTTAACCTTTACCTCACACGCTAAGTAAGCATCTATATATTTCTTATGCTTTTCAACTTTTCTTGAATACCACGAAGAGATATGGTTTGGAGCAGATAATTGATGCATTTTCCTTAATTCTTTTCCTGCATCAATACCAATATTATATTGTTCTTGGTCTGAGTATTTTGAGATTTCATCCTCAGCATCCTTACCTTCTATATATGATGTAATCATATACCCCCGATTTCCTACCTCACCAATTGAAATCGGTTGTGAACAAGTGACGTGATAATCCTGCAACCCTTCCATAATAGAGTATTCTGTCCTCTTTAGTTCCAACTCTTCTAAATTAAACATCCGAAGTAATAGTTTTTTGTTACCATCTTGCATATGTATTAGATATTTTTCATCTGTGGAAAACCCCTTTTTAATTTCAATAACTTCTTTACAATTACTTATTAAAGGAATCTGTTTTATTAGTGTTTTATTCACACCCTCACCCCTGTTATTAAATTTTGAAATCAATTCAATACTCTTAAACTTGTATATTTCTATGAAAAAAATACATTGCCTTTTTTCACTAACTTGCGGCGTTAGTTTGATAACGTGGATTATAATTCTTTAGGTCTTCCTCTTTAATACCTTCTTTCTGTGCTTCGTCAGTGATTTTGTAATTGAATTGAAATACATCCTTGTCATGGGCAAAATAGGTATACTCAACATATGGTTCATTCTTGAAGGTTACAACTGCAAAGTATTCTGGAAGCTTAAATCCCCATTTGCCCTCAATAGATTCAATATCCTCTTTTTCAAAGCCCATCTCTTCAATTAGGTAAGTAGTTACTCTATTTTTGTAGATATATTTATTTGCTTGTATTGATACTAACGGCACAATTACTAATCCAATAAGAATAACCAGTAGAATAATTTTAATAATCCTCTTTTTTCTTCTCATTGTCCCCCCCCTATTTGGTACCTATATTTTTACTAAACTGCCGCGTTAGTGAAATAGCGATTGCTCTATTGAACAATCGCACCCGATTGCGGAAAAATAAGTAAAAAACGAGATGACATTCTTATAAATTTGAACTCCTTGAGATAGCTCCCATAACAGTACCTATCCATATTCCTACTAACGTAGTAATCGTAAATAAACCCAGTCCCATACCTTCCCAACCACCAACTCCAATTACGCTATAAATAATTACCCCGATACAAATCAGACTTAATACAGTAGAGGTGGAAAATAAAGATTTTTTGGAAACTTTACGGGATGTAATAAACATCCCAATTGCAAACACAATTCCGCAAAGCAATATAGGAGTCCATCCCTCTAACATCAAAGCATCCATTTAATTACCCCCTGTTATGTTTTTCCACAAATTAGTCCAATGATTTTTGTCAAAAAGTTTACATATATTAACTTATTCAACGCAATCGCAAAAAAACCTTCTTCTTCAACTAAACTGCGACCTTAGTTGAATAAGGAACAATAACTTATAAATCAGGTTTAATGTATTCTCCTGTCAAAGCATTAAAGCCCGCTGCTTTCATTTCTGACCCATCACGATTCCAACCTACCACTAACATCATGGTAATGTTGGTCTCTTGATTTTTTATAAGCATAAAATTATAACCTTTCGCCCAGTCTTTACCAGGATAAACATTGCCCATTTTCAGGGCTTTTTTAAGCAACTCTGGTGAATCATATTTAATATCTTCTAAGGAAATAAAATCCTTTTTGGGATAAGGAGAGTTACCGTCCACTGTTAAATCTTTTTTTTCTTCAATTTCCCCTTTATAAATGGTTACCAAAAAATTCTTATGGGTATCTGGTACTCCAAAATTAATATTCCAATATTTTCTTTTCCCATTGCTTCCTATTGACTTCTCAGCCTTATCATCTAAGTCTATATTTATCGCATCTAGTAATTGTGCATTTTCATCCCATTCCAAAGCAGCGGGATATGCTAATTCAATCGCTTGTTTTATTGATAATTCTTGTTGTTCATCGACTTTAAATGTACCGTCAGCTGAATCTATTGAACCAACCGATACTTTCTCAACAGCCCCAATTGAAATTATCAAAAGTAAGACAATAAAAACTACTTTTTTCATTTTCTTATACCTCTTTTAGGGGTATTCTTTCCAAACCTTGTTCAACTATACTGCTGTGTTAATTAAAGTGTAACATTGAATCATCGAAATCTTCTTGATGTTTTAACTTGAAACAAGACCATCGAATTTGATGGTCTTGTTTCACTAAAGCACCCGTTAGTTGAATAAAGAATAGAAGCACATTTATTTAAACCTATATTGTATTAGTTGGTTTTCCATGCCTAAGTATTCTTCATTTCCAATCCTACTTATCTCTATAAATCCTATTTTCTCAAGCATTTTTCTGGAACGAATATTCTCTTCGTGGGTTTCTGCATTAAATATTGTAATTCCTAACTTTTTAGTAGCGTAATCCATCATACATAGAAGAGAATTAGCCCCAATTCCTTTCCCCCATAATGTACTCTCGCCAATTGCAATACCTAATTCAGCTGTATTATCTTTAATACAGGCTAAATCTGCATACCCAACTAACCTTTCTTCCAATTCTATTCCCATTCGAACAAAATCTTCAGGTTCATTATTTATACAATGAAACCACCATCTATATAATTCTTCTTCACTTCTATTTTTCTCCCATCCATTCCCTAAACAAAAAATGTCATCCTTACTCCAATTTAAAACAATTTCATAGTCATCTATGCTTAAATTTCTAATTTTTATGGAATGTATATTATTTTAAGTATTCATTCTTCTATCTCCCAATAGATATCTTTGTTCAACTAAACTTCTGCGTTAGTTCAACTCTAAAAAGCTACCGTTACAGGCAGCCACTTGCTTAACTAAAGCACCCGATAGTGAATAACAATTAAGACTATCATCTATTAGACCTGTTCTACTAGAGTCCCCGTTTTTTCAATGAAATATCAGTTTTGTTCCTTCTTATAGAACCTTCTTATTACATTCCCAATAATTCCCCCTATTAGACCAACTATGCTTAAAGTAATTATCTGGTCCCAATCAACCTCTTTGTTCTTCCAAAAACTAATTGCAAGTGCTGCTATTATCACACCAACAACCCATGCTACCCAAGACTTGAATATTCTTTTTATCACTATTTCTCCCCCATAAAACGACTGTTCTGCTATTGTTTTTCTTAAACTATCCTGCTGCGTTAGTTAAATAAGTAAAAATGCTTTACCCCTTCTTGAAGTAAAGCACCCGTTAGTTGAAGTACAATATTTAACAAAATATAATTATGATTAAACGAACTTGTACATTAGAATATCGTCCACATATTTATTTTCATTTACCTTAAATTCTTTAACTTTACGACCTTCCTCCATAAATCCCATACTCTTGTATAATGAAATTGCCCTATGATTTGTGGAGAATACCCCTAAACTCACCTTTTCAATTAGTGGGTGGTTTTCTGCCCAATCCAACAATGCTTTAATAAGTATTTTTCCTATTCCCATACCTCTATATTTTTCACTTATAGACATTGAAATAGTGCCAGTGTGCGATAGTCTTTTTAAATTATGAGAACGAAACACAATCGAACCTATAACCACACTATTTATCTCTGCAACTATTAAATTTTCATTTTCATTGTTTAATACCCCTTGTATTTTTTCTCTTTGTTGATTTACAGATCTTTTTTCTAACTCTTCAGGTACTATGATGAAATAATCTCTTTCGAAAATAATGGAATTTGTTATTTCTAAAAGGGCTTCGGCATCTTCTAATTTTACTGTTCGAATTATACAATTTTGAGTGTTGATTATGTCTGACATTAAAATCCCCCAATCTATATTCTAAAAAAATTCCTCAACCAAACTCCTATTTCCTTATTCAACTAACCTACCCCTTTAGTTTAAGTGTAACATTTCACAATGCATATCTGAGATCAACTAAATTTTTTAGACATAAAAATATACCATCGAAATGATGGCCATGTTTTGCTAAAGCACCCGTTAGTTGAAGATGTATTTACTTAATTATTACTTAATAATATGACTTCATCACTTCTTATTACTTCAAAGGTTAAATCATTCTCGATACTAAGTACAGAAGCTGAGGTTACTTCCGTATTATTTTCACTTGTGAAAAATATTCCGTATCCATTATTTTCAGGGTATCCATACAAATAACAAACTACTTTTTCATCCTTTAAAAAAACTACTTGGTTCACTCCTTCACTAACTGTTTCTATAATATCACCCCATTTATATCCAACTGTTTCATATATCGTATCTTTTGATATATATGGGTCAAAAGAATATGCTACATCCCATTCAAAGGGGGTTAAATTTGATAAATTTACAGTTTGAACGGATTGTTCAATGGATAATACTTCTTCTTTCAATAATTCCGAGTTAACATCCCATAAATCTTTCTTTAACAGATTTATTAAAACAACAATAGATAGTATAACGATAGCTATTATCGCTACTGTTTTTTTGGATTTCATATCAATAATTCCMCCGTTCGTTTGTTCAACTCTTCTGCACTTTTACTTTAATACGTTTGAAACGAATAGAGGTTCCTTTTTTGAAATTTCCCATCAAAAATCCATCTTTCTTATTGAACTAAACTGCTTCTTTAGTTCAATAAGAAAAAGTGCTTTACTCCTTCTTAAGTAAATCACCCGTTAGTCAAAAAGGAAGTTGATTACTAATTCATAAACAATGGTTAAAATATAAGATTTCTTAGAAACAGAAGACCGTATAATAATACACCACCGATTAAAATCAACAATCCAATCATTACAAATCCATATATAAAACCTTTGCCCATCGAAACTGAATCCAAGAACATATTTTTAAAAGTTTCAACCATCTTATTCATATTACATCCACTATCCCTTAGCAATGAACTATTGCCTATATTTTACCATAGCGTCTTATTAAACTAACCTGCTTCTTTAGTTCAATAAGAAAAAAGGCTTTACTCCTTCTGGAAGTAAAGCACCTCGTTAGTTGAAGATGCTTAATAAAAGAACGTTAATCCGTTTAGATTAACGCTCTACAGTTTGAATTATTTTATCGTGGAATTTTCACATTAAAGCTGTCGAATTTGTAGTTCTTATTCTCGTAAATTTTCATATCTACTTTTTCTTCCGGAAGTTCAATAAACGGTGTTATGGTCAATTCATCTACCCTTTCATTAATAGGCTCATAAACCATTTTTCCATCTCCGTCATACACGGTTCCTTCGAGTATTTCTAGTTCCTTACCTGATGAATCCACCACTCGGAATTTTAGAAACATCTCCAAATGACCTATTTCCCAACTTCTAGCCTCATAGCTGAGTAGCAGACCACTTGGACCAAGTATTACTTTGTCTACCGTGAATCTAAAGTCCCCTCTTCTTTCTGAATGACCAATATCGATTTCTTCATTATTCTGTTTCGTAACTGGAGTAGTAAAACTCCATTGTTCGCCTGACTGTCCTTTGAAGCTCAGTTCCAAGTTTAGTTCATCAGGTTGTGACTTATCCTGCCAATAAGGATCGACATGTAAGAACCCTACTGTTTCTTTTGCTGTTTCGATGATATTATTTATTCCAATTCCACCTGGAACCTCTTGCTTATCTATTTTGTATCCAGCTATTTCAATATATTGCTCAACAATTGGTTTTTCGGAAACGACCGAATAGCTAATATTAAACCTTGTACCATCATAGAATATTTCTCCCAGACTAATGGTAATCCCATTGGCCGTTTTGGATTGTTCTACAACTTCTGTTAGAGCCAGTTCTGAAACCTTTTTTTGTCCCGAATCACCTAAATAGCTAAAAATGGAGCTTATACCGGGAATAGAAGACACAACCATAGCCATAGCTGGAGACACCATCGTAGAAGCGACTAACAATCCAAAAGCCAAAACTGCTGCCCCTATACCATAGCCCCATTTTTTTTGTGCTGATGGTTTTCTCAGGTGATGTGTCTGGTTCTTTTCAATCGATTGCTTTAATATTGCCTTTACTCGTGCTTTTTCGACTTCATTTACTTCCATTTCTTCAAAATCTTCATCATTTAGCTTGATATTATTTAAATGTTCATAGATATCTTTCATGCAAAAGTCCCTCCTAAAATATTATTAGTCCGTTGTTGTTTTAGTTTTTTCTTTCCACGATAAATGCGATTATCGACTGTGGCTCTCGTTAAACCAAGATTTTTTGCTATTTCTTCACTTGTCATGTCCAAGAAAAATTTCATCATAAAAATATCTCGGTCAATCACTTCAAACCCACACATTAGCTTTAATAGTTCATTTTTATTTTCAGTAACGAGAACTTCGTTTTCTACAGAAGGGCTACTACCTACCTCAAAATCATTCGTACCAACAATTTCAACTCCCACTCGTTTGTTTGCTATTCGATAGGTATCAATTGCTTTAAATTTTGCGACCACACAGAGCCATTTGCGAAAATCATCCGTGTCCCCTTCAAACTGATTTGCGTGATGCCAAATAGTTAAAAAAACATCATTTATACATTCATCAACTAGTCCGGGGTTTCCTAACGGGGACAATATTTTATAGGTAATGCCCTTAACTAACGGTAAATATTTATCAACTGCATATTCTAAAGCATCTTCTTTTTGACGTTTAAGCCGTTTTATAAAATTATGGTCGGTAGATCTCATAAGATTTGTCTCCTTACTTTTTGTAAAATCCCTCTCACTATATACAACGTAACATATACACGTTTTTTCTCACATTTAATAAAATTTGTTTTCAATATTAATCATAAAGCTGGAATACCTTTCCCTTTGTTTCTTAAACTACAACAAAAAAACCTGCCAAAGACAGGTATTTTCGGTTTCAAAAACATTAAATTATATTTGAGTTCATTAGTAAATTCTTATTAAACTAACCTGCTGGTTTTTTCAATTAGAAAAAAGCTTTACTCCTTCTTGAAGTAAAGCACCCGTTAGTTGAACAAGATTAATCAATTAAACTAAGTTCATAATGAATACGTTCCAAAACCCTTTTCGGATTTATATCATAACCTACTGCTCTTTTTCCACTCCAATTAACACCTAGATATAATCCATCTTTTTCTAGACCTTTTAACCATCGATCGAGGAAATCATCAAATTCTATTTCATATGGTTGAAATCCTTTATAATCGGGAACATTTTCAATGATTTTTTCTGCCCTCGATTTCAAAGACCAAAATGGCATTGATGTTTCACCGTCAATATTTGTTGATGTTGGAATACCACCTTCGTCTCTAATTGTCCATATTTTACGATGATTAATAATTTCTTTTATAAATGCATTCCATTGTGCAGCTGCTTGAGACAAAATAACACCTACTTTGTGTTTAGTAAAGAGAGCTGTATTATCAGCTCTATATTTCATTAAAGCACCCGTTAGTTGAAGATTACAAACTCAGTTTCTTATAAAAAACTGAATATTCATTCAATAAATACCATGTGCGTCAACTGGTAATTGCCTAATTTGTTTAAGGAATTCCTTCATTTTTTTATCGTCATCCATTGGATATGTAAATAATAATTGTTCAGCAACATCTTTTGCTAACACTCTAAATAATTCACAAGCCACAAATATCGAACTCCAAAAATTCTTATAATTGTAGTCAGAGTAGGTTTTTTTATACATTTCCCAACAGTATTCAGGGAGATATTGTTTAAAGTACTTACCCATCTTGCCTGCAGAAACTTGGAAATCATATTTTATGCCGATCCACCAAGAAACCATCTCGTCTAACCTAACTCTTACTACCAACTCAAACATTTGTTTTGCATAGGGCAACTCATCACGCCATATTCCTTTTCCAACGTTCTGCAGACACCACCAAAAGTCATTACAACTATTCATAAAGAGAGGTTTTGATGGTTTCTTTACCCAATAATCCTTATCTGTGGGTTTAGGGATATTAGGAAGAATGTTGTCCTTATCCAATAAAGGAATCGTAAGTTTGTCCTTCGTATAGTTTTCAATCATAGCTTCTCTTGTTTTGATATGTAAGTCGATTCGATTACCATCTGTAAAGAGCATTAAATATCCATAAGACTTTTCAAAATCCAAATCTAACCCAATACATTTACCATTTTTATCGGGTTCTTGAATCATAATTAAATTTCCAAAAGAATTAATCCATTCCTCATCTTTTATGAAAGAGGCTGTTTCTGTGACTACATAAACAATATCATAATCTTGGAAAATATCCTTTGGAACATTAGAATTGGTTCTTGAACCATTCATATAAACAGCTCGAATACGTTCATCTTTTTGAGCTATGCCTACTATTAAATCAAACATCTCTTTTTCGTTTCTCAAGTGTTAGTCCTCCTCGTAAGGATCTCTGATTAATATTTAATTCTATATAAACTGTAATGTTCCCTTTAAATTACAATACATTTCTTCTTTAACTAAACTGCTTCGTTAGTTCAATAAAAAAAGCTACCCTTACAGGCAGCCACTTTTTTTAACTAAAGCTACCCGTTAGCCATCCATGAAGCGCAAAATCAGCGCTTCACCACAGAGAATGAAAATGGTGAAAAACCGTCTATACTGATTCTACGGCTGGGAGAAGAAGGTCGATGATCTATGGTGCCATAAAGCCCTTCCGTTAGTCTGACTCCAACGACCACGGTGCATCACAGACTGTCGCTCCCTTACGGGAAGCACTCATGGGAGATTAATCCTACTCTGGTTATTGCACCAGCCTCCAATACTATTTGCCGTAGAAAGGATGATTACAATGGAAGTAATCATTGAACGCGCATGTGGAATGGACGTCCATAAAGATTCCGTTACTGCATGTATTATGACACCAAAAGGAAAGGAGATTCAAACGTTTTCCACTAAAACTGTATTTCTATTACAGTTAATCGACTGGATTAAGGAGCATGGTTGTACTCACGTAGCAATGGAAAGTACAGGTGTATTTTGGAAGCCTATTGTTAATTTATTAGAAGCGGAGAGTATTGAGTTTTTAGTAGTCAATGCTCAACATATGTTAGCAGTACCAGGTCGCAAGACCGATGTGAAGGATGCCGAATGGATTGCCAAACTTCTTCGTCACGGTCTACTCAAAGCAAGTTTCATCCCAGACAGGAATCAGCGAGAACTACGAGAGTTAGTTCGATATCGCCGAAGTATTATTGAAGAGCGTGCTAGACAACATAATCGGATTCAAAAGGTTTTAGAAGGAGCGAATATCAAACTAGGCTCCGTTGTCTCCGACATCATGGGAGTTTCTGCTCTTGATATGCTTCGTGCCATCGCCGATGGCAAAGACGATCCAGAAAAGTTAGCAAGTTTAGCTCGACGATCAATGAAGAAAAAAAAGACTGAACTTGAACTCGCTCTTCGTGGGTATATCAATCAACATCAACGGTTAATGATAAAAACCATTCTAACTCATATTGATTTTTTATCTGAGCAGGTTGAGCTGCTAAACCAAGAGGTGGCTATTAGATTATCCTCCCATCAAGAAGATATTGAACGGTTGGATTCTATCCCTGGCATTGCCACTCGTATGGCCGAACAGATTATAGCTGAAGTCGGAACTGATGTGGAGAAACAATTTCCCAGTGCGGCTCACTTATGTTCCTGGGCAGGATTAACACCTGGACATAATGAGAGTGCCGGTAAGCGAAAATCAACCAACATGAAAAAGGAAATAAATATTTGAAATCTGCATTAATAGAAGCCGCTCATTCTGTCAAAGGTTCCAAAACATATCTAGGAGCATTGTATAGACGTACTGCATCCCGAAAAGGTAAAAAGCGTGCAGGAGTAACTGTCGCTCATGCCATTTTAAGAATCTCCTATTATCTCTTAACCCGCAAAGAGATGTACGTAGATTTAGGAGAAGATTACTTTGACAAGCAAAAAGAACAATCAATTGTACGATATTCTGTTCGAAGACTTGAAAACTTAGGTTACAACGTTACAATCGCTGAACCAAATGCCTCCTAATCCAACCCACAATTTGATTCTCATTTAGGCGCTGCACTTTTTTAAAAAATAAATGAGCTGCGTCTGATTTCGTATTGTCTTTTTCTCTAAATCGAAGATTTTAATTTTCATGGGAGTTGAATAAGAATCACTATTTAGTTAGAGGGAAGATATTTCTTCCATTCTTTCCAGACTTGCAAATAATCATTTAGGTCATGCGGATGAACTTTAATACATACTCCAATACGTGTATATAACTGAAAAAGAACTTCATCTAAAAGCCGTTCCTCAGTAAAAGAATCATGAATATTACACAACGAAAACAATGAAGAAAGCGTACTTAAATTTAGACTATCAGGCGATGAACAAAACGAATAAGTAAAATCGTATATTTTCGGACCGATTAATGGTGATGGGTCAATGACTCCTTTTAATTTGTTGTCCAAATATACAAAATTATGTACACCAGTATCTCCATGTAGATAATACTTCACTTCTTGTTCATGATATGATTTTAATTTATTTACCAAAACCTCGATTCTTCTATGGTCCTCACTTGGAAATAAATCTCCTATATTCTTTCGGGCAGACTCCAAACTACTTTGGTTAAATTCTGACCAAGAATTTCTATATATTCCATTGATCCTACCCCAATGTGTGTCTTTATCCACCTTTTTGTATTTATTGAACAACTCTTTAATTAAAATTGTCATCCATTCTATTTTAGAACCTCGATTAAAATGGGTCTCTCCAGAAATATAATAGTAGGCAATAAATTCTTTTTCATCGTCTGTATAAAGAACATCTGGCAACAATCCTACATCATTATAAGCCACAAGGAAATCCTTAGTTGCAGTTATAGTCTTAGTGGTGTCAATTTTTATCACATAGGTTGGTATCTCTTTAAAAAGAAGAGTGTATAAAACACCATTTGTTGTACCACTATTTAAACTCTTCACTTCCAAACCATCATTTACTATCAAACCTTTATTAATTAGAAAATCAATAATTTCATTAATTTTTTTCATCTGTCAATCCTCAATAGTTAATTTTTTTGAAACTTAAGTATTTCAATTACCTCCTTATTTACGAATTATAACATTATTCAATTTTTTGATTATTAAATTTTCTAAAACAAAACCTTTTTGAACTAAACTGCAACTTTAGTTCAAAAAGAAAAAGACTTTACCCCATCTTGAAGTAAAGCACTCGATAGTTGTATAATATGACTCCGCATGTAATTATTTTCCAGGTAAGAGTTTTGTAATCAGTCTAATTCTAATACGATCGGTTCAATTTCCTTTATTATCTTTACAGTAACAGGCACTAATTTGAATGTGCTTGGAATTTGTTCGTGACCGTCAAATTGTAACTTATAAACGGTTCGATTATCAATAAAATTTACAGTTGTTCGGTCAGAAACAAATAAACGATCGTTAATGACCATCTCCCAACTTTCTGCACGAACTTCTGGCTCTCCTTCCGTAGAAATTTGTAAATGTAATGTGTCTTGTTTGATTTCTAATGCATCGATTATATATGTTGCGTTTTCAAACTGAAATGGTTGTAACTKTGCAGCACTCACTTCCGTCTCGTATAAACTGAAAACATTTGCTTGCATTGCAAGCACCTCTAATGTCTCTGGCTTTGTATGGCTCGGAAYAGAAGTTGTGTAAATCGTTTCCCCTAATACATCTGTTCCTCCACCACTTGTAYTAGAAATATTGATCATAGGTTGTTCACCTTCTAAATACTTTGTGCTTTTAATTAATTGTCCTGCTTCATTTCTAATCGCATATTGAATTTCTGTTCTCATTTTACCGAAAAAGTCGTCTTGCGTATGATCGAGTTGCAATTGGTCAGCACT
>NZ_JBFTLO010000043.1:0-28917 GCF_056396485.1 Psychrobacillus sp. 05T411 | reverse complement strand
TGATCATAGGTTGTTCACCTTCTAAATACTTTGTGCTTTTAATTAATTGTCCTGCTTCATTTCTAATCGCATATTGAATTTCTGTTCTCATTTTACCGAAAAAGTCGTCTTGCGTATGATCGAGTTGCAATTGGTCAGCACTMTCTTTATATTGATATCGAGTTCGAATTTGCTCGTATAAATTTTCATAATATTGCTGGTATTCATCCTTGAATTTGACTCGAAAATGAATATCAACGTTGTCTCCATTTTCTACAACTTCATCAATCGAAACATCTAAAAACGGCTCATTTAAGCTAGGGACTTGTTCGGCTGTTGAAAGGTCTTTCTGTTCACTACTGTTAGCTTCAACTAATTGAGTTGACTCGTCAATCTGCTGTGTTAATTCATTCGGTATACTATTCCAGTAATAAAGTGCGAAGCCTAACACAATAACTGCAACACTGATTACATTAATTTTTAATGTATGCCAAGATTTTTTACGCTTTGTATTTGTTTGAATACGTTGCATAATGAAGTCAGCTTGACTATGCGTCATCATTGGCTTATTTAGTTGTGCAAATAAAGCTTTTTGTTCATTTACTAATTGCTCATATTCACTCTGACAATTTTTACAGTATTGCAAATGAGCTTCTATTTTTTGTTGCTCACTATTTTCTAAAAAACCTTCTATATAATCTTCCAACAAGTTCGAATCACATTTCATAATAAAAACCTCCTTTTGTCGTTCCGATTGACCTTAGTTTTCTTTTACTACGGTGCAGTTTGTTACGAACGTCGTTTAAAGAAATTTGTAGCACATGCCCAATTTCATCGTAGCTAAGCCCATTCACATATTTCAATAACAATACAAAATATTCGGTTTCATCTAATTGCTGAAGAAGCTTCTCTAATTGCTCATTTTCTTCACGTAATAACAATATTTTTTCCGGATAACGACTATCCGTTACTTCGATATCGATTGGTGTCGTTTGATACTTGTGTTTTCGTAAATGATCAAAACAATTATTGACCACAATTCGATAGAGCCATGCATTAAATGACCCTGTTTATTTATAATTATGTAGGTTATAGTACACTTTAATAAAAATATCCTGGACGATATCTTCTGCAACAGTACGATTACGGACAATTCGTAAAACAGTGCTAAAGACTTTCTGTTCATAATGTTTGATAACGTGTGCAAAGTAATATTCTTCTCCGTTATTTACTCTCGCAATCACTTCATCCATCTCCATCCGATTCACCTCCTTACTACTATAACGAACAAATCTCTATTTCCTCTCAAAAAAATTTTTATTTTTCTATTTAAGGAAAATTTATTTACTGTTTTATCAAATATAAAAAACGTCTTTCATCCAAAATGGATGAAAGACGGCAAAAACAATCTCTTTGTCTCTATTGTTTTATATTTGATAATAATGGATTGAATTATCCTTATGTAATAACTAGTTCAACAATTTTCTATAATACCTCTTATTGAACTAAACTGCCCCTTTAGTTCAATAAGAAAAATGCTTTATTCCTTCTTGAAGTAAAGCACCCATTAGTTGAAGAAGACAAATTAATATACTGGTTTTCGCTTTTTTAGTAAAAAGAGTAGCAATGCTATGGCAAAACAAATTATTGAAAGAAGTCCGAAAAACTGTACAGGTAGTTCTCCCGCAAAAAAATATAAAGAAAGTGGTAATGAAACAATACCTAGACTTAAAAAACTTTTCCAACTTCGAACAATTAGTGCAAAAACAAAATGAAGACTGAAAATAAAAGCGACAACCAAAATATATCACTCGCTAAAATTGCCATATTTACCTTACCTCATTGAAATATTTTTGTGCGTTTACTTGAATAATTCCACTTTTTATAATGACTTCGGCATCCTTCTAAATATATGTTCAATAAGAATCGAGCCCTAAGCAGCTCAACGATCTTCAAGTAAAGCACCCGTTAGCTTAAGAAGAAATATTCTGGATATAAATAATCCTCTTCACTATCTACTTCCGGATATTTAGTAAATGCAGACTCAAATTCACCGGTATCGATAAGATAATCAATAACTTCAACAATTCTATCTCTACTTACAATATCAATTAGAACCATATCGCTTGCTCGAAAGTATGTTCCGTTCATACATTCGCCTGTCTTTTTATTCTTCTCTCTGAGAGTCTGAATGTTTTTGTATGTGAAAAATGTTGCCATCCATACAGTACGGTCTGAAAAGGTAACTTTGACATCCGTATTTTCATCCTCAGTATCCCATTCATCATTTTCCCACTCTTCAGCTTCTATCAAAAAATGTATTCTACTTTTTTCTCTCATGGAAACTCCACCTTTTACTTTTTTCATTTTTCATTTTTCTTATTGAACTAAGCTGCACCGTTAGTGAAAAGCATTAAAAGTATCAATGAAAACAAAAAAAACAAAAGCAGATACAAGAAAAGATATACTGCAATTGTCTTTCGTTTTTCTTTTAGTTCAGTAATTCCTACAACAAATGCCATCGCACCAAAGAAAAACAATATATAAGGCATTGCCTCGTTTTTTGCAGTTATAAGTGAGTACATTGATAAAATGAATACAATCCCCCAAAAATAACCCTTAACACTTTTAACAAATAATACCACCATCTCTGGTTGTTACTTCTCCATGTATATTCGAAGTTTCTTCTTTCACTAAACTGCGGCTTTAGCTTAAGACCAACAAAAAAGAGTCATAAATTACTGAACGTATTCTACTCCGTTTTCTTTATAAGATTCCAAGACAACTTCACCTTTATTTTTGTAATAAAAGTATGTTTTCTCATCATCTTTCAATTTAACACTGACCATCCAATTCTTATCACCCTGTAAATTCGCAATAAATGGTTCACTCGAAATAATGTCATCGTTTGGAATATTCTTTTCTGTAATTAGATAGTTAATTACACTTTTTTCAACGGTTGATTTTTTATAATGGATATAACTAAAAATAATTCCAACAATAATAAGAAATATTAATAAAACTGTTCCAAATTTCTTCACTTTGCAAACTCCTTAAAATATCTAAATTTATTTGTTATTCAACTAAACTGCTTCTTTAGTTCAATAAGAAAAAGGCTTTACTCCTTCTTGAAGTAAAGCACCCGTTAGTTGAAATAGAAATATTTTATATTTCCACTTTACTTGAAGTCATTTACCCAAAACCAATATCGACCAGTATTTTTTTTATTATTTGCAATCAACAATATAAAAGGAATAATGCCTAAGATAATATATAAAGTGATAAATATTGATGTCTGAAGAATTTTCATCATTTCAACTATTGTCATACAAATCATTAACGTTCCTAAAAATAAATAAGGAAAAATTAACCCTCTCTGATAAGATTGAAACTTTTCCTCGCCTAAAATAACTCTAGTTTTTTCAGGTAAAAAATAGTCCTTCTTCATTAGGTGGCTAAACCCCATAACTAGCACTGAAATTCCAAGGAATATACCAGTAATTGTTTTACCCCCCCTTCTTTTGAATAACCAACAGCGCTAATTCAATAACAAAAAACTCCATTCTTTCTTAAAGTAAAGCACCCGTTAGTTCAATTTCCTGTTTCTTATTTTAACGATTCGTTCCACACTAAATCCAACTACTAACCCGATAGCAATTGGAAGTAATGCAATTTCTGCATCAAGAATCGAACCGTCTTTTAATGGCTCATTTTGAAACATTTTGAACTCTAATGCAGCTATATTAAATATAAAGCCTAATACATAAAGTAATACCATTGTTCCTAATGATGATAATAGTGGAAGCAATAAATTTCTATTCATTAAAGACCTCCATTTTATTTTATAATTGTAAATACGTTCTAAAGCGTAAAGAGTTACAAAATAATCCCTTAAATAAATTCTACTTATTAAACTAAACTGCTGCTTTAGTTTAATAAGAAAAAAGACTTTACTCCTTCTTGAAGTAAAGCACCCGTTAGTTAAACAAGCAAAGCATTTAATTAAAATTTATTGTAGCTCATTTCCACTCTTCTTCTAAAATAGCGTAATAATACTCATCCCACCACTCATTTCCGTTTGGAATACATTTTTTAAAATAGCCTTCCCTTCTCATTCCAATCTTCTCCATAACTCGATATGATGGAATATTCTGAGGTTGACAAGTTGCTATAATCCTATGTAACTTCATTTTTTCAAAACCAAATTTCAAAATCGCTTTTGCCGCTTCAGAAGCATACCCTTTATTGTAATATTTCGGATTAAATACCCATCCAATCTCATATGTATATTCACCAAAATATTTATCAAAGAAAATGTGCCCAATAAGAATGTTCTCATCAATTAATAAGACAGGAAATTTTTCAGCTTTATCACCAATGTTTCTATTTACAAACTCTTTTGCATCTTCTTCAGAAAAAACACCTTCTGGTATATATTTCATAACATTGATATCTGATGTATATTCATATACAGCTTGCCAATCTTTGACTTCAAATTTACGTATCAATAACCTTTTTGTTTTAATGTACACTTCCTAACCCCCATCAATAAGACTTATCCCATTCATTATCATGTTTCGATATTAAGACACGAATAACCTATATAAGATATCAATCCTTGTTCAACTAAACTGCGTCGCTAGTTTAATAAGAAAAAGCTCCCCTTACAGGCAGCCACTGGCAAGAACATCTAAAGTGTCCCCTTAAATTTCTCTGGCTTTTTTACATAGCTTTCGATTATAAATCCACATTCAGTACAAATGGTGTATTCAACTTCTGATCCAAAGCTCATCTTATTAGATGGAAGAATATCTGCATATCCACTACCACCATTTTTACCTTGCCCCAATTCTTTTCCACCACATTTAGGGCATTCTGTTACTCTCGTAGAATGTTTCATTTGTAAACCTCCACTTTAGATATATTTAAAGATTACAATAAAAGCAAATCCTTATATAATTATTTTTCAAATGATTGAATCGCTATTTTTCTGATGTTCTTAACACAATTATGATTGAACAATAAATTGATTTCATCTTATTAAACTAACCAGCTGCTTTAGTTCAATAAAAGGCTTTACTCCTTCTTGAAGTAAAGCACCCGTTAGTTGAAGAAGAAAGACCTAATTTGTAAAAACTAATTTACTTTCAGGTTAATTTTTTCTTCATATTCGCCTGTATTAGTCCGCCATTTAATTTCTATATAAGCATGATTTAATGATATATTTGCCTCATCTATCGTTGGAGGATGATTACTTACACCTGTTCCAAACGATATAGCGGTTTGATTTTCTTGAGGTTCCCTTTCTCCAGTACTTCCACCTTCGTCAGTACTAACGAATAAGTGACATAAAGAAGTTCTTCATCTCCAATACATTCAATTCCTCCTCTATCATAGAGTTCAGAATCGGTCACTTCGTATGTTACATTTGCTTTCCATAAGTCGCCTTCACCAGTAGCTTTAATAGTTTCTTGATTTGAACAAGCCGTTAAAAGAGTTATTGTAAATAATATAGTGAATATTTTTCTCAATTTAACTCCCCATTCCCCAAAAATTGGATTGAAATTATCCTCATGTAATACCTATTTCGACAATTGTATAAAAATTACCTCTTATTGAACTAAACTGCTGCTTTAGTTCAATAATAAATAATAGTTGTCTGCAACCCATGAACTTTACTAAAGCAACCTTTAGTTAAAGTGCATTTTTTCGCGATTTTTTAATAATACTAAAAAAAAAACACCTCCCTTCTAAGTAATCTTTAAGGAGAAATGTTTTTTTAAACTTTTTTAAAATTACCCAACTATCCAATGTAGGTAACATAGCAAATTAATTCTACCATTATTCCAGTGACGATTAGGAAGTCTTTTAAATGGTTAAACTTGTGTTACTTTTCTGACATAAGGAGGTAGAATTATTGTGGTAAAAATAGAAGATGATAAAGTAATCTATTGCTATAGCTGTCGAAAAAAGAGCCTATTTACACGAAGAGACTTGAGTAAGAATAGTGGTGTAGAAAGTCATTGTAGTGAATGTGAATATGTGTGGTATGAATGGCAAAATCGAGCAGTAGAGCGAGAAAAAGAAAAATGGCAAGATTTTAATGGGGGATTATTAAATAATAAAATACCTCTATCAAACTTCATACAATAATGCTTTGATATCCTTATTTTTTCTGTTCTTTTTAGTTGGGGTATAGTCGTCTTCATAAAGCGAGATCAAAATTCTCGAATATACACACATCAACAACACCGTTCTTCTAAAGAGCGGTGTTGTTTGTATTTACACACGAGCAGGAGATTGAATCAACGTAAATCCTGTCATTTTCCAATGGAAAAAGAGATTTATGAATTCTTGTTTACTACCCTGCCACATATGTTCTGGCTTATTCAATTAAACTGCTGCTTTTATTCAATAGAAAAAGAAATGCTTAGACAACCCTATGAACTTTACTAAAGCACCCGTTAGTTGAAGAAGAACGGAGATGTCAACGTAAAAACTAATTAACTTTAAAGTTAATTAGTTCTTCATATTCGCCTGTATTAGTCCGCCATTTAATTTCAACAGTAGCGTGGTTTAACGATATAATTGCTTCATCTTTAGTAGCTGGAGGATTATTCCCTCCGCCCGTCCCAAAGGATATTGCAGTTTGTTCTTCTTGAGGTTCAATTTCCCCACCAAGTCCTCCTTCGTCAGTAACTACCGTATAAGTGACATATAGGAGTTCCTCATCTCCTGTATATTCAATTCCCCCTCTGTTAAGGAGATCGGTATCGGTCATCTCGTATATTAGATGTGCATTCCACAAGTCGCCTTCACCAGTAGCTTTAATAGTTTCTTGATTTGAACAAGCTGTTAGTAGAATCATTGCAAATAGTAAAATAACTATTTTTCTCAACATAACTCCCCCTCAAATGCGGATTCAATTGTCCCTAGGTAATAACTATTTMGACAATTGTATATAAATACCTCTTATTACACTAAACTGCTGCATTAGTTCAATAAGAAAAAGGCTTTACCCTTCTTGAAGTAAAGCACCCGTTAGTTTAAGTACATTTATTCACATACCTATAAACCTACTTTTTTTTTTAAGGCTGTTTGTGTACTTTAAGAACTACCCTGTTAGTATTTCTCGATCTGTATTTTTACTTTCATTTTTATTTTTTCTTCGCTAGTTGTTTCTGTTTCAGAAACATTCTTAATAGAATCTTCAACTATTTGTTGAATCAACGTATCATCAATTTTTTCATCCTTCGGGAAACCTACTGAAACTGTTATTTCATCAGTACCACCACCTAACATTATTGCTAGTGAATCACTTTCAAGTTCCGTTTGCTCTGTAATAGATACTAATATTTCATTTTTTAATTCAGATAATAAAGTTGATATTACATCATTCCCCCCGTTGCTCTTAGAAACTACTACTTCCTGCTCGCTTTCTAATACCTCGGTTGTATTACATCCAACTAACAAGATTGAACAAAATAAAATTCCTGAAATTAAAGCTTGTTTCATCATTTCTAAAATCTCCTTTCAAAAATAAAGTGTACATTCCACAACAATTCATCATACATAAGTTTGACTATATATATTGGTAAAGTTCCAAATTTGTAATATTCACTTGAAATATATAACATACTAACCAAGATAAATCATTTAAAATAGGTAAGGTTGAAGCAATATACAAATGTACTTGATTAAATCCAACTAAGGCAACCCACATAATCCCACTAAAACCTAAAATAATATTGGCATTATGAAATGAAACTTTTTTTATAACGCCCTTCTCCTCATAAGTCAGTTTTACTGGTATCCACTCCATTTTAATATTGGTCTGTTGTTGCTCCTAATGTAGCACCGCGAATCATGGATTTATCGCTAAACTTTATTAGATCACTTGGTTTTCCAGTAACTACTACACCAATAATTTTAAGGTTCTGAGGTTCTMGTTTCATTTTGCCCTGATTAGTTAAGTTATTAAAAATTACCTCTGCTTCATTTTGATAATTACCACCATCCTCTTTTACCATCTCTAAAATAGATATAAAGTTAGATGCAGGATTAGCCTGTGGATGTTGGTTATATTGAAATCCATATGCTCCAAATCCATTTATGGTAGAGCCTCTAGAGAAATCGTTTATCTCTTTAATGACATCCTTACTAAAGGTATCTACCCAATACCATGCTAAATGTTCTTTAAATACTTGGTTTACTTCCTCTATTGAGTATCCTTTATTAAATGAAAAAGCCATTTCTACAACAGAGTTATCATCAATATTATTAAGTAAAGCCCTGTCATCAAATATTTGCTTATAGTTAACTTGTGGATGAAAAAATTCAACTACTCTTTCACCTTGATAATATAAAGGAATTCTCTCATCTATGCTACCTGTTCCATAAGCACCAGTAGTATTAATCAATCTAGATGTTCCAAAAATAGTAAATACTTTCTCCTGTTCACCCCATGGGATTGGTACTCCTCCTACATTTTTTACTATCTTCATTTTTGCAGTTGCTGAAGTTGGAGAATAATTGTATGTTGTACCTTGCTCTTCAATGTTAGCGCCCATAATATCGTTCCAAGTCGAATCTAAGTCGGTCTCCTTTTCCATTTTTATTATCATCACTCTATCTCCAATAATATATAGACCAGGTAACACAATCAGACTAATAACTAATGAAATGAGCACCATTCTTATCATTGAACGTTTCTTTGCTTTTTTTACTAATTTCTCAAAATCAAGATCTTTAGGAAAAAACTCATTTTCCTTGTTCATTTTCATGCCTCCTATATTGTTCTATAAATTCTTTTCTTGCCCTATGGAGAATAGTCTTAACAGACCCTTCTTTCATGCTATACAGTTCTGCAATCTCTTTTATTTTTAGTCCTGTACTATATTTCAGAAGAAGCAACTGCCTGTATTTTGGTTTTAATTTAGTTAAGATTTCATGAATATCCCTTTCTAACTCAATTTGCATGAGGGCCTTTTCAGGTGTTTCTTCCTCAAATATTTCTTGTAAGTTGAATTTCAATAATATATCTCTTCGCCTAGTTTTCTTACGGGACATATCATAATATTGATTTACTGCTACTCTAAAAAGCCAAGCTTGGGTATTATTAAACTGGACTGAGTCTATGTATTGTAAAAATTTATAAGCAGTATCTTGAATAATATCTTCTGCATCTTCCTTTGATGCACCCATTTTTATTAGGTAAGAGTAAACAAATTTTAGTATCTCATTTAGTTTTTTCCCCATCATGGAATCGTTCATTTCAAACCTCCCACCTTTAAAACGTTTCAATAATAAAAAGGTCAACAAAAAAATTATAAATATAGATTACTTATTCTCTTTAACGTATATTTCTTTAGTTGAGAAATAAAAAAAGGCTTTACTCCTTCTTGAAGTAATGGCCCCCTAGTTCAATAAGCTTTTTTATGTTATTTTAAACTCTTTAGATATATATCTTCTTGCCATAGACGTTTATATACAACTTCACTGCTCTTGAACTGTAAAAGAAAAACATCAGGATTACTAAGATTTTTCCAGTTTTCAAAACCAAATTCATTATTAAAATACTTTAAAATTAAGGTCATTAAATTTCCATGAGTTACAATAATTGTTTTTTGACTATTACTTTTTATAATGTCCTCTATAACGTTTATAGCACGATTCGTCGCTTCTTGACTTGATTCCCCGCCATTAAATTTCAACTCTAAATCAATATATGTAGCTTTTAAATTTTCAACCCAATCTGGTAAATTTGTTGAACTTAGTATACGTTCAGACAAACGATCTTCAATTTCAATATTCAACTTTTTTTCCTGACTTGTTGGTTCAATAGATTGAATTGCACGCATAAAAGGACTTGATATAATTTGATCAATCTTAATGCTAGAGAAAAATCGGGCTAAATGAATAGCCTGTTGCGAACCTCTTTCTGTAAGATTTGACTCGGATGATTGGCCTTCTGCTTCACAGTGCCTAATAATAAATATCTCTTTATCCATGCAACCACACCTTCTATGCATTTATATTTTCAATCAACAAATTAGCTCGTTTTATACTTTCTTTTAAGTAAATTGGTGCTTTGGGATGGTTATATATCTCTTCTGAAGATAACCACATTACAGAATCTACTTCATTAAGACTTTTGGCAAACGGTTCTCCCGAATAATATTCACAAAGAAATACAATATCAACGACATGTTCACCAATATCCGTTACAAATGTAGTACTATGTACATATTTAATATTGTTTGTAATCTTCACACCTATTTCTTCCATAATTTCACGCTTAATAGTTCTTTCTAAAATATCCGATGAGTTCCCTTCCACTTCCACTTTACCACCCACCAGTGATAGCAAACCACCTGCGTGTTCTTCTTTTTTGCTTCTTTCTATTATTAACCAATTTCCATTTTTAAAAATAGCACCCTCTACATTTACAATGAACATTAAAATCCCCCCAAATACTTGATAGACAATGTAAATACATAACAAATTCTTCGTGTAAAGCAACTTCTTTTTTTAGTGWCTCATTTGTCTCTTTATCCACTAAATCAATTAAATAATTATTAGCAAGTTCATCGCCACCATCAATCATAACTAAAATCGAGTGAATTGCACCTTGAATAACTTCACTTTGAACTTTATGAAAAGCAATTAAATCTTCCTGTGATGTAAGTTTTGTTTGAAGAATTTTATACTCGTCTTCATAATCAGACCAGATTAAATCTGTATTAGTATTTAGGCCATCAACGGCTGTTTTTGTCCAGTAATCCTTTATATTTTTTAAGTTTTGTAAAAGTAGATTTTGTTTTTCATTCATTTGTAATTTTCCCCCATTGTAAAACCCATTATATCTCTACTCCCTTATTCAACTAAACTGCCGCGTTAGGGCAAGAGAAAAAAGCTACCCCTTTAAAATTTTTGCATTAATCAACTACTATCAATTAAAGTGTCAATTCTTCCATTTCATCGCAATTACTTTATCTGAATAAAAAGATGTTAGTTGTTCGCTCATAAATTTTGTAGAGAAGGTAAAATCCTTTTTAATCCAATACTTAATGACACCCACTGTAGCGTGAATTTGAAAGCTAAGAAAAATTTCGTACTCTGTTTCCTGAGCATTAGTTTCCCGTTCAATATGAATTTCTTTATTGAATAAATTCCATAAAAATTGCTCAAGACGATTATATATATCTGGATGGTTCTCTATCGTATCTAGGCATCTAAACAACCTTTTATTTCTTCGGATATATTCAAATAACAGTTCAATCGAAGGTATAACCCCATCAAAAAACACCTTATTCATATTTTTGTATGGTTCTATTATCGATTGGTGTATCACTTCAATAGCATCTTGGTATAAATCTTCCAAGAGGTCAATTTTATCTTGATAGTGGATATAGAATGTACCTCTATTAAAATCAGCCCGATTGGTAATATCGCTAATGGTAATAGAATTTACATTGTTTTCTTCCAAAATAAGATCGATAAAAGCATTTTTTAATAAATCCTTTGTTATTTGTTTTTTTCTGGATTGACGATTTGAATTATTCAACATAAATCAACCTCATTTCCGTTCTATTCTAAAATATGCTGAACAAATTCATTCACTTTGTTGAGTCTTCAACATATGTAGTATGTATGCTTATTAACATTATATCGAACGAATCTTATAATTTATACGTAAGCGCTTTTATTTAAACTACGTAATTATAAATAGGAGGAACAAATAATGGGACTATTAGAAGGTAAAGTAGCGATTATTACTGGCGGAGCAAAAGGTATGGGGGAATTTCATACAAGAAAGCTTGCTGACGAAGGTGCAAAAGTTGTAATCGGAGATCTTGATGTTGAAAATGGCGAGAAAGTTGCAAAAGACATCGGAGAAGACAAAGCTATTTTCGTAGAGCTAGATGTAACAGACCCTAAAAGTTGGACTAACATTGTTCAAACGGCTAAAGATATGTTTGGTAACATCGATATTTTAGTGAATAATGCAGGACTTGCAGGTGCAATAACAGGTCTATTGGATTTAGAAGAAGGCTTGTATAAAAAAATAATTGATATTAATCAAAATGGAACTTTTTACGGCATGAGAGCAGTCTTACCTACAATGGTTGAAAATAATAAAGGGTCTATTATAAATGTTTCTTCCCTTGCTGGATTGAGACATGATATTACAGTGAATCCAGCTTATACTGCTTCAAAATTTGCAGTTAGAGGGCTTACAAAACAAGCGGCATATGAATTTGCTGATAAAAACATTCGAGTCAATGCTGTTCTGCCAGGAGCAATACTCACACCTATGGCTGAAGCTACATTAACTAAAGAGCAAATTGATGATGTGTCTGAAAATCTCCTTCCAATGAAACGTTTTGCAGATCCAAAAGAAGTTTCCGAATTAATCGTATTCTTAGCATCTGATAAAGCTAGTTATATAAGTGGCGGAGACTATGTAGTTGATGGAGCAAGAGCTACTATCAACAAGTAAATAAAGACTTTGAAGCTAGGGAACATAAGCTATTAGAACTTCTAGGTGTCATATTAATAGAAAATATAATAGCTTATATGCTTCGTACACTCTTGTACTTGATTTTTATTACACCGATAGGGTGTCTCTAAGATTATTGTGGAATCAAAAATATTTTTCTAGGAGGAAAATAGAATGGCAAGATTAGATGATAAAGTAGCAATTATTACAGGTGCTGCAGGAGGAATGGGGTTAACTATGGCCCAAACCTTTGCTGAAGAAGGAGCAAAGGTAGTAGCGGTAGACGTACAATTCGAACTTTTACAAGAAAGAATAAATGAAATTAATGCTAACGGCGGGGATGCACTTGCCTTAAAACTAGATGTGACTTCTCCGGATGAATGGAAAAGTGCTATTGATAGAACTGTTGAAAAGTTTGGTAAAGTAGACGTATTAGTAAATAATGCCGCTATTCAGATAGGAAAAAGTGTTAAAGAAGCAACTTTAGAAGAATGGAACAAAGTTTTGGCAATAAACGCAACAAGTGTATTTTTAGGTATGCAAACTGTTATCCCTAAAATGCAGGAAAATGGTAAAGGCTCAATCATTAACATGTCATCGATCGGTGCTCTTGTTGGTGGAGGTCCCGATGGGTATGATGTAGCCTACAGTGCATCTAAAGGTGCTGTTCGCTCGATGACAAAGCACGCTGCAAAAGTACTGGCAAAAGATAATATTCGTGTGAATTCTGTACATCCAGGTGTAATTAATACCCCGATGGTAGAAAGCTCACTAAGGGATCACCCTGAATTAAGAGAAACAATTGAAGCCAATTTCCCTCTTCCACCGCATTTAGGTGATCCTAAAGACCTTGCATATATGGTGTTGTTTTTAGCATCAGATGAGTCTAAGTTTGCTACAGGTAGTGAATTTGTAGTAGATGGAGGGGCTACATCAACAAAGTAATTAATTAATATGCTATTCATAGAACTTCTTTTACAGCCACACGATTTAATACTGAAGTAGCTGATATTGAATCATAAACAAACCAAATTATATTTAGGAGGAACAATAATGAGATTTGGAATTATCGGTGCAGGACCAATAGGAACAAGTATTTCTAAAAAGTTAGTCAACAATGGACATGATGTTAAAATTGCAGACGCTCGGGAAATTGGACGTTTAGAAGGAAAAGAGATTGCTGGAACACCCGTGAGTGTGGAAGATGTAATAAAAAATATTGACGTTCTTATAATATCTATTCCTCTTCATGTAGTGCCAAGCATTCGCAACATTGTAAGTAAAGCTGGGGAAGAAGTAATCACTGTAGACACTTCAAATTATTATCCTTTTAGAGACAATAAAATTGAAGAAATTGAGAACGGGATGGTTGAAAGTGTTTGGGTTTCAAATCAATTAGGTAGACCTATCATTAAAGCTTTCAGCAATCTATTAGCTTATACTTTAGAAAATAAAGGAACCCCCGAATGTACTAGTGGTCGCATTGCCATGGCGATTGCTGGTAATGACCTATCACAAAAACAAATAATAATGGACTTAGTGAATGAGCTAGGTTTCGATACAGTAGATAGTGGTTCTTTAAGTGATTCGTGGAAACAACAGCCAGGAACTCCTGCATACTGCACAGAACTAACAAAAAAGGAACTAACGGAAGCAATAGAAAAGGCAAATAAAGAAAAAGCCCCATTCCTACGGGATAAGGTAATGGAGAATTTTTCAGTTGGATTTTCACATAAAGATATTGTGAATCTAAACAGAGAAACATATAATTCATAATTTATGAAGCCCACATTGATCATTGCTTTAAATTAAATAAAAGACATTTGGATCTAAATATAGTGATCAAGGATATTTTGATCACTATTTTAGCATATTGTAAACTTTTAACTGTAAACTCTTCCACTAATTCATCCAATTAGTTACGGCATATCCGCAGTCTTCCATCCACATAATGTGTATTTTATAGCATCCCTTCTTCAACTAACCTGCCGCTTTAGTTCAATAAGAAAAAAAAGCTTTACTCCTTCTTGAAGTAAAGCAACCGTTAGTTGAATAAGCACTATGAATTAGATATACTATCATTTTCCTGTTCAACTTCTTGATTGCAATATTCATCATAAATTAATTTCATTGCATCAATAATTATTTCATCTGCTAAGTTCCCTTTATATCGATTTGGTAACTCCTTTGCTCCCAAAACAAATAATATTGGATTTTTGGAAAACTCACCCATTATCCCAATATCAACTACAACATTATCTAATCCACCAGTCATATGATTTAAAAAATGGCTTGGTATACCTTCTATATCACCTCGTTGCCTAACTATACCATTAATAACTGGAATCCATAGATCAGGATTAGTTTTGTACCCTTGATGTATTAATCGTAAAAGTTCTAACATCTCACCCAATTCACCCTTGTTATCTAAGTCTTTGGGATTCTGAGTTATATTTATGTTTTTAAAATAGGATTTTAATTTTTGGTTAATCATTTCCCATCCACCACAAAATAGAACAATCCTGTCCGCAACAAAGCTATCGTGACAGGCTACCATCACTTCCACCGCATCTCGCAGTGCCAGGTTTACTCTATTTTGAAAGTGAGGATATACTTCGTTACTATCCTCTTCAGGATTTAAAGTTATATCTTCAACAATATCACTCCATTTATAGTGTCTTTCTTCAATTAATTTTGCGATACAAAAGGCAATTGCAACTTTTGCTGCAGAAGCAAGAGGTACTACTAAACCTTTATTTAATGATAAAAGTATATCTTGTTTTACTTGAGAATAAATAATAATTCCCACTTCACCTGACTCTAATTCCTTTATTTTTTCAAGAACTTTCTCCATTTCCGAACCCCACTTCACAATATTTTCTAGTTACTTATTCTCTCTGTAAACTTGTCCTTGTTCAACTAAACTGCGTCTTTAGTTGAATAAGAATAAAGGCTATCTAATGACAGCCTTGTACCACTAAAGCACTCTTTACTTCAATAAAAAAATTATAATTTCTTTTCAAAAAAGGTTAAGGATAGTTGTTCATTTACAATGACCTCTTTAATATTTCGAAATCCATTCTTTTTATAAAAACTAACTGCTGGAATATTCTTAGAACCAGTCGCTACTTTTATTGTTTCAATCTGGAACTTAGTTTCAATGAAATTTAAAAGCAACTGTGCAATCCCTTTTCTAAAATGGTTTGGATGTACGATTAACCTATGTATATCAACATCATCGTCTACTTTTATAGATATTACTCCGCATAATTCTTCATTTTCATAATAACCAAAGAAAGCTTCTCCGCAATGTTGCAAAGTATAAACTGTATCCTTTAATGGTGGTATTTCATATGAACCAATTATTTCTGCCTCTACCTTATATGATGGTATTTGAATGTTTAAAACATCTTCAGCGTTTTTACTATTACTGATGTCAATTATTTTAATCAATGGACCCACCTCATTCTGCTATTTTCTTCTTCCACAAAACTGCTTCGTTAGTTCAATAAATTCAACAAAAAGGCGTACTACATAATAGAACGCCTTTCTTTAAAAATTTATTATATTAGTATGCCAATTCTATGATTTTTTTGATATAGTCTTCATTTTGTTCTATATTAACTTTCATACTCAGATATTTATTCAGTCTAAGAATTTCTGTAACCATACTGACCATTGTTTTCATGATTTGATTAGTATTACGACCACAGTCCCAATTCTCCAAAAGGGATAACTGCCAATGATTTAATTTACTTCTTTTCCCCTCAATTTTTGACCAAACACCGTATGGGCTATCTAAATGTTGTTCCATCTCCATATACCAACCAGAAACAATTAACCATCGGACTCTATCTAAATTAGATAGAGCAAAATATATTTCTTCTCGCCTAACTGATCGGTAAGTTTCGTGTATAAAAGCAAGAAGTTTTCCTCTCCAAAAAACAACTTCGTCCAATGACGGTTTATAAACTTCATATGATGATTCCTTTATGACCTTACTTATAATGTTATTTGGGTCGTAAAGAACTTTATATCCTTTTAACCAGATGGAAGGCACAACTTCTTCAGGTGAATGATACCAGCTAGCTACTTTTATAAAGGAATCATAATGGGTAACCATAACAGGTGAATAAGGATTAAAATCTTCATAAAATAATACCTCTCCCTATTTACTTGCTCAATTGCGGTTGTTTTTAATATTCACCTTTCTTATCAGGAGTAACAATAGTATGTAAATCAATATCGGAATAATTGTCAAAGTTCCCTCTAGCTAATGAACCCGCTTGGTAAATAGCTAAAACATTAGAATCTGATGTTTAATCTTTTAATGCATTTTCCAAGAGTTTGTTACGATGCTTTGGCAATGATAAATCTCTTTCTAAATGTCTACTTACAAATCCTACACACTAACTAACTCCTTATCTTCTTCGAAAAATCTTACAAATTAAAGTATTCTATATAAGGTGAAAATAATCCTTCTTCAACTAACCTGCTTCTTTAGTTTAAGAAGAAAAAAGACTATACTCCTTCTTGAAGTAAAGCACCCGTGTTCCATCATAATAAAGTTGTTTAAAAAGGGTGAACTTTAAATTATAAGGGCTTTATAGTCCAATTTTAAACAACTTTATTAATATATATTTTGAGGATTATCTTCTTACGATCGAAATTAAACAACCTCCATGTATTCAACGGTTGCTTCTTTAGCAGTCATGCTAGAACAACTACTATGAACGTTTATTTTAATCATTCTTCACTTTACCTTCCTTATTGTCCAAGCAATTGTATTCGATACGAATAGCTTATAAATAAGAAAGGAGGTGAATATAAAATGGCATCATTTGAAATTGGCTCTAGATGTCTTTTCAATTTTCGAAACGAACGCTTTTTCCTATTAGTTGAAGATGAAATTACAGTTCCAGATAAAGGTGTGGAGATTGATCCAGTTAATATCTATGAGATTGACCAACAAACTTTCAATTTTATCAGAGATGAAGGAGATACAGACGTGTGTGTACCAGTTTTTAGACTTCCAACTGTACCACCTGGATTTGAATTAGAACGAAAATGTATCTTTACAGTTGATAATGCATACTTTGTAATCTATGATTTAGAAAATGGTACTGATACCAATGTTATATTAAGGATCAGTGCAGCATTATTTAACTCATTGCAAAATTCTGGTGTTCGTGAATGTATTCCTCAAAATTTCATTAACTAAATGTTATCGCCCTTTTATATGTAAGGGTAAAAAAAACAAGCGAACAATTTTATTGGGAGCTTGTTTTTTATTTTGAAGGTATTTATGCATGTTAACACTTCAAAATTAAACGACTTTATTATTTCTTAACAACCCGTTAGCTTAACAACTAAGTTGTCTTTTTTGATAGTAATTACCAATAAAATAGCTACAAATTATCCCGATAATAAAAGAAATTACTGAACCTCCTGCTTCGAACCCTGTTGAAGTTTCTTTGTAAAAATTATACATGAACAATTTAAAATCAAACAAATATCCAATCAATAGAAGTAAACTACTTACACTGATAAATGATATTAAACCTACAAATACTGTTTTTATCAAAACTACACCTTCTTTCCACTGTTACGTTTTTCTACATTCTAACATATGTGAAATTAACCGAATGATGTATAATACTAACCTGCCGCGTTAGTTTTAAAAGAAAAAAGAGTTGCCTAAGCAACCCATGATCTTTAACTAAAGCACCCGTTAGCTTAATAGTGTAGAGGGTAAAAATTACTTTTTATTTTGTTCATCTAGCTTTTGCAAAATAGTGTCTAATTTTTGGTTAATTATCTGTTTCTCTTTAGTTGAATTTTTTAATCGTTTGAAAGCAATAAAAATAATAGCAAAAACTAAAATAACAAAGACTAAATATATTAAAGTTCTTAAAACATCTCCAATATTCACATTGACTAATATCACGCCTAAAATTTAATCTACTTCTCTATACGGATAGAATAACGAAAAGTTACAACCCTCTATTTGTTTAGCAATCCTTATTAAACTAAACTGCGGCTTTAGTTTATGTGTACCATTTCACAATGCATATCTGAGAACAACTTAATCGCGAAAGACTCAAGGGGATATCCCCAATTCCAGCAATAATCGGCTCAGAATGCGGGTACCTCTCACTTAATTATCGATATTTCTAATCAAAAAGATCTCTAGTACGTACTCACACGCGCTAGAGATCTATTCTTAGTTATGAATAGGTAATTGACTACTATCTATATAAATCGAACAAATGAATATCTAAACGAACTAAGTGCAGGAGCCTTTACAGGGGTAGCCAAAGTCATCAGACCAGCGGTGAAGCTGCTTGGCTTATGGCGAGGGGCGTCCCTAGCGCCGTTGCGAATTCAATGGGGTTCTTTATCCCACATTAACTAGCAGTAATACCCCCACTGATTAAAGGTTCACTTTATGTCAACTTATCGTTACCAATTCTGAAGGTTATTTTGAATTTACGCGTGTAAAATAACTCAAGACTCTTTTCAAAAAAGATTTTTGGATTTTCTTTTTTCTAGATAGGTAGTTATGTCCTAATTTATATTGTCTTGCTTCCTTTTCCAAGTCAGCCATTCGTTGCTTTGCATATTCTATATCGTTAATCGTAAACATTATTTTTCTCCTTAAGGAGAAGTCCAATTATATTGTTAAGGTGTGGCTAGCACCATTCCTGTTAGCCACTTTTCACCTAAATAGTGTGTTGGCGACTCCAATTTATTTTTACCTACAAATTTATTAATCTGCTTACCATTCATTTTTAGTATCATCATTTTTTTTCCTCCTTCATTCTTCATTTATTATTTTTCCGATTAAACTAATAGCATCATTTTAATCAACTGGGGTTTTTCTTTCCCCAACCCGTGCTATCCACTTTCGAGAGATTCCCTTTTTAATACCTTTCTTCGCTGTTTCATGATCATCATCACCAGCACTCCTTTTCTTGTTATTTTGTTTATATATGCAACACGCAATGCGTGAAAACACCAGAATTTCTAAAAATGCACACAAAAGAGCACACGCTTCTTTACATAAGCGTGTGCTCATAGAAAAAGAACGGCATAACATGCCGTTCTTTAATTATTTACAAAAAAATAATTAGCGGTTGGGCACGAAATCACTATACGATTATTTTTTAAAGTTCTAAATGTAGTCATTTTCCGTACCTCCATTTCTAATTTGAATATCTAACTACTATAGGATATCATTACTTATTTCTGAATGTCAACACCTTTCTGAATATTAAGTGTTATTTTTAGAATATCAGCGTCCAAAGCTAAGTAGCTTCCGCAATGGGAAAAAAACGTATAGATCCTTTGAATGATATGTTAGTACGATGATTATTATTACTTTGTTCTATACCAAAGTTTTTAGAACAAATCGGATTAAAGTCGATCAGTCATTCGACAATTGGCCGAGGTTTATCAGAGCTGAATACGTCCATTTAGGTGATTTTTCGGCCGTTTGGCTGCACATTACTGGCGTTTAAAAGGGGATGCTAAAGGGTTGAATGCCAACGTTGGTCTCCTTCGAATCATTGTTGGTACCTATATCAAGTTGCCTAATAACGCCGCAAATTGGAAGGCAATCTCAAAAGATTCCTGTGGAATCAAGCTACATGTCCGAATTGTCGTCGCTTCGCATGATAGTGTTTTTCCGGAAAAGATGATACTATCTACGGGAAACGTAGCTGATTCTGACGCAGTCAATCACATTATCGACGCAGACGGCGCACTGTATGTAATGGACCGAGGGTATGCCCATAAAACAAAATCGGCGGTTGATTAGAGAGGAATATACAGTTTCTCGTTCGAGTAAGAAAGAATCACTCTCCACTAGTATACTTTTTCAACACAATTAATAAATATCCCTTATTGAACTAAACTGCGTCGTTAGTTTAATAATGAACTATATTTTAATAAAGACAGTATATTCTTTTGGATTATTAAACCCTAATTTACTACCTAAATTGATTGATGCAACATTTTCAACATCACAATCCCAACGTGGTTGAATATTATGGGAAAGACAATAATCTATAAATTGTTCAGCTACAATACTTGCTGACCCTTTTCCTCTGTAATTTGAATCGGTTATTATATCGACTTCCGCATAATAACTAGATTTAAAAATGGAAACTCCTTCGCTGATAATCCTCTCTCCATTCTTCACACAAAAACCAATCCCATTTTGAAGAAAATTCTCCGTCGAATCCCAATATTCCTCATAGTATCTTTTATCAAATTCCAAACAATGTTCAATCCAATATTGATTAATTTTTGTAACATCATACTCGCTAATATCACTTCTTTTTCTATTTTTATATGCCGCTAAATCAAAAGAGAAACCATAACGTTGTATTTTTTTTACTTTCTTCTCGAGGCATTTTTCAATTGCTTGATTCCAAGCAGTGTCAATGGAAAATAATGTGAACCTTTTCCCTTGATTTACTGATTCCTCATTTATTCTAACTATGTTCTTAAGAAATAGCTCATCGGATGATCGCCCTGTAACGTAATACAACCCTGAATCCGTTTTAATAAGCAATGATTCATAATTGGTGGAATCTGCAAGTACAGTTCCTTTAATAATGTAATCTAATACGCTAAATACAAATGTTGGTGCTTCTTTAATTTTCTCTTTTATTATATTAAAATGCTCTGTTGGTACTATAATCATTTCGTTATACCTCCACCAAGTCTTTCGCAAAATTAAGCTTTCGATTGTTAAGCGATATTTTTAAGCCAAGTCCATCGAAATATTGGTCATGTTTGTCAAAGCAGGTGGTGCCACTTGCCAAGCTCTTTTAAATATTAAAGGAAAAATAAACCAAATGGTGCAAAACAAATGATATTTCCAACTAGGTTTTCTACTCTCATATTGTAATTTATATCTGCTAAGAATAGATAATAAATTATCGTTTTAAAAGGAAGAAAGTTATTATTGCAGGAACGACCATCAAAACTCCACCCTATCAACATTCTACAAAATTTAACGAAAATGGTTCGTAAAAGTTCGTAATTACACGTAATCTTTCTTCAACTACAATTATAATTCTCTCTAAAATCCTAAAAAAAGCACCTCATAAGAGATGCTCGAAAAATAAACTGCTATATTTACGGTTTTAGTACAACTTTTATACAGTCTTCCATTTTGGTGTCAAATACTTCATAGCCATGCTTAGCTTGATCTAAAGGAAGTACATGAGTGACAATATCACTTGGATCAACCTTACCTTCCGCAATTAAATTATATAAATGCTGCATGTAGTGAATAACTGGAGCTTGACCTGTTCTAATATTCACATTCCGTTGAAAGATGTCACCTAATGGGAATGCATTATAACGTGCCCCGTAAACTCCTGTAATTTGAATTGTTCCACCTTTGCGAACAGCTTGACTTGCGATTACTAGAGCTCCCATTGCTCCTCCTTGTAATTTCAGACCAGATGCAAGAAATTCCAGTGGAGTCATTTTTCCACTCATTCCTACGCAGTCAATGACTACATCTGCTCCCCCCTGTGTTATTTCTCTTAAATATTCACCACAATTTTCGTGATCTTCAAAGTTAACAATCTCCACTTTATTCGTACGTTTTGCATGTTTTAAACGATAACCAACGTAATCAACTGCAATAACTCTATTTGCACCTTTTAACCACGCGAATTTTTGTGCTAACAGACCAACTGGACCGCATCCTAAAATTACGACCGTATCCCCTGCTTTCACTCCCGCATTGTCTACACTCCAAAATGCTGTAGATGCAGCATCTGCAAGTAACACTAAACTTTCATCCGCTACCTCACTGTTTTCTGGAATCTTAAAAGGTGTAAAATTAGCATATGGAACTCGCATAAATTCTGCTTGACCACCTGGGAAACCTCCCGTCGTGTCTGAGTATCCAAAATATGCGCCCATTTCTCCATTTTCATTCGCATTGTCGCATTGACTTTCTAATTCATGATTACAGTACCAACATTGACCACATGCTATATTAAATGGGATGATAACGCGATCCCCTTTTTTTACTTTCGTTACATCCTTACCGACTTCTTCTACAATTCCCATAGGTTCATGTCCAATAACATAATCCTCTCCAAGGTTTGGGATCATCCCATGAATTAAGTGTAAGTCTGATCCGCAAATGGCAGTAGTAGTCAGTTTAACAATGATATCATCCGCTTTTTGGATACTTGGGTCTTTCACGTTTTTTACTTGAACATTTTTAACACCTTGAAAAGTAACAGCTTTCATTATTTAAATCTCCTTCTTTATTCATTAATTCTTCGGTGGGCTTGGAAACATTCCTTTTCGATTTGTAACACCCGGAAAGAGATTTAAATTAGCTATATCTACTGCATTTTGAGCGGATTTTATATCCAATTGTTTTTGGAGTTCCAAATCGTATGGGTTTAACCATTGTTTTTTCATCATGAGATCTGCAATTTCGAAATATAAGGCAATGGTTACATCCAGTTGTTCCTGTAATAACTTTCTAATTGTAGGTGTTGCTGTTTCTGTCAATGCTATTGAAAGATTTCTAACCCCAATTTTTGCGGATAACAAAAATTCAAGGGCTATACCTGAATCAGTAAGTTCAGGCATTCCAACAGAATTTATAGGATCTAAATAATCATTCATACGAACCGACCTCCGATTATTTTAACTCAGCATTTGAATATAGTTTTATCATTGCAGTTAAAGCTGGTATAGATTGTTTTACATCCTTCTCCATTAGCGCTTTTAGATCTTGGTCAAATACGATACCTTGCATCATTTTAGATTTAAGTAAACATACTGACTTAAAATTTATTACTTCATGAAATTCCAAAGTTTCATGAAGTGCTAATTTTTTTTCAAACACATTCTTGCACCTCCAAATCTTTTCATACATATAAGATTGCCCCAAAAATGAAGTTTATATTCAGAATAATTGTGGCCTATAAATTGTGTGTATAATGAAAAAAAATTTAAAATCTTCATGAGAAATCTCCCATTTGATTTTTATTTATGACTAATCTTTTTCATTTTGTTTAAAAAGAACTTATCATGAACAAAATGGGTTGAAAAAGAAAGGTATTTGAGCTATGTTTTCATTTTTAAAACGAAAGAATCCAAAAAGTGATAGAAAGATCCAAGAGATAAACAATCAAAATCAATCTAACTACAGACCACCGAACCTCATCGAAAGCTCTCTGAGCAAGAATCTTGAAGTCATTAAACAAAAGACAGGAAACAGTTCAGATATCGTAATCCGCCAATTAAAAATTGGTCATAATTCCAAGATAAAAATAGCCATTTTATATGTAAAAGGAATGGTTGACAATCAATCGGTTCAGGATTTTGTAATCGATTCAATTATGAATAACCAAAATTTAAGTGAAAAGCTCATACCACAAGACGTGTTAGAAGTTCTCATCGAAGATGTAGTTGCTGTAGGCGGAATTAAAGTAGTTAGTGGCTGGGAAAAACTATTTACTGCATTAATGTCGGGTGAAACTATTACGCTCATCGATGGAATAAGAAAAGGGGTTTGTGCGAGCACACAAGGTGGACAGAGACGGTCTGTTCAGGAATCTACTACAGATGTTTCTATTCGAGGCTCTAAAGAAGCGTTTAACGAGTCAATCGAGACAAATACAGCCATGGTTCGTAGAATAATTAACAATACAGATTTATGGGTAGAGTCCATCAATATTGGCAAAATGACAAAAACTGAAGTTTCAATTATGTATATAAATGGCATCGCAAAGAATGAAATCATAGAAGAAGTACGTAAACGTTTAAAAGGAATAAACATTGATGGCATCTTAGAATCCGGATATATTGAACAGCTAATAGAAGATCAAACAAATACTACTTTTCCTACGATATATCATACAGAGAGGCCAGATACTGTGGCCGGAAATTTGCTAGAGGGAAAAATTGCCATTTTCGTTAATGGAACTCCTTTTGTATTGCTGGTCCCTGCCCTATTTATAGATTTTTTTCAATCAGCTGAAGATTATTATGAACGTTTTGATATCGCAACAGCTATTCGCTTTTTACGTACTGTAATCTTCTTTATATCCCTTGTCGGCCCTGCTATATACATCGCAGCTACCACCTTTCATCAGGAGATGATTCCAACAAAATTGGCTATTATTATTGCAGCACAAAGGGAATCTGTTCCGTTTCCTGCATTTATAGAAGCTCTCATAATGGAAATAACTTTTGAAATTTTAAGAGAAGCGGGTATTCGCATGCCCAAAGCTATGGGTTCCACTATCTCTATAGTAGGAGCTCTTGTCATTGGACAGGCTGCAATTCAGGCTGGCATTGTGTCACCTGCAATGGTAATAGTAGTCTCTTTGACAGCAATCGCCAGTTTTGCGACACCTTCCTATGCAGTTGCAATATCAGCCCGTTTAGTTAGATTTATTTTTATGGTCAGTGCAGCTACATTCGGTTTTTATGGAGTTATTCTAGTGTTTATTCTGCTGATAGTTCACTTATGTAGCCTACGTTCGTTTGGTGTTCCATATATGTCACCTCTTGCACCATTTATCCGTGAGGAAGCAGGTGATACCATTTTCCGTAGACCGATTTGGGCATACAAGAAAAGACCACGATTGATGAGTGGCCAAAATAGGGTTAGTCAAGGGGAAGATCAGAAACCACAGCCTCCTCGTACTCGTATTATGAAAAATACTACTAACATGGAAAAAGGTGAACGGAATGAATCATAAATGGATTCTTCTTTTCTTGATTATGACAAGCACAGTCTTCATCTCAGGGTGTTGGAGCAAAAAAGAGTTAAATGAACTAGCGTTAATATCTGCCATGGCGATTGATAAAAACGAAGAGGGTAAGTATGTCAAGACCATTCAACTTGTCAATCCTGGAAACGTAGCGGGAGGACTTCAAGGTGGAGGAAGTGGCCAAAGCCCCACCGTTACCGTTTACACTGCAATGGGAGACAGTGTTCTGGAAGCACATTTCCATGCGACATCTAAAATTTCAAGAAGGCTATATCACGGACATGCTAATCTAATTGTTATTAGTGAGGAGTTAGCAAGAGAAGAAGGCATTACAGCTATTTTAGACGCCTTTGAACGAGATCCAGAAATTCGAACGACGTCAAGGGTTGTAATAGCCCATCATACAAAAGCAGGTGATCTTCTTAAATCTTTGACTGCTATTGATAGGATTCCAGCCGAGAAAGTGAACGGAACTTTACAGACTACAGAAAGAGCAAGAGGAGAAAGTATGGAAGTTACCCTTCAGGACGTTATTACTACTCTCACCTCTGCAGGGAAAGAAACAGTTATTAGCGGATTTAGCTTAAAAGGAGATATCCAACAAGGAAAAAAGATGGAGAATATTCAACAGTCTGAACTGGATACCACTCTTGAATCTGACGGACTTGCCATTTTTAAAGAAGGAAAGTTGATTGACTGGTATCAAGGTGATATGTCTAGAGGAGTAGTATGGATCTTGGACAAAATCCAACAGACAGATGTGATATTAGACTGGGAAGGACAGGAAAACATCTTGGCTTACAACGTGCTCCGTCAAAAAACAAAAGTCTCAGCTGATACAACAAACGACCTCCCTGTCATTACAGTTAGAGTACGAGCGGAAGGTGATATTCGCGAAGTAAGGTCACAAATTGATCTAACCGATCCGTATGAGATTTTGGATATAGAAAAGGAATTAGAAAAAGAAATTAAGAAGCAATTAGAAAACACTGTTATGCGAACGCAGCAAAACAAATCAGATATTTTCGGATTTGGGGAAGTGGTCCATCGTTCTGATCCAGAAAAATGGAAAAAAATGAAGGACGATTGGAATGACACATATTTTCCAAACTTAAAGGTAAATGTGAAGGTAGAAGCATTTATACGACGTTCTGGTCTTAGAACCAATTCGTATCTTTCAGATATGAAACAATAAGTGTCAAGAAATGGAGTGAAAAATCATTGGAAAAGGCAAAAATCAGCGCATATCAGCTTTTCATTCTAATTGTCTTGTTTGAACTTGGTAGTGCCTTGTTGGTACCTATTGCAATAGAAGCAAATCAAGATGCATGGCTTGCTATTTTGATTGGTATGGCTGGTGGTTTTTGCTTATATTTGATCTACCATGGTCTCTACTCCTATTATCCAGATATACCTCCAACTGAATATATACAAAAAATTATGGGAAGGTTTTTGGGGAAAATATTGGCCTTCATTTACGTACTCTATTTTATATATCTTTCTGCAAGAGTGTTGAGGGATTTCGGAGAAATGCTAATTACATCCTTTTATTGGGAAACTCCTTTTTTTATTTTAAATACATTGATGGTTCTTTTAGTTATATATACAATTCGTAAGGGTATTGAGGTATTAGCGCGAACAAGTGAACTACTATTTATTCTAATAATTTTACTTGGGATTAGCGTTCTTTTTTTAATAGTTGTTTCCGGGATAATACAAATTTCTAACCTAGAACCTGTGCTTGAAGAAGGTATCAAGCCTGTTTTAAAAACGACATTTACTCAAACCCTGTACTTTCCATTTGGTGAGGTGATTATATTTGCTATGATCTTCCCCTATTTAAATCGACCGAAAAAAGTGAAACGAATCGGTTTATTAGCAATGGGATGCAGCGGACTCATATTAGCGTCAGTCATGGCCATAAATGTTAGTGTACTTGGTGTAAATAACATTACCCGTTCACCCTTCCCCCTTCTTTCTACTATACAAACAATTGAGGTATCTGGATTTTTAGAACGGTTAGATGTTTATTTTATACTAATAACGGTTATCGGTGTATTTTTTAAAATGTGTGTGTTTTTCTATGCATCTGTAGTAGGAACAGCCAATTTATTTAAAGTCAAAGAATCCGCACGATTAGCTTTCCCATTAGGACTAGCCATCCTGATTCTATCCATAACAATCGCCAGTAATTATTCTGAACATATTAAAGAAGGGCTTCATGTTATCACCCTTTATTTGCATCTCCCGCTTCAAGTAATTATTCCAAGTCTGTTACTTCTGATTGCATTTATTAAGAACAAAAAAATGAAAAGTAAGCAAAGCAAAAATTTATTTCCAAAAAGGAAGTATCGTTTAGTGGAGCGTGACAAAAAATGAAAATAATCGGTATTTCTATTCTGATTTTCGTCTTTTTAACTGTTTTTTCTTTATGCATGGACATTCTTTTAGGATTTGACCTAAAGACCTCCATTAATAATGCTATTAGGCCTTTTCTAGTGATGGAAGTAACAGAAATAGTTATTTTCTTTCTCTTAATTGTTTTCATGGTTGTTGGTCCAGTTCGTACCTTTTATAATAAAAGAAAAAAGAAACAACAAAGATAAAAAATATGTAGTATATTACTGTACAGTTCTATTGCTTTGTTTGCTACTCTTGGTTATAGCTTACCCAAGCTAATTCATGTCCTTATTGTTATTGATTAGCCCCCGAAGCCAATCAATAAAGAACTTATTAAGTATCATGACTTATGGAATATTTCATCGAAGAACTTGGCACTGTGGCATCATTCTACTGCGAAATGATGTTCCCACATTCTTACCCGACCCGTGCAATGCACAGCTGAAAAATAATTATTACCTATCACTAGACTTAGGGCTGTTCCTCCACCTCGATTACAGAGGCTTCACTGGTCGTACCCCTCAAATGCATTTTGCCATAAGGCGGCTTATAGCAACCGTTTCGGGTGACAGCCCTTGAATCAACGTTCCTTACTTTTCAAGCATCTTACAACGTAGCTATACAAATCAGGACGCATGCAGGAGTATTGATGGGATAGTTTCAGGAAACATGACTCCATTATTCCTATCCTCCATTGTAAAGTTAAAATTTTTTTTTTATAAATCTCCTGTATTTTCACGCTAAAAAGCGCTTATAATAGAATTTGTCGCGCCACCCGTTAGTTGAATAATATGACTCTCAATGCAGTTATTTACTAAGTGAGAGTCTTGTAATCAGTCTAATTCTAATACGATCGGTTCAATTTGTTTTTTTATCTCTACAGTATTCGGCACTAATTTGAATGTACTTGGAATTTGTTGTTGACCGTCAAATTGTAGTTTATAAACGGTACGATTATTTATAAAATTTACAGTCGTTCGGTCAGAAACAATTAAACGATCGTCAATGACCATCTCCCAACTTTCTGCACGAACTTCTGGCGCTCCTTCCGTAGAAATTTGTAAATGTAATGTGTCTTGTTTGATTTMTAATGCATCGATTATATATGTTGCGTTTTCAAACTGAAATGGTTGTAACTGTGCAGCACTCACTTCCGTCTCGTATAAACTGAAAACATTTGCTTGCATTGCAAGCACCTCTAATGTCTCTGGCTTTGTATGGCTCGGAACAGAAGTTGTGTAAATCGTTTCCCCTAATACCTAATAC
>NZ_JBFTLO010000042.1:0-21037 GCF_056396485.1 Psychrobacillus sp. 05T411 | reverse complement strand
CCGCATTTTCTAATTAGATTTTATAACATTACATAGTAGAATGGATTAATTTAACCTTTGATATGTGTCGACACTAAATTAGATAGTAATTCCCATGGATTTTCGCTGCAGGCGGCGACTCTAGTGGAGGGCAACAGGATGTTGGTCACAAAGGCGTTGCCACACGATGTGGCGCTCTTAGCCTTTGTTCCTCTGCCTGAGTAAGATGAGACTTCACATCGTACGCGCTAGCGGCGGTGAAGGCTCATCACTCACCCCACGGAAAGCGTCCGTCCTGCAGCGAAAATCATAGCGGTCACTAGTCAAACACACTACGTCGCCGTTTCCCTATACTGAACTAAATTTTAAAGAATGAATTAACTTAATTATGTTTCAAGTAAATAGTTATCCACTTGTAAAGAATTTTATTATATCCTACGCATCGAGAAATCTCGGCTATGGAGTAGACACGTTCAGTTCAATGCACTCTAAAAGCACTAATACATAGAACCTCTTGTGTAATATTACAATTTTAATAAGCAATTAACTGAGTATTTTGGGTTATTAAAAACATAAATCAAAATAAATAATAAAAATAAGCAGGAATATGTCAATAAATATCGAACTATATATATAAACAATAAGGAGGTTTTTATAATGACATTAAAATATAAACAAATCCTAGTTGCAGTGGACGGTTCAAAAGAGGCGGAATATGCATTTAAAAAATCAGTTTCTATCGCAGCAAGAAACAATGCCACATTAAATTTAGTTAATATAATTGATACAAGATCCTTTGCTGCTATTGAAGCGTATGACCGGTCAATCGCTGAAAGAGCTCAAGCATTTGCGGAGGAATTGCTAGAAGGTTATAAAACAGAGGCGCAAGCGGGCGGCGTCCAACATGTCAACGTCATCGTCGAATATGGTTCTCCTAAAACGATGATTTCTAAAGACCTTGCTAAAAAAGTGGTGGCAGATCTAATCATTTGTGGTGCTACTGGTCTAAATGCGATGGAAAGATTTTTAATCGGAAGTGTTTCGGAGTATATCGTACGCTCCGCAACTTGTGACGTACTAGTTGTTCGCACAGAAGAAGTTCCGGACTGAGAAAAGTATAATAAATAATTGATTAGGAAAAGGGTAGCCCTATATTAGGGCTACCCTCTTATTTTGCATTTTCTTCTTGCCATATGTCTATTTTTTGGAAGAACAATTCCATTGCTTCTTTATTCGTCATATTAGGGACTTGTGCAAGCAACACTTCACGTGGTGCCTTTAACTCATCGCTTCTCTTTTGCAAAATCAACAAGCTCTTCTCTTGTCCTTTTGTTTTAAAAATTGAAGCCGGGAATTGAATCACCGCTTGAATCCATCCGTTTTCTTTAATAAATTTATGAAGCTGCGGCGCCTGTTTTGATTCAAAAATATTGTTAGGCACTAAAAAGTATAAATATCCACCTGGTTTTACATGCTTCATTGATTGTTCGATGAATAAATGATGCGCATAAGACATTTCCTCTTTACTATGCAAAAAGTAGTCCTGTGCTGTTTCTTCATCTGGATAATAGCCTACTGGTAAATCACTTACCACTATATCCACAGGGTCGATTAATAATGGTTTTAATGCATCTTGTCGAAATAATTGGATATCATGTGTAAGCAATTCTCCAGTTTGAGCCGCTATTTGGATTAATAACTCATCTATTTCAACACCGAAAGCATGATTTTCAAAAGGTAATGCATTCATCACTGTATACAGCAAATTTCCCGTTCCAAATGCAGGATCCAAAATGGACAATTCTTTTTGGTCTTTTGCCACTACTTTTACAAAGTAACTTACTAGAAGTCCAATGGCATCTGGCGTCATTTGGTGATTCACTTGAGAACTTGCTTTCATTCCTTTTAAAATCGCCAATTGAATTGCTTTACGAATTTGTTCTTTCGTTGGGTTATTTACTGTAGGTACTTTTTTCTCTTCTAACCATAATTCTAACGCGTAAACTACCCCTTCTAAATAGGTAGCAGATTGTTGCTCTTCAATAAATGAGCTTTCTTGATCAATAAAAGTAAATATTTGTTCTACATTGGTGTGCATCTATACATCCCTCAAATGAAAACCCACTAAACTAGAATTAGCTGAGTGGGTTTGATTTTATTTATTAGTTTGTTGCTGCTTTTACTGCTTCTAGTGCTTTATCGTAGTCTGGATGATCCGTTCCTTCACTTACATATTCAGCATAAGTAACTATGTCATTTTTGTCTACTACAAATACAGAACGTGCTAGTAAACGCAATTCCTTGATACCAACACCGAACGCTTCAGCGAATGAAAAATCACGGTGATCAGAAAGCGTTTGGATAGCATCTGCAGCATTTGCGCCACACCAACGTGCTTGAGCAAATGGTAAGTCAACAGAGATTGTTAAAATGACTACATCCTCACCTAAACTAGCAGCAGCTTGATTGAATTTGTTTGTTTGTGTAGAACATACACCAGTATCTAGTGATGGGACTACGCTGATCAAACGAACTTTACCAGCAGAATCTTGTAGTGTTACTGAAGATAAATCATTTGCTAACACCGTAAAGTTTGGTGCTTTTTCGCCTACTACTACTTCTTGACCAACTAAAGTTACTGGATTGTTTTTAAATGTTACTTGTGCCATAAATATGTAGCCTCCTTTTTCATTACTTTCATCTTACTAGAATACGTTCTGTTCTTGCAACTCTTTTGCAACTGCAGGTTGTTCATATAGATGTTTTTCATTTTTATCAAAAATTGATTCATGAACAACTAAGGTATCCGCAATGATATCGTGAACTGCTTGTTTTTTCGTTGTAAACGCGACTGCTAGATAGGGTAGATTTAAAGGAATAATAGAGATAAGTCTCCCGATCCATTCTCTAAAAACGACCGTTCCCCATGTAAGTTTAGCCCCATTTTTTGAAACAACGCGAATACCAAATATCATTTTCCCAACTGTTTGACTACAATATTTAGTCATCAAAACAAAATACGCATAGAAAAGAAGCGCTGTAATCAGGCTAAATGGCGCATACCAAGCTGGATTATTTAACTCCAATGAGAATAATCGGAACACAGGTTTGATGATCAACATACCGATGGAAGCTAATATGAGGATATCCGCCGTATAAGCCCAAAATCGAATCCAAAAACCAGCAGCTTTATGCTCATATTCCACTGTACGATGAACGACTACCTGCTCCGTTAGCAGTGCCTTTTCTTGCACATTCTGTTCATCTGGCTGTATAATCTCACTCATCTAGATCCCTCCTTAATTATTTCCATATAGATACATCATTTTAGGCGCACTATTATCAGCTATTAACTTTCCAATCAGTTTGGTTTCGATATCAACGCCTAATAATGATTGTGCTTTCATCGCAAATAATGAACCGAAACTTTGAGAATGACCATATTCAAAAACTTCCGCATTTTCTAGGTCGTGATCTGTTTTAATCGCCGCAATTACGTCTTCTAAAAATCCAAAATCGTCAGCAAGTCCAGCTTCAATCGCTTGTCGACCATTGACTATTCGACCATCTGCTACTTTTTTCACTTCTGCTTCTGTCATATTTCGACCTTGTTCAATAATATCCACAAATTCTTCATACGAATCATTTAGCATTTCTTGCATCATATTTCTTTCTACTTCTGTCATTTCTCTCGTTGGGCTCATAATGTCTTTATAAGGTCCTGATTTAATCGTTACAAACTCGACGCCGTATTTTTCTGCTAATTTTCCATAGTTAATACTTTGCATAATAACACCAATGGAACCTGTCATCGTTTCTTTATTAACAAAGATTTTATCAGCTGATGCTGAAATGTAATACCCACCTGAGGCTGCCATACTCCCCATCGATACATAAATTGGTTTTTCCGTTTCTTCTTGTATTTCTCTAATCTCGCGGTAAATTTCTGCAGATTCTACAACTCCGCCACCAGGAGAATTTACTTGGAGGACAATTGCTTTTACCGAGTCATCCGCTTTTACTTGTTCTAATTGTTGTAAAAAGAATTGGTGGTTATATCCTTCTGCCGCAAATAGAGAAGTAGCACTTCCCGTATCTTGTATTACCCCATCTACTGTTAACAATGCGATACGTTCGTTCATAGAACCATCTTCTACTACCGTTTCGTAAAACTCAGAACTCGAGACGGCCGCAAATTCATCTAACATAGAAGTCCAGTCCTTTGAAAATATGCTAGACATCGTATTGACGCCTAAAGAAATAACTAATAATACAGATGCTCCTAAAATAGCAAACCATCGTTTCGTATTCATATACTATTTTCCTCCTTTGGTTATCCTCTTTACTTACGTAAATAATGCCTAAATGTTTCACAAATCGTAAAAATAAATCCTATTTACGTTTCCTCACTTCCATAATTTTCGAAGCGGTAAACAATATTAGTGCGCACCAAATAAATGAAAAAGACAAAAATTCCACTTTACTAAACTGCTCTTTGTAGATGATGACACCGACTAAAAGCATGAGTGTTGGTGCAATGTATTGTATAAAACCAGACATATACAATGGAATGCTTTTTGTTCCTTTAGCAAATAAAATGAGCGGAACTGCAGTTGCAACACCAGTTAATACAAGCAAAATCACCGTCAGCATATCCGTTGAAAAAAATACAGCCTTCCCGGTCGCAACTAAGTAACTAAAATAGATTAGTGCTACCGGTAGAACAAAGAACGTTTCAATCGTTAATCCCCTAAGGGCATCCACTTTTAGCGTCTTTTTAATCAAACCATAAAAAGCAAATGTGATCGCCAATGAAAAAGAAATCCATGGCACTTGTCCATAGGAAATAGATAAAACTAGAACACCAATAGCTGCAATTATTACTGCTAATACCTGTGCCCTAGATAACTTTTCTTTTAAAAAAACAATTCCAAGTACGACAGAGAGTAATGGATTTATGTAATAACCTAAACTCGTTTGAACTATGTATCCCGCATTTACAGCATAAATGAATATAAACCAATTACCAGTTACTAAATAGGAAGCAAGTACTAGACTCCAGAAAGCTTTCTGATTCTTCCATAATTCCTGTATATCCATCATGAGTTGTTTAAAATTACGCCCTATAACTACAAGTAATAACGTAAATACGAATGACCAAATAACGCGACCTGCTAATATCTCATCACTTGAAACATGATTTAACATTTTCCAAAAGATTGGCATAAAGCCCCATAAAACATAAGCAACAGCTACGATTATTATCCCTTGTTTTTCTTCTGTTTGCACTTCCCCATCTCCTTATTTTTCCACGCGAAAATAATAGATTCATTATATTGCTTTAACCAATTAAAGTAAACAGGAAAAACACGGAGAACATTTTATTGCACCCCGTGTTTTCTTATTTCTATTTTATACCTTTTATTGTTCTCTTTGTCTTAACTCAATTCTTCTAATTTTTCCAGAAGTTGTTTTAGGTAATTCTTTAACGAACTCTATTTCTCTAGGATACTTATATGGAGCAGTAATAGTTTTCACATGTTCTTGCAGTTCTTTTACTAATTCAGGGGAACCTTCGTTAGACGGATCTAGTAATACAACAAAAGCTTTCACAATAGTCCCACGAATTTCATTTGGACTACCAACTACAGCACATTCTTGTACTGCAKGATGTTTGGTTAAAGCATCTTCTACTTCAAAAGGTCCAATCGTATAACCGGAACTAATAATGATGTCGTCACTTCTACCTTCAAACCAAAAATAGCCGTCTTCGTCTTTTTTAGCTTGATCACCTGTTATATAATAATCGCCCCTAAATTGCATCGCAGTACGCTCAGGGTCTTTTAAGTATTCTTTGAATAGTGCAGGTGTTTCTACATGCACCGCAATATCTCCTACTTCACCAGGAGCACAAATTTCACCAAGATCATTTACAATCTCTACTGTATTCCCTGGTGTTGGTTTCCCCATAGAACCAGGTCTAGCTTCCATTCCTTTCATCGTTCCAACGAGCAACGTATTTTCAGTTTGACCATAACCATCTCGAACTTCAAGATTAAAGTTTTTCTCAAAAATCTCAATAACTTCTCTATTTAATGGCTCTCCTGCGGAAACAGCACTATGAATCGAAGAAAGATTATAATTCTTTAAGCCTTCTACTTTTGCCATAATTCTATATTCAGTTGGTGTGCAACAAAGCACATTTACTTTTTTCTCTTGAATATTTTCCAAATATGTATTCGGATCAAATTTCCCATTATATACATATCCAATTGCTCCACTACCAAGAACCGCAAGAAACGGACTCCAAATCCATTTTTGCCAGCCTGGACTTGCTGTTGCCCAAACTACATCACCTTCTTGTATACTCAGCCAGTTTGGACCAGATGTCCGTAAATGTGCGAATGCCCATGCATGGGTATGGACTACACCTTTTGGATTTCCAGTTGTTCCACTTGTATATGATATGAATGCCATATCATCTTTTAACGTATCTACAAGGTCGAATACAGTACTTTCACTAGACATTTCATCTGTTAAGGACTGCCAATCATCTTGACTTTTTCCAATAACAAATAATAGTCGATCGTCTAAGTTTGATACTTCAGTAAATTGGTCTAGAAATGGCTCATAGGCAATAATCGCTTTAGCACCGCTATGAACAAGTCGATACTCAATATCCTTTGCACGAAGCATTTCTGAACTCGGTATAACAACTAGACCAGCTTTCAAAGCAGCCACGTATACTTCGTATGCTTCTATTAATCTAGGTACCATTACAAGAACGATATCCCCTTTTTTTAGCCCATTACGGGTAAATACGTTTGCAATTTGGTTGGATCGTTGCATTAATTGTTTATATGTACTCTGTTTCGTTTCTCCGCTGTCAGACTCCCAAATGAGCGCTAATTTTTCTTCGTTAATACTATATTTTTCAAACTCACTTACTAAGTTATAATGAGCTGGTGCGATTAGATTTTGTTTATTCAATACTATTCCTCCTCTACATTATAAGTTAATTATAAAGGAAATTATTAGATTGTTAAATATAAAAATAATCTTCTGAATATAAGGGTGTCACATTTTAGGGATAATGCGTCGTATGGTGACCGCTATGAATCCAATAAATGGCTAAGGGCAACTAATCGGCATTGAAAGCAACCATTTCTATTCGGAAAGCAACTAAATCAACGTGAAAGCAACCAATTCTCAAAATAACAAGTTGACTTGGAGGGAGACGACTAGGACTTTGACGCATTATTTATAAACGTTGCGCAAATGGACCATAGTGTTGCCCGTTTGTAGGTCAACATTGCGCATTTATAAATAGACAATCTTCTCCAGCTAAATAGTGCGGATACATTTGCCGTAGCGCTGCCTAAAGCGCATGAGCCGCAGTCATGAGACCTACTCGTGTTCAACATGAGTAGGCTCATGCAAGATGCGGTAAGCGCGAAGGATAGCGGACACATTAAGACGCACTATCCCAATAATGTTCCTTCCTTAACAAAACAATAAACCGGTAGCCTGGGCTACCGGTTTATCTGGTTTATTATTTTTCAAAACCATTCATTTGTGATTGAGCTTGTCGCACTAATCGCTTTGTAATTTCTCCGCCTACGGATCCGTTGGCACGCGATGATGCGTCAGCTCCTAAATTTACTCCAAACTCTTGAGCAATTTCATATTTCATTTGATCAATCGCATGTTGTACACCTGGAACTAAAAGTTGATTTGAGTTACCACTGTTGTTGTTTGCCATGTCTCTCACCTCCTTGTGAAATTAGAATGGTCTTTTTCTCTAATTTCATGCACGGAGGATGAGTGGTATATTTTGTTAATTTTTAAAGTAGGTTTTCAAAGTCGTTTCTCTTTACAGTTGGAAACGAGAGAACTTCTCTATTTTCCACCGCTTCTTTTATTAATTCATCATAATCCTTAAAGCTCTCGTAGTATTCTACTTTCTCCAGCTTTGGTTTGGTTTTAGGACAAGAAGGAGTGAATATTGTACAACAATCTTCATAAGGTAAAATAGATGTCTCATAAGTTCCTATTTCCCGGGCAATATCTATAATATCTAATTTGTCCATTGAAATGAGTGGTCTAAAAACCGGAGTGGACGTAACTGCATTAATAGCAGTCAAGCTTTCAAGCGTTTGGCTGGCAACTTGACCTAAACTTTCACCAGTTACAATGCCTAGTGCCCCAATTTCTTCGCGAACTAAATCTGCAATTTTCAACATCAATCTTCTTGTTGTCGTCATCGATACATTTTCTGGAATTTGTGCAGCGATACTTTGTTGGATTTCAGTAAAGGGAATGACATGTAGTCGTACAGTTGCTCCAAAATGACTTAGTTGGTTTGCAAGATCCATTACTTTTTCCTTGGATCGCTCACTTGTGAACGGTGGACTGTGAAAATGAATGGCATCTAATCTAACTCCACGTTTCAAAAGCATATAACCAGCAACTGGACTGTCAATACCACCTGAAAGCATTAAAAGGGAACGACCATTTGAACCAAGTGGCATACCACCAGCGCCAGGAATTACTTGTGCCATCATGTATACAGCGTCTGCCAGCACTTCAATACGCAAATCTATTTCTGGCTTTTTCAATTGTACTTTTAAAGATGGGTATTGTCTTAATACATGACTTGCTACAGTCGTTTGCAATTCATATGTATCAAGTGGGAACCTTTTATCTGATCGTTTCACTGTTACACGGAATGTTTTATTTTCACTATCTAAACTTTCCATAATTTGAAGCGCGGTTGCTTGAATATCTTCTAGTTCCTGCGAACAAGATGCGACCGGACTAAAAGACTGAATGCCGAATATTTTTGGTAGACGCTCTATTAATGCCTCAATCTCCGAGTCATCTGTTGAAGTTAAAAACATTCGATCTCTTTCTGCTTGTACTTTAATATTTGGTAAATCTACAAAAGAAAATCTTATGTTATTTCGAAGATGCGATATAAACTGTTTTCTATTTCTTCCTTTTGTTGATAATTCACCGTATCTGACTAATATTTTTTCCCATTTCATAAAAACTAATCTCCTTTAATGACGTTCATTACATTTGTAAATATTTTTTTAAACTGACTTATTTCTTCTTGTGTATTTATTGTGCTAAAACTAAGTCGAATGACTCCTTTTATATAGTCATCTTGTATATGCATTGCTTTTAATACATGGCTTGTTTTAGTTTGTCTTGAAGAGCAAGCACTACTAGTAGAAACTATAACATTTTTTTGCTGTAAAGCATTAATAAGAACTTCTCCTTTTATTTTTCGGACAGAAAAAGAGATGATATGTGGTGCCCTATTTTTAGGTGAAATCATTTTAATTGCCGGAAAAGATGTCAAAAAAGGGATGAGTTCTTCAGTCATCTCTCTCAATTTTTGGGCGTTTTCTTTTAAATTGTCATGTGCCAGCCTAACCGCTTTTGCGGTAGATACAGCTAAAGGAACTGGTGTTGTCCCACTTCGAATACCAGATTCTTGACCACCACCAAACAGCATTGGTTCTACTTCCATAAATTTTTTTAATGCTAAAAAACCTGAACCTTTTAAACCGTGAATTTTATGAGATGAAATGGTGATTGCATCCACATCTAGCGCATCAAAATTTACTGGTAACTTCCCAAAACTTTGCACTGCATCCATGTGGATTACTGCACGGCTATTCTTTCTTACATTAGCGGAAATTTCTTCGATTGGTTGAATTGCTCCTGTTTCGTTGTTCACATGCATGACACTTATCAAGATGGTATCGGCACGTAAAAGTCTTTCTACAGCTTCTATTACAATTACGCCATTTGAATCCACTGGGATCCATTCTACTTCAAATCCATTTTTCAGTAGTTGTTTTGCTGCTTCCAGTATGGAAGGATGTTCGATTTCTGAGACAAGTACATGTCTTCCACGATTTTTATATTTATTTGCTAAGCCAAAAATGGCTAAATTATTAGATTCGGTTCCACCGGATGTAAAATAAATTTTGTCATTAGAAGTATGTAAAATTTCTGCTACTTGTTTTCTAGCTGATTGTAATAATTCGTTCGTTTGATGACCAAATTCATGGATGGAAGCTGGATTTGCCCAAAACTTCTCGTTCACTGCTACAAAGGTTTTCATCACTTCTGGATGAACTTTCGTTGTAGCACTGTTATCAAAATAAATCACTGTTTGTCCCTCTCCTTTTCGGAAAAAAACCACCATCACTTTTTTAGTGAGGTGGTTCACGTTTGTATACAAAAACCTTTTGTCGATTCGGACTGAATTCGTCCAACTTTTCTAGTTATGTACGCCAGGCCTCTTCTTTGACTAATACTTCGATTTTCTTTAATGCGCCCGGTTCAACTTCCTCTACAGCTGTTGCAGCATCTTCTAGTGCTTTTGCATATCTAAGTTGCCTGAAGGCTTCTTCTGCTTCTAACAAACGCGCATGTATATTAGGGTGGCTTGTACGATAACGATTTCCATATTGAATAATCTTTTCAGTTAACAATACATTTTCTAACATTTCTTTTGCCCGTTTATGCACTTCTTCCATGCAAGCTTCTGCTTTTTCTAAATAATTATCTACTAATGACATATTCAGAGGCACTTCTTGAAGGCTTTGCATCGCTACATAAATATGTTCTTCTGCTTCTTCAAGGCGGACATCCATATCTTCCGGAATACCCGGGATATTCGCTTTTTGTAACATACGATCAGTGTCATGTAAAATATGTTTTAATTCTTCTAGTTTTTCACGAGCTTTATTTTCATCGATTCGGAGATTTTTTAATCGATTGGCAAAACGATCTTGTTCTTCATACAATCGATCTAGTTCTTCTGCTATTTCGTTTAGCTCTTCTTGTAAACTAGAGTATGCAGATCGTTCTTCTTCTACTCGTGCTGATAGCAAATTGAACTTTTTCTCTAATTCTTCCAATTCCTTCAAACAGCTTTTGGGAATTTCGGCTTCTTTTTCTGGTAATCGATAGCTTTGTTGGACATACGCTGCTTCTTCGCTAACTGCACGAGTAACCGTCGTTACTTCTTTTAGACGGCTAGCTGTATGTTCTTTATGCTTATCCACATACTTTTTAGCGAGTACTTCTTTTTCTAATAAATCATAGAAAGTTTCCAATTCATCTTTAATTTCTTCTACTCTTACAAGAGTTTTTTCCACTTCTAGATCTACAATCGCTGCCTTCAATTCGATTAACTCTGCTTCTATTTCTGCTAATTTATTGGTCATTTCAAGATGCTGTAAGTAATACGAACTTTCTTCCATTTCTTTCTGACCATTTCGTAATTCATGTATCGTAGCGGGTATTTTATTTTGTATTTCTGTAAGAACAGTCGGAATATCATGCAATTTAGGAAAGAACTTTTTCCCTTTATCTTGCATAGTAATGACAATTTCTCGTGCACTTAAATAATTTCCTGTCTCGGTCAACTTATCAAATTCCTCAAAATCCGGTATAAATGATTCTAATTCGGCTTCTAATGCTGGCACTGTTTCTCCAAAGGAATATTGGTGAGCAAGCAAGGTTTTCCTAGCAGCACGATGTTGTTCTTTCAGCTGTTCCATTTCTATTCTGTTTTTCTCTTCACTTCCGATTAACTCTTCTAGTTCTTTTAATATCCCGGACATTTTTTCGTCACAATTAGAAATTAATGTTTGAATTTCTTTTTCAATTTTAGAAGCTTTTGGAAAAATAAATTTGTCTACACTTTCTTCTGCATCAAATAAAAGAACATCGATTTTCGGCATATGGATATCCATTACTTCCGTCCATGTATTTCGCCATCTTTCAAACATTTCTTCTGTTTGACCGTTCATATTCAATTGTTTTACTTTTGTCATTTCTTCTAAAATTGGTTTATTTTGAATTTGATGTTTTTCATGTTCTAAACGCTCAATCTCTGAATTATGTTTTCTTCTTATAATAAACGCAAAAACTGCAATTACTAAAAGTATAATGACTGCTGGGATGATATACTTCATCGTAAGCCCCCTGTTCCAAAATCAAAAAATTCTAATTCAAATGTTACTATATATATTACCATGCTTTTTATGTTATTGTTTCATAAAACAGTAGAAAAGCAATGAATTATTTGAAATAATGCTATTTCAACGATTAGGAGGCAGATTTTATTGAAAAAGGATGGTCATATTCATACGCCCTATTGCCCACATGGAACGCTTGACCCCTTCCATTTATATATTGAAAAAGCAATTCAAAATGGGTTTCATGAAATTACATTTACCGAGCATGCTCCATTGCCTACTAATTTTATGGATCCAACACCCGCCAAAGACAGTGGGATGGACTTCAAAAAACTCGAATCGTACTTCACTGATTTAAAGCGGTTGAAAAAACAGTATAAAAAAGATATTGTTATATCAACAGGGTTGGAAATAGACTATATCTCTGGTTTTGAACGAGAGACTATTTCTTTTTTAAATACATACGGTATGTACTTGGATGATTCCATTTTATCGGTACATTTTTTAGCATTCCAAAACGAATACACATGTATTGATTTTTCTAAAACCACTTTTTTAAAGTTTATAGAACATGTGGGAAGTCCAATGGCTGTGTATAAATTGTATTATAAAACATTGATGGATTCAATAACGAGTCCATTAGGAATTTATAAACCGAAACGAATTGGTCATATTACACTTGTACATAAATTTCAACATGCATTCCCAGAAGTCGTTGATGACCATGATGATATAGTAGCGATTTTATTGGAAATAAAAAATCAACAGCTTCAATTAGATGTAAATAGTGCTGGCCTAGTAAAACCCTATTGTTTAGAAAGCTACCCAGCACCTTCTTATATTCAATTAGCAAAGCAATTAGAGATCCCTTTAATATTTGGATCTGATGCGCATCAAGCAAAAGATTTACATCAATATTATGATGACTTACAAGTATATTTGTAGAATGGAGACGAAAATATGTTCACAAAAACAACTTATTCAGAAGATTTATCGGCAAATTATCTGATGCTATCCAAGCAGTTAGATGCACTTTTAACAGGTGAAAATAATGCAATCGCTAATTTTAGCAATGCTTCTGCTTTATTAAATCAGTTTTTTGATCAAATTAACTGGGTTGGATTTTATTTAGTGGAAAATGGCGAATTGGTATTGGGGCCGTTTCAAGGGTTGCCTGCTTGTGTTAGAATTCCTGTTGGTAGAGGGGTTTGTGGCACTGCGGCGCAAAACTTAGAAACAATTATTGTTCCAGATGTGCATGCTTTTCCAGGTCATATAGCATGTGATGCAGCTTCCCAATCGGAAATTGTTGTTCCTATCGTGAAAAACGGGGTATTAGTTGGAGTTCTTGATATTGATAGCCCTATAAAAGAACGTTTTTCAGAACAAGATTCAACTGGCTTAGAACAATTTGTTCAAGTGCTTACTAAACATATTTAGGTAAAGGCAGAGGGAGTTAATACCCCCTCTGCTTTTACAGTTTCTTAAATGCTTGCTTTAAATCTTCTATTAGGTCCATAGGGTTTTCGAGACCAACAGAAAGCCGAAGTAATCCGTCTGTAATCCCCATTTCCAGTCTTTCTTTTTCCGGTACAACTGAATGAGTCATCGTTGCTGGATGCTGGATTAAGGTTTCTGCATCTCCTAGACTAACGGCAATTTTGATCAGCTTTAATTCATTCATGAGCTTTTGAGCATGCTTCACTCCACCAGTCACAGTAAATGAGATAAGCCCGCCGCCGCCAATCATTTGCTTCTTCGCAATTTCATATTGCGGATTGTTGGCATCAAATGGATAGTAAATATTGTCCACAGAAGAAACTGTTTTTAAATAAGCCACGAGTTCCTCTGCATTTTTCGTATGCCGCTCCATCCGGACATGCATCGTTTTGATACCCCTTATTAATAACCATGCGTCAAACGGTGAAATAATGCCTCCAAAATCTTTTTGAACCGACATCCGAATGCTTTCCATTTCTTCTTTATTACTACCAACTACTATTCCTGCAATGACGTCTCCATGTCCATTAATATACTTTGTTGCACTATGCAATACAAAATCGACTCCTAGTTTTAATGGGTTTTGTAAATAAGGAGATGAAAAGGTATTATCCACTACTACACGAATATGATGTTTCTTTGCAATTTTCGTGATTAAGTCAATATCTACTATTTCCATTGTTGGGTTAATAGGTGTTTCGATGTAAATACAAACAGTATTTGGTTTTATCGCAGCCTCGATAGCTTCTTCCGTATCTAATATTGCTAAATCGTGCGAGACATTATATTTTTCTTTCAATAGATTAAGAAGACCGAATGTACAACCGTATATCCCTCTTGTACAAAGGATATGATCACCCGACTTAGTTAAATGGACCAATATTGCACTAACTGCAGCCATCCCAGAACCAAATGCTAATGCACCTTCTCCATATTCTATCGCCGCCATTCTTTCTTCCAATACTCGAACAGTCGGATTCCCTAAACGTGAGTAAACGCCGCCAATCTCTTCTCCAGCAAATCTTCTTGCCCCTTGTTCCGCCGTTTCAAATGCAAATGTCGAGGTTTGGTATAAGGGCACTGCTAGGCTATCCTGGTGATTGAACGATTGATAGCCAGTATGAATGTATGCCGTCTCCTTTTGTACATTTTCATCTTGCATATATTAAACACCCCTTTGTAAACGCTTACATATAGTTTACACCGTAGTGACTAAAAAGAAAAGGCATCTCTTTACGAAAGTGGAGATACCTCCATCACATTTAATTGATTTTTCCCTTTATTTTTCGACTCATATAAAGCAATATCTGTTTGATGAAAAAGTTGATGAAAATCGATGTTGTCGTGCCGCTGCCAACTAGAAACCCCTATCGAAACTGTCACACTTGGGTTTGTTTGCAATTGGATTGATTTCAATAATTGTCCGCAAATTTCTATGCCTTCTTCGAGCGTCTTTTGAGCATAATAAACTGCCAGCTCTTCCCCACCCCATCTTGCTCCAATTCCTTTTTCTCCAACTTTCTTTTGGATAATCGAAGCAATTTGTTTTAATATTTCATCGCCAACTTGGTGACCATAAGTATCATTCACTTTTTTAAAATCGTCAATATCAATTAAAACAAATACTCCACGACTATCTATTGCCATGGAATTTTCTACATATTTATCTAAATATTTTCGCGCGTACAAATTCGTTAAATGATCGCGATTCACCATTTCCTGCAATTTATTTCGAAGTGTAGAGTTACTTATAGCAAGTGATGAATGTTGAATTAGTGATTGCATTAATTTAAAGCCATCAAACGAAAAAAAATAAGGTTCTTTATGAAGTACTATACTAAAACCTGTAATCGTATTTTGCTCTTTTAATGGGACTGCAACGAGGGAATGATACGCATATTTTAATTTTGTTATTCGGTTAAAGTCCGCAATAAACAAGGAGTCTTTTACTTTGCTAAAATGATCAGTAACATATTGAATATACAATTGTCCTTCATCTGTATGAAAGTACTCATTACTCGCTGAGGAAATTTTGTACTCGTTTTCTTCCATAAAAACAAAACCTATTTGTTTGGGGTGGAAGGATTTCATTAATTGGTTTCTTAAAAAGATTAACATCTCGTCCATAGAAATATTCGTATTTAACTTATGTGAAGTCTCGTTAATCAATTGTAAATCGGAAACTAATCTATGTGACTGTATATATAGTTTTGCGTTTTCAAGTGCATTTCCAGTCGTTTCTGCTAGAGAAGTTGCAAACTCTTTTTGTCGAGTGGAGAAAAAATAATCATCTGGGGCAGAAAGTTGTAATATACCATAAATTCCTTGTTTCCCTTTTATCGGTATGTTTATTAATCGGACACCTAAATCATGTATATGTTCTGTCGTAATTTCGCCTGAAACATATGCATCTACAGTAGTCGGTCTTTCGGAAGTGTAATCAAATAACTTATAAGGAACTGACGTTCTTCTATCTTGATCATTCGATAATATTAAGGAGGGCACTAATTGTGGAAATGCATTTTTTATCGCAAACAATGTTCCATTTAATATTTCTCCCGAATCTAGTGTGGAATTAAATGATTTTGTTACACTAAACAAATTACGATATTGGTTTTCCTGTTGCATTATAACAGTCGATTGTTTTATTGTTTTCACAAGATTACTGATTGTATAAATGAACTCGTCAATATATTCCGATCCAGAGAATTCTTGCCATTTCATCGTAGAATCTATCACAAGCAATCCAATAGGTTCATTCTTACTATCTCTAAGTAAAATTTTCACCACTTTGTTCATATCCATTTCATTATCCCAAAAAGGAGTATCGGTAAAATCTTTTTCAAAAAAATGGACTTCTATCTCCGACCATTTAATCATATGTAACATTTTCATATCTAAATGATTTTCTTTCAATGGTTTAAGTGTATCTAAGTCAAAAATAAAATAATAAGCCTTTTCAACGTCAAAAAATTCCGACAATAGTACTTTTAAGGTTTTAAACCATTTCATACTAGTTGTTTCATATACAAATAAATTATCATTATATACATCTAAAATACGGCTCTTTATAAGCGTCATTTTTACGTCATTTTTCATGCGTACACCTCTCAGTTTTCTAAGAGCGAATTTGATACTTTTATCACACTTTAATTATAATTCAATTTGACTATATTCCTTTAGATTTGTCAATTGTTTCTTGCGATTTATATTAATCCATCTCTCAAGAAATGAATTTCATTGACTTTCTCCGTATAAAAGGATACAATCGAATTTGTGTAAAATAAATGCAGCAGTTGTATGGCCTAGATTGCTCATTTTGTTCCTCTATTAAAAGATGGTGTATCCCGTAACCCTTGGCTGCTAGGGCGATGATACATGAAAACAAAATGTCTGCTAGTCTGAATACATCTGGTCTTATTTTACAACAAAATAAAACCAATATAAAGGAGGAGACATATATGTCTCGTTATACAGGTCCATCATGGAAATTATCACGTCGTCTTGGTCTTTCACTAAGCGGTACTGGTAAAGAATTAGAAAAACGCCCTTACGCACCAGGACAACACGGTCCTAACCAACGTAAAAAATTAACAGAATACGGTATGCAATTACAAGAGAAACAAAAACTTCGTCACACTTATGGTGTTAACGAACGTCAATTCCGTACTCTTTTTGACAAAGCTGGTAAAATGCAAGGTAAACATGGTGAAAACTTCATGATTCTTCTTGAAACTCGCCTTGATAACGTTGTTTACCGTTTAGGTCTTGCTCGTACTCGTCGTGGAGCTCGTCAATTAGTTAACCACGGTCACGTTATGGTTGATGGTAAACGTGTTGATATTCCTTCATTCAGCGTTAAACCAGGTCAAGAAATTTCTCTTCGTGAAAAATCTCAAAACCTTGATGTTGTAAACGAATCAATCGAAGTAAACAACTTCGTACCAGAATACGTAACATTTGATGCAGATAAAAAAGTTGGTACTTTCGTTCGCCTTCCAGAGCGTAGCGAATTATCTGCTGAAATTAACGAAGCTCTAATCGTTGAGTTCTACTCTCGTTAATCGAGATACTTTATTAAAAACCTTCAAAATCTTGAGAAATCAGGGTTTTGGAGGTTTTTTCTTTTCTATTGATTGTTCGCATGAAAGTCTACGCATGAATCCTATTTTAGGGATGCAGCGACGTAGTGTCCGCTGTGATTTTCGCTACATTCGTACACTTTCCGCCGGGTGAGCGATGAGCCATCCCCGCCGCCCTTAGGCGTACGTTGGGACGTCTCATTAGCCCACTCATCTGGCAGGAGTCGACGTCTGTAGCGAAAATCAATGGAAATTGTCCAATTATCAATACCATCCCGTTAAAAAACAAAATTTTAACCAGTTTTTCCATTGCATGTATCCAGTAAATGGCTTAGGGCAACCAACCGATGACTGGAAGCAACCAGTTCCACTACGAAAGCAACTAAATCAGCACGAGAGCAACCAAATTACTCGTGAGAGCAACCAATTCTCAAAATAGCAAGTATACTAGGATTGAGACGTCATATTGGGATAGCGCATCTTATTAACCGCTAAGATTTTCACTGCCGGGCGGACGACTTCCACCGGGCGAAGTGGAAATTAATGAAAACTACATACTTATCAGTGCAGACCAGTTGAAAAAACAAAATTTTAAACAGTTTTTCCATTGCATGTATCCAGTAAATGGCTTAGGGCAACCAACCCATGACTGGAAGCAACCAGTTCCACTACGAAAGCAACTAAATCAACACGAGAGCAACCAAATTACTCGTGAGAGCAACCAATTCTCAAAATGGCTCTTTATTTGATGTGAGACAACTATAATTCCGACATATTTTAGGAATTATATGTCTTAAAGCCCGTCGAACTTGCCAGGCCGGCATCTACTCGACTGGTTTGTCCTGTTCAGCTATCTTATTGTCTCGTTCAACCATTTATTGTTAATTTGGGGCCTCAATAATTTAGCAATTTTCATTGATTTTCGCTGCTGGGCGGCGACTCCAACGAGATTAAGTGAGTATGATGAGACTTCACATCGTACGAGTAAGCGGCGGTGAAGGCTCATCGCTCACCCCGTGGAAAGCGTCCGCCCTGCAGCGAAAATCACAGCGGATACTTTACCACACGGTATCCCTATAGTGTAAGATAGATCATCACAAATGTTATAAATGATCAACCCTAGATATGTTGCTTTAGCCACTTTTCAAAGGCTTTTATATTTCCACAAACAAAAAAGCACCAGTCTAATTGAATAGAAAAGCGCTTTCTTTAGATGACAATAATGTCTATTCTTTTTTCATGCCTTCGATTAAATCTAATAAACGTTGTTTCGTCTCATTTGTTTCTTCTTTTAGTATTTTAAAATCATATCCTGATTTATCCTCATTCATATGAACTTCAACTAAATCTCCTATTTTTGCATCTATCGTAAACTTATCCTTTAAAATAACTAGCTTGTTTGTTTTGTTATTTTTTTCAAATAGAATGACAAAAAAATCATCGAAACGATTTAATATGTATTTTTTTGTTGCCATGACACCCAGCCCCTTGATCCAAATAATTAACCTAAAAAAGTGAATTGCATAATTAAAAAATTCTCTTCCATTATCATTCTATACTATTTTACGCTCATTTTTCATCCTATTTCACATTAAATTTAAATATTCTTAGCAAATTCATGATTATTTCACCCATTGACGTAAATACTAAGAACTGCAACAATGAAAAATTGGAGGTCCTGCATATGAAAAATAATAATACCCATACGTCCACAAATAAAAAAATGAAAAATACACATGTTAGTACAAACTACAATGAACCCGAGAAATTAACAGATCATGAAAAGAAAAAACTACAAGTAAAAGATGGACAAAACAACCACCATGTAGATGAACGTGGTGGATTTTAACCGTTGTCCCCTTTTGTGAAAAAGCTACTTCCCTTTATTTATTGGGAAGTAGCTTTCATTTTATACAAATTTAATCATTTTATAGTTTTTCTTGCCTCTACGAACAATCATAAACTCATCTTCTAGTCGATCTTCTTTTCCTACTACATACGCAACATCCATTACTTTTTCTCCATTTATAGAAATCGCACCATTTGTCACATCTTCACGAGCCTGTCTTTTCGAAGGAGAAACATTTGCTTCTACGATAAAGTCTACAATGCTTTTTTCTTCTTTGGACATCTCAACTGATGGTACATCTTTAAATGCATCTTTCATCTCATCAGCAGTTAGCTCTTTCAAATTGCCGCTGAATAAAGCGCGAGATATACGAACTGCCTGTTCTAAAGCTTCTTCACCATGGATTAAGCGAGTCATTTCCTCCGCCAATGTCGTTTGTGCTTTGCGTAAATGGGCTTCATTTTCAACCGTTTCAGCTAGTGCTTCAATTTCACTACGCTCTAAAAATGTAAAAATTTTCATGTATTTAATCACATCTGCATCTGCAGTGTTAATCCAAAACTGGTAAAACTCATACGGAGATGTCTTTTTAGCATCAAGCCATACAGCCCCAGACGCTGATTTACCGAATTTTGTTCCATCTGCTTTTGTTACTAATGGAATCGTAATCCCGAAAGCTTTTGTTTCTTCTTCATGTGTTTTGCGAATCACTTCAAGACCAGTTGTAATATTACCCCATTGGTCAGATCCACCGACTTGCACTTTACAATTGTACGTATTGAATAAATGATTGAAATCAATTCCTTGAATTAATGTGTACGCAAACTCTGTAAAAGAAAGACCAGAATCTAAACGAGAAGCAATAGAATCTTTTCCTAACATATAGTTAATATTAACAAGCTTACCAAAATCACGTAAAAATTCAATCACACTCATTGGTCCAATCCAGTCGTGATTATTTACCATTTGAGCACCATTGTCAGAATTAAAGTCAAAAATCTGCTCCATTTGAGTTTTAATTCCGCTTACATTTTTATCAATTTGCTCAGTTGTTTGAAGCACTCTTTCTTCAGAACGACCAGATGGATCTCCAACCATTCCTGTTGCTCCACCAACTAGTAAAATTGGGCGGTGGCCATGTAATTGAAAACGTCTTAATGTTAATAATGGTACAATATGTCCAATATGCATACTGTCCGCTGTTGGATCTACACCACAGTATAAAGAAATTTTTTCGTTATTTAATAAATCTTTTAATCCTTCTGCATCTGTTTGCTGGTAAATAAGCCCTCTCCAAGATAAGTCTTCTAGTAATGCATTTGTCATTTCAATCTCCTCCTTAAAATAAAAAAGTCCCCACATGAAATAAATCATGCAGGGACGCTTGAGTATTTTAGCGCGGTACCACCCAGCTTGAAGGTATCTATCCTTCCGCTTCGTTCACGGTATCGTTGTGAATACGTCTAACTCCAAGCCTGTAATTCATCCATTGTACACTGACTAGCTTTCACCAACCGCTAGCTCTCTAAACAGTTTGCACAACAACTACTTCGGACTTTTCCTAGTTAAAGATAAAATTCGCCTTGGCGTATTTGCGTCTAGATTTTGAATTGAGCTAGCTC
>NZ_JBFTLO010000041.1:0-23868 GCF_056396485.1 Psychrobacillus sp. 05T411 | reverse complement strand
CGAAGCCCCCCTCAAGATGAGATTTCCCATTACGCAAGTAAGTAAGATCCCTCAAAGACGATGAGGTAGATAGGTTCGGGGTGGAAGCGTGGCGACACGTGCAGCTGACGAATACTAATCGATCGAGGACTTAACCAAAATGTATTTATCTGTAGTAAATGTCKTTTATCCAGTTTTGAGTGAACAARCACTCAKCGTCTAGTGATGATGGCAAAGAGGTCACACCCGTTCCCATACCGAACACGGAAGTTAAGCTCTTTTGCGCCGATGGTAGTTGGGGGTTTCCCCCTGTGAGAGTAGGACGTCGCTGGGCAATAAGAAAAAAGTCGTTACCGAGTAATCGGTAGCGGCTTTTTTGTGTTTAGATAATAATAAAATTCTATACATAATGGTTGAACCAGACAATATCCACTGCGAACGCGACAATCTCGCCTTTGAACACGACAAACTAGTCGAGTAGATACCGGCCAGGTGTGTTCGGCGGGCAATAAGACATAAAATTCCTATAATATGTTGGAATTATAGTTGTCTCACATCAAGTACACTTGCTATTTTGAGAATTGGTTGCTTTCACAGGTATTTTGGTTACTCTCGTGCTGATTTAGTTGCTTTCGTAGTAGAACTGGTTGCTCCCAGAGATCGGTTGGTTGCCCTAAACCATTTATTGGATAAATGCAATGAAAAAACTGGTTGAAACTTTGTTTTTTAATGGGATGGTATTGATAATTGGGCAATTTCTTTTGATTTTCGCTACAGCCGTCGACTCCTGCCGGATGGCTCATCGCTCACCCGGTGGAAAGCGTACGACTGTAGCGAAAATTACAGCGGACACTTTATTCGCCTCACTACGACTCACTTTCCCTATTACGTGCGGCACTCCACTGATGTAATGACTTTCATTTTCCATATCGGGTGGGATTATTCATTTGCGTTGCCTTAATCGCCTTTTGTTTCTTGCTATTAGACAAATTAAGTATTAAGATGTGCATGTTATCGTGAAAATTTCGGCAGACACAATATAGATATAAGAGGGGGCTTATGTGTGGGTGTAGTATTAGCGGTAGATGATGATATACACACGTTAGAGTTAATTTCTATCTTTTTATCGAACACGGGTTATCGTGTTGTAAAAGCAAGGAATGGAAAAGAAGGGTTAGCTTTGATAGAAAAAGAAATGCCTGACCTTGCAATAGTTGACGTGATGATGCCGAAGATGGATGGATTAACGTTAACTAAAATTATTCGAGAACAGTATGACTTTCCAGTTTTATTACTGACTGCAAAAGGACGCCTAGAGGATAAAGAGAAGGGCTACTTAGCGGGGTCTGATGATTATTTAGTTAAACCATTTGAACCGAAAGAGTTGTTATTTCGTATCCGTGCAATATTAAGAAGATACGATAAAACAAGTGATGCCAATATACAAGTAGGAAATATGTTGATCAATAGAAAGAGCTTTGAGGTGCAAATAGGGGAAGAGCTACTAGTCTTACCTTTAAAGGAATTCGAGTTGCTGTCAAAGCTTGCTTCGAAACCAAACCAAGTATTCACGCGTGATCAACTAATCGAAGCAGTCTGGGGAATCGATTTTGAAGGGGAAGAACAAACATTAAGCGTACATATAAAACGGATAAGGGAACGTCTAGCTAAAACGCAAGCAGATGTCCAGATTAAGACGGTTCGGGGAATTGGATATAAGTTAGAAGGAACACATACATGAAAACTTTATATAGTAAATTTGTCTGGATGACACTTCTTATTATGTTTGCTAGTGGGACAATCGGTTTTATGATTGTTAATACGTTTTATCATCAAAATTTAAAAGAGAAAAATGATGAAAAAAACGTAGAAGTAGCCGGTTCAATAGTAGAGCTTATCGAATCGTCCAATCTAGATAGCATAAGGCCCCTTCTAAAGACGATGGGAGACGCGGGGTATCAAATATACATCGTTAATGAAGATGGCGTAGAGGAGTTCTATGGCGGCGATTTCAGGGTTCGTGAAATGAATGATTCTATTGTGAATAAGGTTTTACATGGCGAAGTATATCATGGGATGCGAGAATTTCCTAAAGAGACATTTATAACTGGATACTTTTCAAACGAATTAACCAATACGGTTGGGGTCCCATTCACATATGAACAGAAAAAGTATGCACTTTTTCAAAGACCTAATATAAAGTTTCTATTCAATGAAATCCATTTACTATTAGGGGGTCTTGCCGGTGCAATGATTATCATTAGTATTATTGCAATGTTGATTGTAGCTAAGAGGATGATTGATCCGCTAACAAAACTTACGGTTGCGACGAATAAAATTGCAAACGAAGACTTCCAAGTACCGATTCTCGTGAATCAACGAGATGAAATTGGCCAATTGGCGGACAGCTTTAGAAATATGGTAAAGCAATTGGAAGCCAGTGACCGCTATAAAAAAGAGTTTATAGCTAGGGTATCTCATGATTTTCAAACGCCATTATTAAATATACAAGGATATGCTGCTTTGCTTGAAGGGGGAGAGCTAAACGGAAATTACGCAGAAATCATTCGAAAAGAAGCTATGCGTTTATCAGGTTTAATGAAGCAATTATTATTGCTTACTTCATTCGATCAAGCAAATACTCGAACGAAAAAAGAGTTATTTCAACTGGATGAACAGCTAAAACAAGTTGTCTTGAAATTTAGATGGTTGCTAGACGAAAAAAATATTTCCATCCAATTGCAATTGAAAAAGGTAGAAGTAATGGGAGATAGAGAGATGTTAGAATACGTCTGGGAAAATCTCATTTCTAATGCGATTAAATACAATTACTCACCAGGAGAAATACAAATTGCGATAACCGAAACATCGGAATATGTGCAAGTCATTATACAGGACACTGGTATCGGAAACAAAAATACAGACTATGAGCAATGGACAGAACGATTTTATCGAGAGGATGAGGCAAGATCCTCCCAAATGGAGGGAAGTGGGTTAGGTTTAGCTATTGTAAAGGAAGTTATTCAATCGCATAATGGCATGCTTGCATTTGAAAATGTGGAACCTCATGGAACAAAGGTGACCATCCAACTAAAGAAGATGTAATCATCCGTTCATCTTCTGTTCACTTTCGACTTGTATAGTTACCCTTGTAAGGAAATCTTAAAGGGGGTAGCGAAATGAAAAACAAGCGTACTTGGCTTATAACATTAACAAGTTGGTTAGTGATCGTAGGATTACTTTCTTTTCTTGCACCATCCAGTAAAGAAGTTGCAAGTACATCCAAAAATGCAGGTCTACCAGAAACAGCTTTATCCATTCAAGCTGATAAAATAGTAAAAGAAAATTTCTCAAGTAGTGAGGGGATACCTCTCTTACTAGTTTTTGAAAAAGATAAGAGTGCTACAGATGAGGAAATCCAAAGCATTCTCACGTTAATGGAGGCGAATTATCCGGGTATACCGAAGTTCTCCAAAATACCTATGGAACATCGTGCTTCATTTGTTTCGCAGGATAAAAAAACATTCTTTGTTCCTTTAACTTTAGAAGGACAATTGGAAAGTAAAGAAATTCACTCACAAGTGAAAGAAATTAAAAAGAATGTAGTTGACATTATCCCGGAAGATTTTACTGTTTATTATACGGGGCCAGCTGGTATAGCAAGTGACACAATCGAGCTGTTTTCACAGGCTGATGTCGTTTTACTTTTAGCAACAGTAGGGATTATTTTTATCCTATTAATTGTTATTTATCGTTCATTTATCCTTGCCATCATTCCACTGATTGGAGCAGGAATTGTTTATGGGGTAGTGGATAGAGTGATTGGGCTTACTGGTAAGTTTACATCCATTACCATTGAAAACCAGGCACTTTCTATTATGATGATTTTATTGTTTGCGGTTATTACCGATTATTCGCTTTTGCTGTATTCAAGATATAAAGAAGAACAGGATATGAAAATAGCACTTGTGAAAACGCGTGAAACGATTCTATTTAGTGGTGGGACTATTTTAGCAGGCGTTGCAACGCTCGCATTTGCCATATATGAGCCATATCGAAATTTCGCACCGGTATTTGCCATTGCGGTCATTATTATGTTGGTCGCGGGGCTGACTTTATTGCCAGCATTGTTTGCAGTAGTGAAAACACCGAAAAAGAAAGAAAAAACAACGAAGCTTTGGGTAAATGCAGGACATGTAAGTACGAAAAAGCCATGGAAAGTAGCGATACCGATACTCCTTCTACTTGGTATTGGCACATGGCATGCAACAACCATCGTCTATTCGTATGATTTGTTGGCATCTTTCCCAGAGGAGTTATCTTCCAGAGAAGGGTTTACAAAGCTAGGTGAAGCATTTTCAGAAGGGGAAATAGCACCAACAACGATTCTAATAAAATCAAAAGACGAGAAAGTAATAGCAAATATTCAAGAGAAATTAGAAGAGAGACCACTTGTAAGTCAAGTGCGACCTTCTACTTCAGAAAGCGATATGTACACCCAGTTTTCCATCATATTAAATGCAAATCCTTATAGCAAAGAAGCTTTGAATGAAGTAGAAACCATTAGAGATGAACTAAAAAGTCAACAGGTATTAGTAAGTGGAGAGACAGTGAAACAAGTGGACATCCGCGATATTAACAATAGGGATACATTACTCGTAATGGGATTAATGACGGTATTGATCGGATTAATGCTTGCATTCCAGACTAGATCGATTCGTGCATCGTTGTTGATGATGTTTTCTATTTTATTGTCATTCGGAGCAGCTTTAGGGTTCTCCACATGGATTTTCGATGCGTTCTTCGGATATACGTCTTTTAGTTATCGAATCCCACTTTACACATTTGTATTTTTAGTAGCACTGGGTGTGGACTACTCAATCATGTTAATGAGTAGGTTGAAAGAAGAACGAAAACAGTACGAAGAGCAAGAAGCAATTGCCAGGGCGGTTGAAAAAACAGGCAGTGTTATTTCTTCCGCAGGTTTAATACTTGCAGCTACATTTGCTGTTTTAATATCGCAGCCGGTCATGGAGCTTAAATTATTTGGTTTTGCTGTCGCAGTTGGTGTACTGTTAGATACGTTTATCGTTCGGCCATTATTATTACCAGCCTTATTAACGATTACAAAGAGGGGGAAATGAAGATGCAAGAAAGATGGAGTTTACGACTAATACGTGCAGGAGCATTATTTGGGTTACTGGGAGCTTATCTTGGTTCGCACATGGCAGGGGCAGGATCTTATGCACTTCGCCCGATTCATGCACATATTTTACTAGTCGGTTGGTTGTCGTTATTTGTATATGGTTTGTTTTATAGATTGTATAAAGTTAAATCACCTAAGTTAGTAGCTGTTCATGGTTGGGCTGCGATTATTGGAGCAGTTGGATTGACATTAGGGATGTATTTACAGTTCATACAGCCATTTAATATAGCTGAGACGGTTGCTTTAATTGCGTATATTGTAGGTGGAACTATATTGTTGATTAGTTTTGCGATATTTGTTTTGGTGACTTTTAAAGTAGAAAAAGGTAGAAGTGCAGTTTAATCTGCGCTTCTGCTTTTTTATTTTAAACTTAATAGTATTCCTTAATCTTTACTCACCATTTCATTTTTTGTTATATTATATATATAACAAATGCGGAGGGGTTTTTATGAGGAAATTTGCTGTTGTTTTTTCGATAGTAGCAATGGTCTTTTTGTTACTTACTGCGTGTAATAAGGAAAAAGAGGAGGCGACAGAGATGAGTTCATTAGAAAACATAGAGGGTGTATGGGAAGGTTCTATTAATATTCCGGAACAACCACTACCAATCGTCATTGAATTCAAAGCGGACAAAGGGATGATTAGCATTCCAATACAAGGTCTAAACGATTATCCGCTAACAAATGCGAAGTTAAATGGATCAGACGTATTTTTTGATATGAATATTCAAGGTCAAAAGTTAACGTTTGATGGTAAAGTTGAACAAGAAAAGATTAACGGAACCTTTACACAGCAAGGGATGACCTTCCCTTTTGAACTGGTGAAGGGAAGTAAAGAAGAGGAAATAGATGAAGATCGTTTGATGGAAGTGAAAGTAGAGGGTGGAATGATGATCGGCCAACTGGAAATTCCGGAAGGCGACGGACCTTTTCCTCTTATGGTCATTATTGCTGGTTCTGGTCCGACTGATCGAAACGGAAACTCAATCGCGTTACCTGGGAAAAACAATAGCTTAAAAATGCTTGCGGAAGATTTAGCAAAAGAAGGCGTGGCAACTATTCGCTACGATAAGCGCGGAGTTGGAAAAAATACGACTTTAGCTGGCAAGGAAGAAGATTTGCGATTCGACCATTTCATAGATGATGCAGCTGCATGGGTCCAATTGGCAAAGGACGATGCACGCTTTTCCAAGGTAGGAATAATTGGTCACAGTGAAGGTTCTTTAATTGGAATGGTAGCTAGCCAAAAAGCAGATGCGGACGCATTCATTTCCATTGCTGGAGCAGGAAGACCTATCGATGAAGTGCTTATAGAACAACTTCAAGCACAACTGCCAGCAAACCTTTTGAAAGAATCCACCGAAACACTAGAAAAGTTAAAACAAGGTGAGCAAGTGAAAACAGTGAGCCTGGAACTACAAAGTGTATTCCGCCCATCTGTTCAACCATATATGATATCTTGGCTACAATATGATCCGGTTGAACAACTGAAAAAGTTAAACAAACCAATACTGCTAGTGAATGGGAATACAGATATTCAAGTCCCAGTAAAAGACGCAGAACTATTACATGAAGCAAAGAAAGATTCAGACTTGCTCATTGTGGATAAGATGAATCATGTATTGAAAGAAGCACCTGCAGATCGAGAAGGAAATATCGCTACCTATTCCAACCCTGACCTTCCATTAGCGAAAGGTTTAATAGATGGTATAGTCGAGTTCTTGAAAAAGAATAACACCTAAAAATACGAAAAGAGTCTAAATTCAATTACGAATTAGACTCTTTTGTTTATAGTAAGTTATGAAGCAGTTTGTCGCTTTTTGTTTCGACGAATTCCAGCGAGAGTCGGAATACACATTCCAACTAAGATCACGATAATTCCAAGCACTTGTAACCAGGATAATGCTTCGCTTAATACAAGTACCGAAACAATGACGGCAACTGGTAACTCCATGGCACTTAATATAGAAGAAACGGCGCCTCCAACTTTTGGCACAGCAATTACGAATAAATAAATGGGAATAATTATGCCAAGAAGTCCAAGAGCTAGTCCGTAAAATAGCAGCGATTCCGTAAATAATTTCCCGTTCCAAACAATTTCAGGACTTTGGAAAAGCGCAATCATGACAGCTGCGATAAACGAAACAAATAATAGACGAGTTGTCGTGTTCATCCCTTCTACTTGTTTCGTATTGACGTTCATATTTAAAGAGAAGGAAACCGCGGCCGCAAATCCGTACACCCAGCCTCTCCAGTCAATTCCACTTAAATCGACATCAAGTACACCAGCAGCTAAAATGGTTCCGATAAATAAAATAATCAGCGATATTACTTCGGGTCTCGTCGGCAATCTTTTTCTTATTATACAATCGATTAGCGTACCAATCCATGTAAATTGGAATAGCATTACGACTGCTAAAGAAGCGGGCAAGTAAATTAGCGCTTGTCCGTAAACGATTCCTGTCAAGCCTGTAAAAATCCCTGCTAATAATATAATTTTACCTCCACCGTATAAACGTGGCAGTTTCCGTTGTGTTACTAGATAGATGATCAAGGCTAAAAGAAAACCTACAATATATTGACTGGCAACCGCTTCAGAGGCCGTATAGCCATCTCCAATTGCAAGTTTCACCATTGTTGATAAAGTCCCATATGAGCTGGCCGCAAAAACGACCATTAGGGGGTAAATCCATGATTTCATAAAATTTCTCCTTTAATCGGGTCTTACTGTTTTTACCATATGATAAAAAGGCTCACCGATAATTGTCCAAGGACATACATTATCAAAACTTAGTCGATTATACAAGCTTATCGCGGCATATTTTTCCGTTTCTACATTTAAAGACAGTTTGCCACCGCCAAAGCTTTTTACTAATTGCTCGGCATAATTTAAAAGCTTTGTACCAATACCTTGACCACGATAAGTAGGGTTCACTACAACTGTATCTACATACCATTCCCCAGGTAATGTTTCGGGATCTATTTTGACTGCAGTACCTTTTTTATTAGAAAGATATTCTTCCAAATTTGCATCGAGAGTAGTAGCCTGCTCAGCCGAATAAAACACGAGCACTCCAGCAACTGAACCTTCCATTTCTGCAACATACGTATATAAATAAGAATGTCGATTATCTGTACGTGTAAACAAATGCTCAAATTCTTGCGTAACTTTTGCTTCCTCTGTTTCTCCTGTTAGTTGCATAGCAATATCCCCAATTGCTTCCATAATTAACGGAACAGCTTCCCGTGCATCTTCTTTACGTGCATTTCGAATAGAAATGTTCATTGTTCATCCACCTTCCCAATGAAATATTATAACAGAACAAAAGCGGAAGCGCCTGTGATAGAGGAAATGGCCTGCGTTCTGTTGGTCTTTGCTGATTGAAGTTAAGCTCCTGGAAATCAACTTCAGTTGGTTTTCATAAGTAAAATAAAAAAATTGAAACCTTTTTGTTCTATATGTAGTAGAATAGAAGAAAACAAATATAGGAGGAATGACAATGGACTTCGAATCAATACCGTGGATGCTCATATTGCCATTAGTGGTTATCCAACTCATTTTAATACTTGTCGCAATCATTGACTTAATCAGGGTAAGTAATACGAACGGACCTAAATGGTTGTGGGCATTGATCATTGTATTAGGAAATTTAATCGGACCAATTATTTATTTCATCGTAGGGAGACGAAACGAATGAAAACATTATTGCATATACAAGGCTTAACCAAACAGTATGGAAAAGAAAAAGCGGTAGATAGCTTAACGTTTTCGTTACTTAAAAACACATCGACCGCACTAATCGGACCAAACGGAGCAGGGAAAACAACGACTTTATCTATGCTTGCGGGATTATTAAAACAATCGACTGGAACGATTGTATTTGATGGAGAAATAAAAGAAGACATTCGAAAAGTAATCGGGTTCTTACCGCAATATCCTAAATTCTATTCTTGGCTGACAGCACTCGAATTTACCGAAATGGCAGCAAAGTTAAGTGGTGTGGATCCAAAAATAGCAAAACAGGAAGCGGAAAAAACGCTTGAATTTGTAGGTCTTGCAGATGTAAAAAACAAAAAAACAGGGACGTTTTCTGGAGGCATGAAACAAAGATTGGGTCTAGCACAAGCAATCGTGCATAAACCAGCATTATTACTTTTAGACGAACCAGTATCTGCATTAGATCCAATAGGCAGACGAGAAATAATGAATTTACTCAAAGAATTACAAGCAACAACGACCATTTTATATTCGACTCATATTTTAAATGACGCGGAAGAAATGACGGATCAATTAGTGTTTTTGCGAAAAGGTAAATTAGTGGAGCAGGGATCTATGCAAGAAGTGCGGGAAAAGTATGCAAATCCTATGTATAAGATTTATTTTATTTCTACTGAGGAAGCAGCAAAATTTGTAGAAATTTCTCCTTGGCCAGCCAGACAAGAAGATTCGATTGCTTTTATCCACTTAGAGGAGGAAAAGCCGGCAATGAACGAAGTGCTGCGTGTACTTGCGGATAGTCATTTAAGTTTGGTAAAAGTAGAGCGAGCAACGGCTAGCTTAGAAGAAATCTTTTTACAGGTGGTGAATAAAGGATGAGTAACTTTTCGGTTTTATTTCAAAAAGAGTGGCGAGAAAATGTACGTAATTTCAAAATCCTGTGGATACCCCTCGTATTTTTGTTGTTTGGTATTACAGAACCTTTAACCAATTATTATTTACCACAAATTTTAAATGCAGTAGGGAATATGCCAGAAGGAACTGTTTTCCCATTTCCTGAATTATCACCGGAGCAAATCGTCATGGCAACTGTCAGTCAGTACCAGTTTATCGGAATGCTAGTCATCACACTGGGGTTTGCGGGCATTATTTCAAGAGAGCGAAAGAATGGCACTGCAACATTTTTATATGTACGGCCGATTTCGTATACGAGTTATGTGTATAGTAAGTTTAGTATGATGTGCATACTAGTAATAGGTAGTGTCATACTTGGATTACTAGCAAATTTATATTATACCAATGTTCTTTTTGGTGCGGTGGATGCTGGAGCATTTATAGGATTTCTTGCGACGTATATGGTGTGGTTGTTGTTTGTCATTAGTATTGTCCTATTCTCAAGTGCGGCATTTTCAACCGCAATTGCCTCGGTTGTTTCTCTTGCACTCGTTTTATTTGTTCAGTTTATCGATGCTTTACTTGGAGCTTACTGGACAATTTCTCCTTGGAAAATACCGATGTATGCAGGGTATGTATTAAATGGAAGTGTAGATAAAACGCCATTTATATGGAGTTTATTAATCACTTTATTAGTGATCGTTTTATTGCTATTCGGAGCAGTTTATTTTGCAAAAAGAAATATATCGAAGACAAAAATATAAAAAACGATGTTGAGGTGAAAAAAGATGCCAACTCAAAATTCTGATCGATTTGTTACAGCATATAATCGAATAGATCAACTAATGAAAGATGTTATCGGAACGCAGGAGCATATGGCATTTTTTCGACTGATTGAATATGCGAAAAAAAAGAATGCAGTCATCAGAAAATACGAAGCAGATTTGCGAGAATATGGGGATCTTCGAAACGCAATCATTCATAATCGTACTTCAATGGAATTTGCGATTGCCGAACCACATGAAGATGTCGTTTTAAAAATGGAAGAAATAGAAACGGCTCTGAGGACTCCAATAACAGTTGGTAGCATGTTCCGAACGAATGTGACGATGTTTCAACAAACGGATTCCTTGAGTTATGCGTTAAAAGTGATTAAAGATAAAAAGTATAACCAATTTCCGGTGTATGATGGTACGCACTTTAAAGGATTAATCACACCAGTTGGTATTACCATGTGGATGGCTAGTATGGTGGAGTCTAAAGATTTTTCTAGATCACGGACGACATTAGGTGAAATTCTTGCCCATGAAAACGATAGGGAAAATCATCAATTTGTCGCTAAACAGGAATCTGTTTATGAAGCATTGGAAATTTTCAAAGAGGCGGTAACGAGAGGGCGTCGCTTAGAAGCACTGCTTATTACGGAAGATGGAAAGCCAAATAACAAACTAATTGGAATTGTAACGCCGATGAGCTTGATGAAAATTAAATAGCTGGGAAAAACTTATCCAAAAGTCGTCTTTTCTTTTACTTTTGAGAGTAAAATGGAAGTGTTACACAATAAAGGAAAAGGAGGACTAATTTTGGACCAGTATGAAGATATTCAAACGAAGCCGGCAGGGGATATGTCAGTTGGTGAGTGGCTCATTACGATGCTTATTATGATTATCCCAATCGTCAACATCGTCATGCTTTTTATCTGGGCATTTGGAAGTCCAGACAAACGCCGTAACTATGCCCGTGCATCACTTATTTGGATGGCTATTAGTATTGGACTTATTATTATTTTTTATGGAGCTATCTTCGCGTTAATTATCTCTTCGACTTCATATTAAGTGTATTTCCCGGGAAATAACATATTTCGACATGAAAAAGTATCCTTGTAGTTAAATACAGGGATACTTTTTTACATTTGTTATAATAATGGATAAGGAGTGAGTTCATTTGAAAATTGCTTTGTTTGGAGCTACTGGACGTGTTGGAAAAGATATTCTTTTATTACTTTTAAAAAACAATATAGAAGTAACAGTGCTTGTTAGGGATCCCGAGAAAGTGCAACCTCATGATAGATTGACCGTCCTAAAAGGGGATGCAAGAAACATGGCGAATATAGAACGTACATTAGAAAATGCAGATGCAGTGATAAGTGCCCTTGGAACGGATCAGATGACTGTATTAACAGAATCTATTTCACATATTATTGCTACGATGAAAGATCGCAATATCCAGCGAATCATAACGATCGGAACAGCGGGAATATTGATGAGTAGAGTGGAGCCGGAGCTTCTTCGGTATGAATCATCCGAATCCAAACAAAGATCAAAAGTTGCAGCAAAAGAACATCATCGCGTATTTAATATGTTAAGTGCGTCTCTGCTCGATTGGACAATTGTTTGTCCGACGTATTTGCCTACTGGTATTTCAACGAATGCGTATATAATCGAACGAGATAAATTACCAGTTGGAGCAACGCGAACGACAACGGGAGACACGGCTTTATTTGCATATAACGAATTAATGAAGAATAAACATATTGGTTATAGAGTAGGTATTATGAGTCCCGATTAATTTAGGAGAAAATAAATGAAAAAATGGTTAGTAGGATTAATCGTCATAGCAATTGCTTTATATATAGGGAATTATGGGATTAAAACAACAAAGATTACGATAGAATCAAATAAAATTCCTGCAGCATTTAGTGGCTTAAAGATTGTACAAATTTCTGATTTACATGATGCAACCTTTGGAGAAAATCAAGAAAAGCTTGCAAAAAAAGTGCGGGATGCTTCCCCAGATCTTATTTTCCTGACAGGAGATTTGATCGATAGTAATCGATATGACTTGGAAAATAGTTTAGATTTGGTAAAGCAGATTATTTCGCTTGCACCTATTTATTATGTGACCGGTAATCATGAAATTGCCACAAATGATGTAGATCATATTAAAGCTTCATTGACTGATTTAGGCGTCAACGTATTATCAAATGAAGAAATGACAATAGAAAAAGATGGAGAGCAGTTGCGCATTGTAGGAATTGAAGATCCATTGAATGGAGTATTGGTTGAAGAGGCATTGAGCAAGTTTGATAAGATCGATGCCTATACACTAGTATTATCGCATCGTCCAGAAACGTTTCAGGATTATGTAGTTCATGGAATGGATCTTGTATTTTCAGGGCATGCTCATGGAGGCCAATTTCGAATTCCTGGCCTAGGTGGGTTAGCTGCGCCAGGACAAGGATTATTTCCAAAGTATACGGCAGGTGTTTATGAAGAACAGGATACGAAAATGGTTGTTAGTAGGGGACTAGGAAACAGTGTGTTTCCAGTAAGAGTGTTTAATACACCGGAAATTGTTGTGGTTACACTAAAAGCTACATAATAAAACCCCCTACATTTTTGTAGGGGGCTATTAACTATCTATTATCTTTTCTGTCCAATCGCTCTTTAAACTTTCCAAATTCTTGTTGGGCTTCACCTTTTAGTTTATCAAGCTTACCTTCAGCTTGTAACTTTACATCATCGGTTGCATTTCCAATTTGATCTTTTGCTTCACCTTTGACTTTGTTTACAGTACCCTTTAATTTGTCTGATAATCCACTCATGTGTATTCCTCCTCAAATTATGGTTCTGTAATGTATATACCCAATTAAACTAAATATGAAACTGTCTATCTTATTCCACAATCTTAAATTCCTTTAGCATTGCGTAAAATCTCGCTCCATGACCTTCTGCAGCTTCTAGGAAGTACTTCTCTGTAATAACAAAGCTTCCACCATTTTTATTGTCTATTACATATACGTTTGTAACAGGACTATCCCACTCTGTACCCCCGTCAATGGCGTGTATTTTATAACCTTCTACTGGGTCAGTTACAGATTCTGTTGCTGTCACTTTGGAATATTCCGAAGCAAGTTCGTTTTCTTTCGTAGCGACTATCTCTTCTGGTACAAGGTCTTTAAATTGTTCGATTTTCATGGAAACTTCCGGATATCTTTCTTCTAAAGGTTCCTTTGTCGTAATAATATCTGCATTTTCCTCTTTTATTAGTTTATAGCGTTCTTCATCAATGTAAATCACATATTCTGCATCTTTGCCTTCTTGTAGAACTACATCTGTTGGTTCTTCTGTACCTTCAATACTTTGTATGATTTCTTTTTCAGGTACGAACATATCTTTCATTTGTTTAATCAACGCCATTCCCGTGTCGGTTTGTGTGCTAAATAATATCATTACCCCAGCGGCAGCAGCAATAATGATTGGAATAACTTTCGATTTCTTTTTCATTTTTTTCTCCCTTCTGCTTTTTTCTTGAAAAAGCTCTTGATCTAAATGACTCCAAATATCGTCTTTTAATTGATCTATCGAATCCTCTGTATGTTTGTGTATTTCCTTTTTAATTCGCTCATCCATATGATCCATTCTTATTTTCCCTCCATTTCCATCAGGCTGAGTTGCTCTTTTAACAAGTTTCTCCCGTTGAAGAGCCTGGACTTTACGGTGTTTTGATTGAGCTCCAGAATAACAGCAATTTCTTTTTCTGAAAATCCCTTTATATATTTCAGCAATAGAGGAATACGGTATAAGTCCGCCATATGCTGGATAACTCCATATAAATCGCTAACGCCTTCTTTTGAATGCTCTGTTAGCTGCGGGTTGCCCTCCATTAACGAAGTGTCGACAGGTATTGTTTTCTTCTCTTTATTTAACAATCGATTGCATTCATTGACTAAAATTCGGTAAAACCAAGCGCCAAAAGAAAGTGTAGGATCATAAGAAGATATATTGCGATAGACACGAATAAAAGCCTCCTGCACGGCATCTTTTGCGAGCTCGTCGTCCCGAGTAATTGCCTTTGCTGTTCGAATAGCATATCCAGCATACTCATCGTAAAGCTGATGAAATGCATCTCTATTTCCTTTTATAATTTCTTTTATTAAATCTTCATGCATTTTAACTTGTTCATTCCTTTCACTTATATATACCCTTCAAAGATGTAAAAAGTTTAGTGGAAATAAAAAAACTGCTTAAAGTAATTACTTTAAGCAGTAAAATGACTATTTAAACCAACCTTTTTCCTTAAACCTAGCAATCGCTTCGATTCGATTACTGACATCTAGCTTATCCAAAATAACCGAAATATAATTGCGAACAGTACCGGTCGTAATATAAAGTTCGCTTGCGATCTCCTTTGTGTTCTTACCGTCCGCGATAAGTTCTAGCACTTGGCTTTCACGTTCTGTTAAAGGATTTTCACCTTCATATGCAATATCAACTAGCTCTGGCGCATAAATACGGCGACCATCCATAATAATACGAATGGAATTGGCCAGTTCTTCACTTGGACTATCTTTCAATAAATAGCCGTTCACTCCAGCTTTACGAGCACGTTCAAAATAACCGGACCGTGCAAAAGTAGTTAAAATAATGACTTTGCAAGCACTATTCTTTAAGTGTTCGGCAGCATCTAAGCCACTTTTAACGGGCATTTCAATATCCATAATGCATATATCGGGCTGCAGTTGTTCGATTAAGGCAAGTGCTTCCTCGCCATTACTTGCTTTACCGACAACTTCCATATCCTCTTCTAAATCTAAGAGAGAACCTAAAGCACCAAGTACCATTCGTTGATCTTCCGCAATGACAATTCGTATCATGTATTTTCCTCCTGATCTGTTTGTTGAATGACGATAGGAACACGTATATGAAGCGTTGTACCATTTTTGGAGTGGATATCTAAACTACCATTCACAAAGTCTAATCTTTCTTTTATACCACGAAGGCCGTGCCCTTTTGTCCATTCATTTTTCGTATCAATTCCAGCGCCGTTGTCATGTACTTTAAGCATTGTTTCTTTCGCGGATTGTTTAATCGAAATCGAACAAGCAGTAGCACCACTATGTTTGACTACGTTTGTTACTGCTTCTTTTAGGCACATGCTCAGTACATTTTCAATAAGTAATGTCGTGTTTTTCAGCTCTAATGTACCACTTATCTTGCATGAAATATTGGCAGCCAGCAGTATTTGCTTAATACGAAAGAGCTCATCCTCCAACTTATTACCACGCATTCCAGCCACAAGTTCGCGTACTTCTTTCAAAACGGAGCGTGCCGTTTGGTTAATATCGTTAATCTCATTTTTAGCAGCTTGCGGATTTTTTTCGATTAGTCTACCAGCTAGATCACTCTTTAACCCAATGAGCGACAGTTTTTGCCCAAGTGTATCATGTAAATCTCGTGCAATTCGTTCTCTTTCTTCAATAATGATAAATTGAGAAATGCGTTTCTGAGCATCTTCAAGCTGTCCTTCTAACAATTCTCTCTTATTTCGGTTATAGGTGTTGAAAGGAAGTAATATTACACCGATCAAACAGGCGATTAAAAAAGGAAGATGGGATAAAAAAAGTTCTGTTTGATGAAAAAAGCCAATAATGACGGCTACAATGATAGCAGCTATATGGATGCTATAAATGATAAAAAAACTAACTTTATGTTGTATATGACCAATGAAGAACGATAAAAATATCGAAAAATAAATATATCCAAAAAGGAGTGTCATCGTTACGCTAATTGCCATTTCAATAGCTACGCATACATATAAAAGCCAACCAGCGGAAGTGAACGATACTCGATATGCTATAAAAAACAAAATAGTTAAACTGAGTCCAATGACAATTTCGATTGGTGCGCTTGATTTAAAAATAAAAAAGAAAGGAAAAATACAAAAAACAACCCATGCATAAATACTTAACCACGGATACTTCGGGAAAATCTGATACCATTTTGGCAAAGAATACACCTCACTTATCTTCATTATAAATGAAAAACCATTCCGCGTAACAATGGAATGGTTTTTGCAAAAGGTTATTTCCCTTCAAGCGTTGCATTTTTGGCGTTTACTTTTTGCTTAGATTGTTTGAGTAAATATTTAATCTCTCTAAAGCTTACAAAGCTTTTGTTCGCTTCATCAAATAAACGAAAATGAATAGATTGTAAGCTAGTACGAAGATTAATCGTCGTGGCTTTTTGTAAAGGCGGAGTCGATTCATGTGCTTTTTCTAAGTTATAGTTTGGAACTCTTGGACTTAGATGATGCACATGATGAAAGCCGATATTACCAGTTACCCATTGTAAAACCTTTGGTAATTTATAATAAGAACTTCCTTCAACAGCAGCTTTTACATAATCCCAATCAGCTTCGTCTTCAAAATACGAATCTTCAAATTGGTGTTGTACATAAAACAACCAAATGCCTAGTGAACCGGCAACGAATAGAATCGTTCCTTGAATGATCGCAAATGCTTGCCAGCCAATCAACCAAATCATAAGCGCATACAGAACAACTACAGAAACATTGATTAAGTAAGTGTTATTGCGTTCTTTTGGACGAGCATCTTTTCGATTAAATCGATTACTTACTAAAAATAACAAGGCAGGTCCTAAACCGAACATCACAATCGGATTTCGGTAAAGTCTGTAAGAAAGACGTTTCATTGGGGAAGCTTCTACATATTCTTCCACAGTCATCATCCATATATCACCGACACCGCGTTTATCTAAATTTCCGCTTGTTGCGTGGTGGATATTATGCTCACGTTTCCACTTTTCATAGGCGAATAACGTAATAATTCCCGTAATTGTACCAGTAATATTGTTTGCTTTTTTATTTCTAAAGAACGAACCGTGTGTACAATCGTGGAAAATGATGAAGACACGAACAACAAATCCTCCAGCGATCACAGACAATGCAACTGTTAGCCAAACTGAAATATCTAAACTCATGTAAGCTAAAAACCAAACGATAAAAAATGGTGGAATCGTATTAATAAGTTGAACAATACTCTTTTTCAACTCTGAGTTTTCAAAGGGTTTTACATTTTTGCGTAATTCAAGTGTTTTTTCTCTGCTCACTAGTATTCCTCCTATAAGAGAATCATTACCCTAACTATAAAGGGTGTCAGCTATTAGGAGTAGGCATAAACGTCAAGTCTTAAGTATGACAAGTGTCATATAGGGACAAAGAATGGTAGACAGTATAGGGATACTGTGTCTGAAAGAGTTGAATAAAGTGCCCGCCGTGAAAATCAATGGAAAATGCTGATTTATCCAGTATCAACTAGTAAAAAAACAAAATTTCCGCCGATTTTCGAATGGGAGATACCAGAAGATGGCTAAGAGCAACCAATTGATCATTGAAAGCAACCAATTCTATTCGGAAAGCAACTAAATCAGCGTGAGAGCAACCAAATCCGAACGAAAGCAACCAAATTGCCGATGAAAGCAATCAGTTCTTAAAATAGCTCTTTACTTGGGGTGAGAAGATTGCAATGTTGCGCATTTTTATTGGACAATCATCTCTAAATAAATAGGGAGGTTACATTTGCCGTAGCGCTTCCTAAGCCACATGAGTCTCATGACTGCGGCAAGCACGAAGGCTAGCTGTTACCTTACGACGCACTTTCCCCATAAAGTGTAATATCCATAAAAAAAGCTGGCCGAATCAATCGGCCAGCTTTCTATTCATTCTTATTTTCGTTCTTCTTTCAACAAACGTAAAGTTTCATCAAACTCTTTCTCGATCTCAGGATTTGGTTTGTATGTCATCAAACTGACAACAACCGTTACGATTAACGATAATACGAAACCAGGAACGATTTCGTATAATGTACCTGAAAGAGCATCTATAGATCCCCATACTACAACAACTACAGCACCAACAATCATACCCCATAGCGCACCTGCTGAAGTAATTTTTCTCCAGTAAAGTGAAAGTAAAATAACAGGACCAAATGATGCACCGAAACCTGCCCAAGCAAAGGATACAAGTTTCAAGATTGTTTCATTTTCGCCCCATGCCAGAATCGCCGCAACAATAGAAACGACAAGAACGGCAAGACGTCCGTAATTTACATAGGTTCGATCAGATGCATTCGTCTTAATAATCGCTTTGTATAAATCTTCTATCAATGCAGAAGATGTAACGATTAACTGTGAGGAAATCGTGCTCATAACAGCTGCTAATACAGCTGCTAGTACAAGACCTGCGATAAATGGATGGAAAATAATTTGCCCAAGTGCGATGAATACCGCTTCCGGACTCGTTAAAGTCAGACCCGGGTTTTGTTGATAGTAGGCAACTCCAACTAATGCAGTAGCAATAGCACCAACTAAACTTAAAATCATCCACCCAATCCCAATACGACGAGCTTGTTTCGTTTCTTTGACAGATTTTATCGCCATGAAACGAACGATAATATGAGGTTGACCAAAGTAACCGAGACCCCATGCTACTGTAGAAATAATTCCTAATACAGTGGTTCCTGCAAAAAGGCTTAAATGTGTTGGGTTAACTGCTTTAATAGATTCTACTGTTTCCCCAAGACCACCTGTCAAAAATAATCCGAAGATAGGTACGCAAATGAGTGCTAAGAACATAAGTAAACCTTGTAGGAAATCCGTATAACTTACTGCCAAAAACCCTCCAAAAAGTGTGTACGCAACAACAACAGCGGAAACAATTAGCAAACCAGTATGATAATCAAGACCGAATGAGCTTTCAAAGAAAACCCCTCCTGCTACCATTCCAGAAGATACGTAAAACGTAAAGAATAATAAAATAATGAGACCTGATGCAACACGTAGTAAACGAGATGATTGTTTTAAACGACTTTCTAAATAACTCGGAATCGTAATGGAATCATTTGATACTTGTGTATATACACGAAGTCTTGGTGCAACATATAACCAGTTTAAATAGGCACCGATTGTAAGACCGATAGCAATCCAAGCCTCTCCCATACCTGTTAAGTAAATTGCTCCCGGTAGTCCCATCAATAACCAACCGGACATATCTGCAGCTCCGGCACTCAATGCTGTTACAGCAGGTCCGAGCGAACGTCCTCCGAGCATATAATCTGTTAAATTGGCTGTTTTTTTGTAAGAATACCAGCCGATAACTAGCATTGCGGCCATATAAATAATTATGGCTGTAAGTTGATAAGCTTCTGATGACATAAACATCCTCCTCCCACAAACATCATAACATGTCAAGCAATAAGGTGCACTGAAATTTTGGATAATTCCATATTTTACAAGCGCTTTCATCTGTTAAAATAAACATAGTGAATATTGAAAGGAGTCATTTCATTGAAATTTTTTCATACAGCAGACTGGCATTTAGGAAAACTAGTGCAGGGCGTATATATGACCGATGAACAAAGGTTTGTTTTAAATCAGTTTTTAGAAGCGATAGATAAAGAAAAACCAGATGCAGTTATTATTGCAGGGGATTTATATGATCGTGCAGTGCCGCCTACTGAAGCAGTAAACTTATTAGACGATATACTAGAGGAAATCGTGTTAAAACGTCGAACTCCTGTACTTAGTATCGCAGGTAACCATGATAGCCCGGGACGTTTAAACTTTGGAAGTAAACTGATGAAAGAAGCTGGATTGCATATAGTCGGTCAATTAACGAAAGAACCAAAACCAGTCGTATTAAATGATGCATTTGGAGAAGTTTTCTTTCATTTGATACCCTATACAGATCCATCTCAAGTACGCCATGCACTAGAAAACGAATCCATTACGAGTCATCAAACCGCGATGAAAGCAATTATAGAAGAAATCGAAAAACAAGTAGATCCTACAAAGCGTCATGTTTTTGTGGGGCATGCATTTGTCACTCCTCATGGACAAGAGGAAGAAAATACGAGTGAATCAGAACGTCCACTAGCAATAGGTGGAGCAGAGTACGTAGACGCAGCTCTTTTTAAAAGCTTTCACTATACAGCACTTGGACATCTTCACCAGGCACATTATGTGTTAAACGAGACGATTCAATATGCCGGTTCTCCTTTAAAATACTCGATTTCGGAAGAGTATCATAAAAAAGGGTTCTTTATTGTGGAAATGGATGAAGTAGGGAATACCACGGTCGAAAAAAGATTATTAACTCCAAATCGTGATATGCGGACGGTAGAAGGGTATATGCAAGATATTTTACAGCAGGCGATAAGTGAAGACTTCGTATTTGTAAAACTGCTCGATGAGACGCCGATTTTATCACCAATGGAGCAAATTCGAACGGTTTACCCAAATGCAATGCATGTTGAAAGAAAAATACTTCGCCAACATAATACTTCGCCAGAAAGTGACACGATACCTCGAAGAAAGATGGATGATTTTACGCTATTTCAAGCATTTTATGCGGAATTAAGCGGAAATATGCCTACAGAGGAAACAGAAGCACTGTTTAAAGAAGTGCTCGGACAAACAATCATGGAAGAACGGGAAGGAGGAAGCCAAGCATGAAGCCACTTCAACTGAAAATAACTGCTTTTGGCCCATATAAATTCACCGAGACGATTGATTTTACAGAGTTAAAGGACAATCGACTATTTGTCATTTCAGGCGCAACAGGAGCTGGAAAAACAACGATATTTGATGGGATTTGTTTTGCATTATACGGGTCTGGCAGTGGTGAAGATCGACGTGACACGAAAATGATGCGAAGCGATTTCGCTACAGATGACACACATACTGCTGTCGAGCTGATATTTGAAATACATGATCGCAAGTATCGCATTTTACGGCAACTCCCACATGTGAAAAAAGGGAACAAAGGGGCAACAGGTGAACGATACGAATTTTTTGAAATACAAGAAACAGGGGAAGTCCCGGCAGTTGAAAGACAAATCGTTTCCGAGATCAATAAAAAAGTAGAAGAAATAATTGGACTAACACTAGACCAATTCAGTCAAATTGTTATGCTTCCCCAAGGAGAATTTAGAAAACTTCTTACTTCTCCAACAGAGAACAAAGAAGCCATTTTACGTAAAATATTCAAAACAGAGCCGTATAAAATGATAAGCGAGAAGCTGAAAGACAAAAAGGTAGTTGCAGAAGCGGAACTAAAAAAAGAGGAACAAACGAGAAATGGATACACGGAGCAAATTTTAGCATCCTTTCCAGTGCGAGAATCGAGCGTTTTTGAATTAATTGAGTCGAGCAGTTTCAACACCTATCAATTAGTCGAAGCTTTAAAAGAAGAAACAAGTTTTTATAAAGAAAAAATTCAACTAGATGAATTTAAGTATAAAKAGACATACACACAGCATGCAACGAAACAAACGGCCTATCATGAAGCAAAAGCCGTAAACGAGCGTTTTCAAGAGCTAGAGGCAAAAGAGCAACAACTAGAAGGCTTAAAAGAACAATCCAAAGAATACGACGACAAACAAAATCAGCTAGAAGCAGCTGAACGCGCAAGCACGATAGAAGCAATAGAAAGCTACTATACTGAACTAAAGCTAGAATTGAACGAAAAACAGCTGTTGCTTGAAGTTGCACGAAAAGAAATGACAGCGGCTGAAGAAAACTTAAAAAAAGTTCAAATAATGTATAAAAACGAGGCAAATAAAAAAGAAAGTCGTGAAAGAAGTGTAGAAACACTTATACAACTTAATGGATTGCTGCCTTTATTTGAAGAACTAGATACCAAAAGAAAAGAAATGCTTCAGCTTGAAAAAAGTACAGTAGCGTTCAAAAGTCAATTGGACGAGAAGTCCGAACTCTTCTTTCAAGAAAAAGAAGTATCTGCAGAACAAAAAAAAGAAATAGACAAGCTAGAGGAGTTAGTGGAGCCACTCGACACGAAAGTACAGGAACTATCTATATTTGAAGCACAACACACAGCGCTTCAAGAATATGTGTTGAGCACAGAAGAACGAAATGTATTGGTAATCGAAGAAACGGATCAGCAAAAGATCTTCGATGAAATGAAAACTACATATGTTGCAGAAGAACAAAAATGGATGAGCAACCAGGCCGCTATTCTAGCATCTAAACTAGTATCTGGTGAACCTTGCCCTGTTTGCGGAAGTAAAGAACATGATGTGTTGAACCTGGATGGACACGAGCAATCTGTGAATGAAGAAGCATTGCAGCGATTAAAAGAAGCATTGGCTAAACAAGAAACGAAACTGTTAACGACTCGTGCTAAAAAAGAAGCTGCCGATAAACAGCTACAAAGACTTGCCGATCGATTAGAGGAGATGCAAGTAGATATTCTCCAAGTAGACCAATTGCAGGAGGATGTAGGAAAGTTACAAATGGAAGTGAACGCACTTCGATTAGAAAAAAAGAAGCTTTCTTTATTGAAACAACCTTATAAAGACTTGCTAGCAAAAGTAGAAAAATTAGAGCAGGAAAAAGTTCAATTGGAAACAACCTATCAAGAGCAGAACAATCTATTAGAGCAAGCAAAAGCTGTATATGCATCGAAACAAACATCCATTCCCGCTTCTATCCCAAGTTTGCAGGAGCTTCAAGTTCAATTGGTGGCTGCTAAGAAACAAAAAGAATTATTAGAACAAGCATGGGAAGAAGCCCAAAAAATGCTGAAAGCTGCACAAGATGCACGTACAAAAGCAGTTTTAACACTTGAACATGCTGACAAAACCGAAAAAGAAACAATAGAAAAACGGGATAAAGCATATGGGAATTTCCAGAACGCATTAGTAAAAGCATCTTTTAAATCAATAGAAGCATATAAAGCAGCTAAATTATCCGAAAGAGATCGAACGATGCTAAAAGAGCAATGCACCAAGTACAAACAAGCCCTTCATACATTAACTGAGCAAGTGAAAGAAGGACGGCAACAATTAGCCTCGAAAGTAAAAGTAGAGCTAGTGCCATTAGAAGAAGAACTCATTCAGTTAAAAGAAACGTACGAACAAGCTTTAACTGCATTGAATAGTACAAAAGAATATGAAAAAGCAGGCCGAATATTAGAGGGAAAAATTGCGGCTACAAGCGAAAGGATTGCAACTTTGGAGCAAGAGGTGCATCGTATTATCGATTTGTATGACATGCTCCGCGGACAAAATCACTTGAAAATTTCGTTCGAACGCTATGTGCAAATTGAATATTTGGAGCAAATCGTTGCGGCTGCAAATGAACGATTAAAGCATATGTCAAATGGTCAATTCCAATTGCTTCGAAGTGAACGACAAGAAACTCATGGAAAGCAAAGTGGACTTGGTTTAGATGTATATGATGCATATACAGGCC
>NZ_JBFTLO010000040.1:0-25614 GCF_056396485.1 Psychrobacillus sp. 05T411 | reverse complement strand
TTTACTTAAAGTTGAATTTAATAACCTAGTAGTTGAAGAAAATTCATATCTCGCATTTGTACATTGTGCTGTAACGTTTGCTGCTCACCAAGAAGAATCTGGTGAGATACTTCGTCAAATGACAAATCGGTTCACATATGGTTTAAAAAAAGTGAATGAATCTTGGGTCATATCTCATGAACATTCATCATTGCCTATAAATATGGAGACTGGTAAGGGAATTTTTAACTTGAAGTAAAAAATAAAATATTTTGATTGGAGATAAAGGGATTGATGCTGCAATTCCTTTATTCTTATTAAGCTAACGGGTGCTTTACTTCAAGAAGGGGTAAAGCCTTTTTTCTTATTGAACTAAAGGGACAGGTTAGTTTAAGAGTATTGTTTAACTTGTGTTCATCAATAGGGCCAGATTGTATATAAAATTATTTTCAGAGAGGAAATAAAGATGAAATGGACAACAAAAACTGAGACGTGGGTTACTATTATACTTTTTGTTGCTTTATCTATAGCTGTTTTTTATATTAGTTTTTTCGTCGTGCAAAATAGTTTAAACGTATCGCTATTTGGGTTGTTTTTTGTATTGTTTATGGGGGTGCTAGTCATAATTCTGGATTTCCAAATTGAATCGAAAAATTATGGTTTATGGGTACGGATGTTTACAAGCTTGTTTTTTACGAATGTAATGACTTTTGTAATTATTATTCTTATCTTTTCTGGTAGTGTATCTAACTATCTTGCCTTTTCTATATCGTTTACGCTAATGCAATGCCTAATTACATTTATTAAATCCAAGCTAGATTCAAAGTAAAACACATTGATTTTATTGAGAATTTGAATGTTTTTCATTTCCATAATCGAGCGAGATTGTTTAATTAGCGTCTCTTTTCTTCTTCAACTAACGGGTGCTTTAGTTCATAAGGATCATTCGGCGGCTTAGACAGTAGGGGTAGCGGTAAACACATTTGCGAGAGAACCCATTGAAACAGCACAATCACCTGACTCTAAAATCACCATAAACTTTTACACATTAAACGGTGGAGCAACTACTTCTATTAGTGTAACAGGAATTGTAAATGGTCCCCTTTGGTTTAAAGAGATTTTTCCAGTTCATCATCGGTTCACTGTGGAAAATAAGTACAGATGCAATATTATCACGATAATTTTTTTGATTAACGGGTGCGTTTAGTTGATGAGTGTTGTTTAAACTTTGTGTTTAACAATCGGGACAGATTGTAGTAAAAAGGCAAATAAGTAATAAGGGAATCGGTATCATTATTTTGGAGGTGAAGTTAATCTATGGAAACACTCTTTTTCTTTATTGGTTTTTATTTGATGCCGATATTAGCTATTATTTTTTGTCTCAACCTTGTAGAAATAATAAAAAAAGTAAAGAATGACCAACCTACTACTAATAATACATTCTGGATGACAACATCTTTTGTATTAATTGTATGGACCATTGCTATTCTTGTTATTGCCAGTTCTTAGTAGAATATTCTTGAAACTTAACTATCGGGTGCTATTTTTGAATAAGCGTCACTTTTCTTCTTGAACTAACGGGTCCTTTAGCAGAACAAGATTGTCAATAGACAGCCTTTACTCTTATTCAACTAAAGACGCAGTTTAGTTGAATAAGCAATGAAAAAAAGTTATATATTTTTTGTCGGTGTAGAATTATAATATACAAAAATCAGGAGGTAATTATATGGTGAAATATATAAATTATACGACAGAACCCCCTATTAACTTTGACCAATTACTAACCCTATATGAATCTTTAGGATGGAATTCACTTAAATTAACAAGTAATGATTTGGAACGAATGTGCAATCAAAGTTGGTACGCCATTTACGCATCTGATGAAGAACAATTAGTGGGTATGGGACGTGTTATTTCAGATGGTGTAATTACTGGAGTTGTTTGTGGATTATGTGTTCTACCAAGCTATCAGTCCGAAGGAATCGGCAAAGAAATGGTTAATCGAATAATTCACCATTGTGAGCAAAATCGGGTAATTCCTCAACTAATGTGTGTGGAAAGTTTGGAACCATATTATGAAACCTTTGGGTTCAAGAAATTTACCATTGGCATGTCCAAAAATATAAATAGATAGATTTAATTTGATGTTTAACTAACGGGTGCTTTACTTCAAGAAGGACGGAGTAAAGTCTTTTTTATATTGAACTAAAGGTGCAGGTTAGTGAAGGAAGGTTATTGGATAATATTTTTATCCTTAAATAAGCAACTGGGGGAATAATAAGTATCACAGAGATATTGAAACCAAAACCATGGTATTTTTCGGTTAAATACTTGGGTATCCGCTTCCCTACCTTAGGTTCTTTAATTTTGGATGTTGGATTCTTACTTAGGTATCCTTCTTCATGAGACCAACGAAAAAATGATTTCATAAAGCGAATACGATGTGCAAGACTGGCTGGTTTTAAATGTTTGCCGGAAGTAGCGAGATATTCCTTCAGTTGATTTGTATCCAGTAATTCCATCTCTACGTCATTAAAATAACCAACTAGTAGCAAATACTGTAACTGGTATGCCTTTAACGTTTGTGGTGAAAAAACCTCTATTTGTTTATCAGCTTCAAACGAAGGTCATGCTTTTGACAGTAACAATTCCGTTACCCCTAAAATAGTAATATTAAAGGGATTATTGCCAACTTAATAGAATAATAGACTTGAGGAGATGGACCTGTTAGCAAGAATCTTTAAGAGGAGCATTTCTCCTAGTTTTCTTCTTTTTTTGGTAAAAAAGTATATGACATAAAAATAGATAGCATTTATCGAATAGAGCAGCATTAAAGCTCCTGAAATTGCATCTTCAGGAGCTTCCTTTCTGTATTGGAAAGCGTCTCTTCCCTCATTATCCAAAAAGGTCTTAACCTTATTTTTATAGTTGAAGGAGGGTGAAGGACAGACAAACGCCATAAGATTACCGAAAAAAGAGAGGTTGGTCGTGACGTCAGTCACGACTAACCTCTCTCAAAATTATACGGTAATGATTATAGCAACAAGTCTGTTTGAAGCCCTCCGAAAACGATGAAAACAGGTTTTGACCTTAAATAATTAAAGACACTGGGGCTTTTTTGCACTTGAGATATTAGTTAGAATCCAAATATTCCTTCACCGCTTTTATATTATCTTGGTAATATATCTTTGTATTTCCTTCTCAATTCATTTAATTCCTCTAGCTTCGCAATGGAATGTTCTTTTTTGTGCATCCCTACCGCTATTATTAAATTCTCTATAAGAAAAGTTGKAGCAACCATCGAATGAAATTCCCATAGTTCTCCTCTACTTGCATACAAAACGATATCTGCACTTGTATTAAAATCTGAAATGAGCCTATCGGTTATGACAATAGATTTGCATCCGATCGCTTTTGAATGATCTAGAATAACTTTTGTCTCTGGATGTAATTGTACAAAGCCAAATATTAAAACAGTGTCATTTTCAGTCATATGTACCATAGATTCAAAGATCTCATGCCCACCCTTTGGTAGTAAATGGACAGATAGACCGAATCGAGATAGTCTGAAATTTATTAACTGTGCAAGCCCTTCTGACGGACCAGGACTAAAAATGTAAATGTTTTCACAACTACTGCATGCATCGACTGCTTGTTGAAAGTTCTCCGAAGAAAAGTAAAGAAGTGTTTCTTGTAAATGCTGCAAGCTCTGCGCAAGCATTTTATTTTGCATTTCATTTGATTCCACTTTTTGCATAATATTTTCAAGCTTATTTGCTGGAGAGATTTCACTATGTTCTTTTAAGTTATTTTTAAAGTCTTTGAAGTTTTCATAGCCAACAGTCTTCCAAAAACGAGAAACGGTAGCATTGCTTAGGTTTAGCTGTTCTGCAATTTCTGTTTCAGTTGTATAGAGCATTGCATGGATATTTTTTTGAACATAATCGGCAATTGTTTTTTGGTGGGGGGTTAATTCTTCTAGATTCCAATCTAATTGGTACATCATATCCTCTCCTTACACTTACATTTTCTTTCTTGATATGAATTGTATCACATTTATTTTACTGATGAAAAATATTTTTCATTAGATAATTAGTGAAAATATATTTACATTCATTTCATGTTGTCTTAACATTCCGTTAACAACCGATTGATACTATATGAAGTGAAAAGGAGGAGTTAACAATGACAAAAAAGAGTGCCTATCAATTAACACAATCGCAAAAAATGATGATCTTTATTTTATCGATGTCGCTTTATGGTCTTTCGAATATGTTTACAGAACTAATTCCCTCAGTGCAACTTGGTGTTATTGAATTATCAGTGGAATATTTTGCATTCATCCCACTAACATTATGTATTTTGTTCCATCCACTATATGCAGCAATTGGAGCAGCATTAGGTGAAATTATTTTTGGAGAACTAATGCTTGGCCAGTTCGGTGGAATTGGAGAAATAGAAAAATTCATTACATTTTCTTTAGGAATGTATATTGCGGGAATTTTAGTAAGAAATCCATTGAATCGCTTGCAGGTTGGTATTGCAGTCATGTCAGGGTTAATCGTCCACCATTTACTTGGAACTATAGTAGATATGGGGAAAGTTTGGGTAGGAATAGAAGAATTGGAGGCAGTAGAAGGTCTAGCGCAAAGCGTGCTTATTGTAGAAGGAGTTGCGTTTTTTAATGACTTACTTTTTTCGGGAATTTTATTTGCCTTACTTCCAACACTTTATCTAGTACCTAGACTTTATGGGAAAATTGAGCCTTTACTTGGTATGAAACCAAGGGACAATAAAGTTCAATATTCATGGAACGAACTAATTACGCCGAGATTGGTTGTAGTCGGGGTTGTATTAGCTGCTATAGCGGTTGTAACAGAATTTATGTCCGAATCTGATATTAATATTGGTGTTTGGGAGCCGGATTTCTTAGAAACATTCGGTGATTCGTTCATATGGATTGTTATTGGAGTTGCAGCTATCATTGCCATATTCACCGTAGGGATTATGGTAAACAAGTCCAAAAACAAGAAAAATATAAGGGATGTTAGTAATGTCGGTTAAACCTATTATCGAGTTGAAAGATGTTACATTTACCTACCCAGGATCGGAAACATCGGTATTGAAAAATGTAAACTTAACAATTGATCCAGGCGAGTTTACAGCTATTATTGGTGGAAATGGATCAGGGAAATCTACTTTATGTAAAACATTTAATGGGCTAATTCCTCAATTTTACGTTGGTGATTTTGAAGGAGAAGTAATCGTGAATGATTTAACTGCGGCAGATCATTCGGTATCTGAGCTTTCGCAAAATATTGGATATGTATACCAAGACTTTGAAAATCAACTATTACGACCAACTGTCATAGATGACGTTTGTTTTGTACCATTAAATTACGGTTTGCAAGATTATAAAGAACGAGGGGAGTGGGCCCTTGAAGTGACGGGGCTTTCTTCACTTCGTAAAGAGTTCATATGGCAGTTAAGTGGCGGACAAAAGCATCTCTTAGCATTAGCAGGGACACTTGCAATGCAGCCTAAAGTTTTAATAATAGATGAACCGATTGCCCAACTTGATCCAAATCACGCGAAAAAAATCTATGACATATTAAGAGATTTAAATTTCAAATACAATATGACGATTATTGTCATCGAACATCATACAGAGTTTATAGCAAACTATTGCAATCAGGTTATCTTAATGGATAAAGGAAGCTTGCGATGGAAAAAGCCGGTTCAGGAAGCGTTATCGCAAGTAGAAGAATTAATGGAACGGCAAATTTATCCACCGCAAGTTACACAAGCGGCCCATTCATTGAAAAGTGGTGAAGAAACGGATATTTTTCCGATTATTCTTGATGAGGCAGTAACACATTTTTCAGTTTCTAATAGGAATATTCCGCATGCAGCAACTCCAAGTAATTCATTACCGGAAACCTGTATAGACCWTCTAAGTGAACCGCTTATTGAGTTTAAAGAAGTGTCTCACTCCTACAGAACGCTTAAAAGAACGACAAAACAAGTGTTATCCAATATTAATATTACTTTTCAAACGGGGGATCTCGTTGCGTTAGTAGGAAATAATGGAGCAGGGAAATCTTCACTGATCAAACTAATTACTGGGATCATGAAACCAAGTAAAGGCGAGGTGTTTGTGAAAAGTAGATCTACTCGAAAACTGACGCCAGAGAAACTCAGTGAAGTTGTAGCTTATGTATATCAAAATCCAGAGGAAATGTTTATCAATGACTCTGTGCGAAAAGATATTGAGTACTTTTTAAAAGTAAGGAAAGTCCCAAACTATGAAGAAATGGTAAATCGATTACTAGAGGATTTTTCCCTTACTGAAATCCAAGACCGAGATGGTCGACTTCTAAGTGGTGGACAACAACGTAGAGCATCCCTAGCAATTGGAGCGGCGATGAATCCGGAGATTATATTACTAGATGAACCAACTGCTAATTTAGATATCGCAACAAAAAAACAAATGGTTTTCATGCTTTCTCAGTTAAGAAAACATGTCAAAACGGTTATCATTGCAACGCATGATATGCAGCTTGTTTCAGAGTGGTCTAATCGGGTAATCGTTATGAATCAAGGGATAATTATTCGAGATGCCGATCGAAGAGGCGTATTTGAAGATGAGGCATTATTAGTGCAAGCGGGGCTTGAAAGTCCTCAAATTTTACAATTAAGTAAAGCGTTAAATATGCATGTATTATGCTATACCGTAGAAGAATTTACGGAGTACTGGTTAAGGAGTAAGGAGCGAGTGAATCTTGGATTATGCAAGGAGTATGCGTGAGAAACTGTCTGTTGAATATGTAAAAGAAGAATTATTAAAAACGGCGTATGGAAATGGCGATACCTTACTAGCAAAACTAGATCCACGCACACTTATTGGATGGTATTTGTTTTTCGGTGTTGTTCCTTGGTTTCTTCACAATAAAACCATTTTAACGGGTCTTCTGGTGTTTACTATATGCACAACAATAGTAGCTCGAACAAGTCCACTTATTTTAATCATTTTATGTACAGGTTTGTTAAGTGAAATTGGTTTTTTGTTTATTGTTTCTTTATTTTTTGGTGGGGGATTGGAGTCTGTTACCCCAATGTTTTGGCTAACGGTCAAACTAGCCATTATTTCATTAGCGAGTATTTCCGTGTTTTCCAGTATTGATCCTGAAAAGTTTAGTGATGGTCTACTTAGTTTAGGCATGCCAGCGCAAGTATCTTTTAGTATTGCCTTTGGGTATCGTATTTTACCAACGTTAATGGAGGAATTTCATCAAATTTTCTTATCGTATCGATTACGCGGAAAAGCTCCAACTTCCAAAGGTTTATTTTATTGGAGATCTATCTATTATTTTATGAAAATACTTATTATGTCCTTTTATCCACTTATATTGAATGGTGCAAAGAGATCTAGGACAACAGTAGAAGCACTTGAAACAAAAGGATTTAGTTACTCAGCTTCCAACCCAAATGTGAAAAAACTAAAACTTGCATATATGTCTTTTACGAATAGAGATTATTTCTTTACAGTAGGCTCCATTGTCTATGTTTTATTCGTATTTTGGATAGGATCCATTTATCATTTTTAACTTTATGAACAAGGAGAGAGCCTAACATGAAAATAGATTTTCACACGCACGGAAAGTTATCAAAAAAAGTGGAGTTTTCACTTGAATATTTTATCGATATGGTAAATGCAGCAAAGGAAAATGGATTAGATGGTTTTGCTCTTACAGAACACTTTAATACACACCGATTTACGGATGTGTACGATACACTAGATAAAGAATTTCCATATGTCGAGCAGTATTATGTAGTAAATGGGGTAAAAGTTTTCCCAGGAATGGAAGTGGATATTAACGAGACTGGTCATATTTTAATGATTGGTAGTAGAGAAGATATTCGTGGACTTCGTGCTAAATTGGATGCTTATACGGAAAAGGATCATTTTATACCATTTGCAGAACTATTAGAAGAAGCGTCAGCATTCAATTTATTGAAAATTGGGGCCCATCCTTACCGTGAGACTACGCCGCTACATCAAATCGATCATCATTTATTAAAACAATTAGATGCTTTCGATTTAAATGGGAAGGATTTATTTGAACAAGGCATCGATGAAAACTCTAAAAAAGTATTTCCATTTGCAAAAGAATTAGGTTTACCTGTAGTTGGTGGTAGTGACACACATCAAAGTTTGCAATTTGGAAGTGTCGTGAATATTTTAGAATCACCATGTAGCAATGTGAGCGAAATAAAAAAATTGATCACCACAGGATGTCATAAAATCGAAATTTCACAAGATCTTCCTGCTAAAGTTGAAGCGGCGCAAAAGATGAAAGCTGCATTAAAAGAAGAGATAGAAAAAATAGCGCAATAAAAAAAACACATGATAACAGACAAGTAATGACTGGAATCATGTGTTCTTCCTATTTCTTCCCAAGTCCATGCATAATGAATTGTACCGTACGCTCTGTTTCCAGTTCATCGTCCCATTCACTGTCTGGGAAGAAAATATAGCGAGAAATTAAAAAGCCAAATATACTTGAAATAGCAAGCCTAGCAGCGCTTAATGTCGGTATTTCGATCAGTTGCCCTTTATCTTGATACCCTTTAATGACCTGCAAAATTCGTTCAAAAGTTTTCTTAGCAACATGTTCTATAAACTGTTCTCTTAACTCAGGTTGGAATGGTATTTCCTGTATAACAATTTTAATAACGGGAAGCATCTTTTTAATAATGTCACTTCGATTTTTGATCGCGGCTCTTAAAAAGTCTTCTACGTTTTCATAGGGACGATCCAGTACTTTATGAAAATCGTTTACAATGAATGGACCAACTAGCTTTGTCATCAGGGGGGCAACTATGGAAACAAGAAGCTCTTTTTTCGTTTTATAATGCCTAAAAATCGTTCCCTCGGCTACACCCGCTTTTTTCGCAATTTCACTAGTAGAAGTTGCAGCATAGCCTTTTTCGGAAAATGATTCTATAGCGGCAACGATTATCTTTTTTTGCTTCTCGGTTAACTTTTCTTCTTCAAATAACTGCTGTAATAATACTTCATCTTCGGACATTGTTTACTCCCCTCAAATTTTGCGATATTTCTTTAATGCAACTATGTTTAACAAAACGAATACAAAGGCAAATCCTAATAATACAAAGAGTTCATTTATAATGTCATTTAGTCCAAACCCTTTATACATAACGTCTACTAACGCATTACCACCATAGTACATAGGCATCAGTTTCGCAATAATTTGCATCCATTCCGGCATTCCTTCAAACGGCAAAATTCCTGCGAAAAAGACTTGGGGAACAATTGCAATTGGTATAAACTGCATCATTTGAAATTCTGAATTCGTAAATGCGGACAATAAAATACCAAGTAATAATGCAACAAGCGCTAGTGATAAATTAATAAAAATCACATTCCAAAGAGATCCGACTAGCGTAATATCTAATACTTTCGTAGCGTAAAAAACCACGATAATTGTCTGAATGACGGCAAATAAACCATAGCCAATTAAATAGCCAAATACAATATCCCTTCTCTGAATAGGTGTTGCCATCAATCGGTCAAGCGTCCCAGTCGTTCGTTCTCGCAACAATCCTATACCAGAAATGAGGAAGACGAAAAAGAAAACAAAGAAACCAACTAGAATAGGACTTAGCTGATCAAAGAAAGTCGTCTCACTACCTCCATAAATATAGGAAGTAGTAATATTAGACGTTTTTTCTTCATTTATATTTATTGGTGCATTTGGAAGTTGACGACCGATATCTTCCATGAGCTTGGATAAATTAGCAGATTGTTCTTTTACATTTTCGGTAGAAATAGCTTGCATCACTTTAGTTTGTAACATTTTTGCTTTTGAAGGATCGTCATTTGTAATAGTTAAATCTATTTGGTCTCCCTCTAGCTGAAGTAGAGCATCTAAGTTTTCATCTTTTATAAGTTCGTTTGGGTTTTTGAGTTGATCATATTGGATGATTTCTATTTCTTTTTCTTCAAGCCCATTTATTAGACTTTCTCCCACACCAGTTACGCCCAGTTTCGGAATAGTCGTCTCCGTAGAAAGTAAAAAATGCAGCAATGTTAAGATGACTAATGGTGCTATCATCATTAAAGCGAGTGTACGTTTGTCTCGTACCATTTGGAGGCAAACTCGTTTAACTAAAGCAAGTGTCATCATCTTTTTGCACCTCCTGCTTTTAAAAATACTTCTTCTAAGCTATTTATTTGGTAGTGGGTTTTCAATTCTAATGGTGAACCACTAGAAATTATTTCTCCATCTCTAACCATGGCCAGTTGATCGCATTTCTCTGCTTCGTCCATTACATGTGTTGTGATTAAAATTGTTTTCCCTTCCTCTTTTAATCGGTTTATTTCCTCCCAAATAGACTTTCTCAGTTCGGGATCAATGCCAACAGTTGGCTCGTCAAGTATAAGTATTTGAGGATCATGAATTAATGCAATAGCTAAAGATAGTCTTCGCTTCATACCACCTGAATAGTTCTGAACTTTTTTAGAAAGATGAGGGGTTAGTTCTACTAAATCGGCAGCATAAGCAATTCGCTCTTTTTGCATTTCTTTGTTCAATTTATAGAGAGAAGCAAAAAAAGCAAGATTTTCTTTCCCGGTCAAATCATTGTAGAGAGCATCCGCCTGTGCCATGTAACCGATATGTTGTAACAAACCCAAATTAGGTACTTGCGTCTTTAAAACATGCACATGGCCTTCAGAGGGTTGATCCATTCCTACAATGATTTTCACTAAAGTAGTTTTACCTGAACCAGAAGGGCCGATTAAGCCAAAAATTTGTCCAGCATCTACATTAATATTAATGTTATTTAAAACGTTTTTTTTCCCAAAGCTTTTACTTACTTGTGCTAATACAATAGTTGAAGTCATCTATAAAACCTCCTATTCATAAAAGTGAGTGATTACTCACTTTTATTATATGCTAAACATTTAATAGGTCAATAGCAGTTTGGAAAAATAAAAGTTACAATGAAAGGGAGGGAGATGCTTCTATGAAAACATTAATTTCACTACTTGTTATACTAATCGGGGTTTTGTTTTATTTTAATCTGCAAATAAAACAACCGTTTCCTGAAAAGTTCCACGGGAAACAATTTTCGACATTTCATATCGATTATCGAGAAGATACGATAAAAGTCGGGATGATTGGTGATATTTTGTTACATCTTCCATTGTATAATTATAAAAGTTTTTTACCTTCTTTTGAGCCAGTCAGAGAAGAGCTGGAATCATTAGATATTTTAATAGCCAATCAAGAATCTATCCCTGCAGGTAGCGAATTTGGTTTATCAGGATATCCGGATTTTTCTAGTCCTGCTCATATTGTTAGGGATTTAAAAGAAGTGGGAGTAGATTTAATATCGATGGCAAATAACCATACACTCGATCAAGAAGAGGCGGGGGTACTGGCAACGATCAATCATATGAAAAGTTATGATATGCCCTATGTTGGTGCTTATGAATCATTGGAGGATTTACAAACAGATCGTATCTTTCAAGTGGATAATATTAGCTTTGGGTTTCTCAGTTATACTTACGGGACAAATGGTCATGAAACACCGAGTGGAAAAGATTATTTGGTTAACCGTATCGATGAAGAGCGAATCTTAAAGGATATTGGCGCTTTAAAGCAAAAAGTAGATTTTGTTGTAGTAAGCATGCATTGGGGGACCGAGTACGAACTGGAACCAAATGGGGAGCAAAAAGATCTTGCTAAAATAATGGCAGATGCAGGAGCAAGTATTATTTTCGGTCATCATCCGCATGTCATTCAACCATATGAGCTGGTCACGACAAGTAGTGGTAACAGAGCGCATGTGTTTTATTCACTTGGAAACTTCTTCTCTGCGCAAAAAACAGAGAATACGAACATTGGTGGGATTGCAAAAATAGAAGTGTTGAGGAAAACTATTAATGGCAAGCAAGTACTAAGTATAGAAAATCCAAGATTTGTATCCACTGCAGTTGTACAAGGGGAGCCTTTTACGGTGCATCCGCTAGTACAAGTAGAGAACCAAATAGGCAGGACGGATAAGTCGGTGCAGCAACATGTATTTGGTGAATGACTTGGGGATAATGTGTCGTACGGAATCCGCTGTGATTTTCACTGCAGTCGAACGCTCACCCCACGGAAAGCGTCCGCCCTGCAACGAAAATCCCTGCGGACACTTATTTTTCAGCCCACTACGACGCACTATTCCTATATTTTGAACTAGGAGGGACTAACCATGAGAGAACAAGATCATGATCGTTTATTACGTATAAAAACAGAAGGAATACGTGAATGGCAACATCAATCGGCGCACTACAATCGCTACGAAGCGACCCCTTATATGGCACTGGAGGCGCTCTTTGATGAGTATGTATGTACCACTTCTGATAAGTTTGTAGATTTCGGTTGCGGTAAAGGTCGTTTCCCATTTTACGTTCATCACCATCTTCATGTAGCTGCGACAGGAGTGGAGATGAATGGACAGCTTTATCAGGAGGCTTTAGTTAACTTAACCAAGTATTTGGAGCGAGCAAAGAATTCAAGGGGATCTATTCGATTTGAGCATATTTTTGCCGAAGGGTATGATATTGAACCGGATGATAATCGCTTTTATTTCTTTAATCCGTTTTCCATACAAATATTTCAAAAGGTTATCGACAATATTCTTTTATCTGTTGAAGACAATCCGCGTCCGGTCGATGTGATCCTTTATTATCCGACAATGGAGTACAATCGGTTTATGGAAGTGAATACTGCATTTGAGTTATTAAAGGAAGTAAGGGTGCCAGGGTTGTACGAACAAAATACGAATGAACGGTTTATGATTTACCGGTATGAATGATAAAAGCACCTCTCGGGATGAAAGGTGCTTGATAAAAAACTATTTTACAAGATTGTCTAGTAGTTCTTCGTATTTTACATACCAAGCTTTCCACTCATCTTTTCTTTCTAGTGTTCTACCTTCTAAAATAGCTTCAATTACATCAAGGCATACATGCCATCCTGCAAGATCTTTTATTGTTTGCTCAGTAAAGGAAGAAATCGTTTCGATAAAGGTTAATTGACAACCACCGGAAACAGGGGATAATTCAAATCGGGCAATATCTTTGCCCCATTCAAAAGCCAAAACTTTTAAAGGTTCATAATCTACAATTTGCATATCAATGAAAGTCCCGTCTTGCATATCAAACTTTATAAGCCCACCTTGACGTAGATCAACGACTTGGAGTTCTGTGAACCATTGTTGCAATTTGTCGTTTTCCGTTAACATACTCCAAACTTCATCTACTGAATGCTGGAGATTTCGTTCGTAGCGAGCGGTATAAATATCGTTTTCTTTTTGAATCGTTGCGATCATATGATTTCCTCCTAGGTTTGAATTATAAACAATGCATTGCTTCCTCTGCTTCATCCCATGGAACTTTATAACCTTTTCCTCTAGCACAGAAAATAGAAGTGGATGAGTATTCAGGATCTGCTTCTTTATTGTAGCCAATTTTTTCAATTACTTCATCTTTATTGTGACAACGATCATATCCTCCAAATAGTAGGCTGAGCGTTCCTTTTCCGTGCGTGAAGGAAGCAAATGTTGTACTGTAATTCATGAATGTTGCTACAGGTACTCTCCCTTTTACAATTACTTTGTCACCAATGTTTTCAGGGGATTCAAAAGTTCCGTGAGCTTGTTGAATATCCGAAAGAACTCTACCGATCAGGTCCATGTCTACTTTGATTTTAAAATTGTAATATGGCTCAAGTAAAACATTGTCCGCTTTTTCTAAACCTTGGCGCAAAGCTCGGTATGTTGCTTCTCTAAAGTCTCCACCATGCGTATGTTCGTTATGCCCACGACCTGTAAGCAATGTAATCTTCACATCTGTCAATGAAGAACCCGTAAGAATTCCGTGGTGTAAACGTTCCAATAAATGATGCAGCACTAGGTTTTGGTTACCGATAGATAAATCATTTACATGACAAACGTTGTCTAAGTAAATTCCACTATCACGTTCTGCAGGCTCGATTAAAAGATGTACTTCCGCATAATGTCTTAAGGGCTCGAAATGGCCATAGCCTTTTACAGTTGTGTCGATTGTTTCTTTATAAAGAATTTTCGGTTCACCAAACGAAACGGAGAAGTGAAAACGTTCTTGGACAATTTGTTCCAGTACTTCTAGCTGAATAACACCCATCACATGTACATGTATTTCCTGGAAATGCTCATCCCAGTAGACTCGTAAAGAGGGGTCTTCTGCATCTAGTAGTTTAAAGCAACGCAACACTTCTTTGACGTGAATAGAAGCGTCAAAAATTACTTTCGATTTTAAAGTTGGAATCATATCAAAGGTCGTCTTGTCATTTATGGCACCAATTCCATCCCCAATGGAAACATTTGATAGCCCAGTTACTGCAACTAATTCCCCCGCGACTGCTTGTTCAACTGTTTTGAATTTATTTCCGCTGTATACTCGAAGCTGCGTAATTTTTTCTGCTAATTCTCCGTAATGCACTTCATCTCGTACTTTTAGCTTGCCGCTTAATAATTTGAGGAATGTCACTCTGTTTCCACTTTGGTCATGACGAATTTTGTATACTTGTGCAGAAAATTTTTCTTCTGGTTCATAAAAGGACTCTGTTAATAAATCAAGTTTATCTAAAAAATGGATTATTCCAATGTCTTTTAATGCAGAGCCGCTTGCACAAGCAAAGATTTTACTTTCTTGAATCATGCGCTTACAAGTTTGAATCCATAAATCCTCGTCATAACCAGTGTCCATGTACTTTTCGAGTAGAATTTCATCGCGTTCTGCTAAAAATTCGGCAAACTCTTCGTTGAAAGCGTTTGTTAAATCGCACACGTCATCGGATAAATTAGCACGAATTTCTTCTAACACTTTCGCTGCATCGGTTCCTTCATAATCTGTTTTATTGATAAAGAAAAAAGTGGGTATCTGATGTTTTCGTAGCAATTGCCATACTGTTTCTGTATGTCCTTCTACACCATCTACGGCACTAATAATAAGGATTGCGAAGTCCATCACTTGGATAGCACGTTCCATTTCTGGTGAAAAATCGACGTGACCAGGAGTATCGATGACATAATAAGTGGAATCGTTATACGAGAAAATTCCTTGGTCCGCAAAAATCGTAATTCCTCTATTTTTTTCGATCGAATGACTGTCGAGGAAAGAGTCTTGATGGTCGACACGCCCTCTTTGTCGAATAGTGTTTGTATGATAAAGTAGCTGCTCTGAAAAAGTTGTTTTTCCAGCATCTACATGAGCAAGTATTCCGATTGTTTTATACATGAAGTCACCTCTGTTCCTTTGTAGTGAATGACTTTATTATAACAAAGCTTTCTGCACAAAAGAAAAGCCACAGTGTATTTCAAATACACTGTGGCTTATTAGGCATTAGGATTCGGCATGAACGTTTGTATCTTTTAATTTCATACGTTTGAACATTTTCCATGTCCATCCGTCATGTGGCTGAAATAAAAACACAAGCATAAATAGTACACCTATCATTGCTGCCATCATTCCAGCAATAGAAGTATTCCATAGTTTTGCTAAATAGTATCCTGTGACTGCTGCAGTAACGCCGAATGTCATACTCCAAACAATCATTCCTGAGACACTCTTACTCATAAGGTAAGCGGTAGCAGCAGGTCCAATGAGCATGGCAACAACAAGAACTGCACCTACACTATCAAAAGCTGCAACTGTTGTTAAAGAAACGAGTGTCATATAAGAATAGTGCATAGCTACTATTGGTACCCCGATAGATAGCGCAAAAACTGGATCGAATGTAGAGAGCTTGATCTCTTTGTAAAATAAAACTAAAAACAATACATTCAATAAAAGAACAAACAATAGCATCCAAACTGCCTTAGGCATGGAGAAACCGAGAATATCCCATGTATCCCATGGAACAAACGCAATTTCACCCATCAGCACATGCTCCACGTCTAAATGGACGTTTCCTGCAAATAAAGTGATAAACAAAACACCTAGTGCAAATAAAGAAGTGAACACAACCCCAATAGCAGCATCTTCTTGTAAGCCACCTGTTTGGAGCAATTGCACAAGAAATGTAGTAAGTAATCCAGCGATTGCAGCGCCAACAAGCATCCAAAATCCACTTAACGATTGAGTGATCATAAATGCCACAACAATTCCAAATAACACAGTGTGACTAATAGCGTCTGCTATCATAGCTGTTTTGCGTAGGATTAAAAATACACCAGTTAATCCACAAGTAATACCAACTAATGATCCAGTTAAGAGCACCCAGAATTCATTCATGGTTTGTCGCTTCCTTTACTACGTTTTTTTGCTTAAATGCTTTTTTCTTTAGCGATTTAGAGAGGAATCCTCTTGTCGGTGCGAAAAAATAGGATATTAAAAAGAGACTAGCAGCACACAGTACTATAATTGGCCCTGTGGACAGTCCCGTACGAAAAGAGCTTATTAAGGTGCCTAATGCCCCTGAAAGAGCTCCAAAGAAAGCACTCGTAACAAGAATAATTCCAAGGTGATTAGACCAAAATCTAGCAGCAGCTGCAGGTATAATGAGCATAGCCGCCATTAATATAACGCCAACTGCCTGTATTCCAGTGACAATCGTTAGCACAGTAAGAGCTGTCAATAACACGCGTAATCGCTCGACTGGTAATCCGATACCTTTTGCAAATACCGGATCAAAAATCATTAGCTTCCATTCTTTAAAAAATAGCAAACACATTAATATGATTAATAAGGCGCTACTCGATAGCCAAACTAAATCGCTTTTTGCCATAGTAGCAGCTTTTCCAAATATAAAATCATTCAAACCGCTTTGATTTCCTGTACCACTTTGATTGACAATGGTAAGGAGAACGATTCCAATACCAAAAAATACGGATAAAACAAACCCAATTGCTGCGTCTGCTTTTAGCTTAGAGTTCCCGACAATCCATTGAATCATATATACTGCAAGAGCAGAAGTAATGGCAGCGCCTAACATAAGTATGGGTAAATCCTTTTGTTGAAAAACTAAATACGCAATTGCAATTCCTGGGAGAGCGGCATGTGCAGCCGCATCTCCTACTAGACTTTGTTTTTGAAGAAAGGCGAAGGTTCCGTTTAAACCGGCTGCTACTCCTAGCAAAATAGCTCCTATAAGAACCCAAAGCAAATTTCCAGTTAACATGATCTTTTCACCTCTCTTAGTTGAACGTTTTGTTCGATTTTGTCTGATCCATAAAAAATAATTTCCCACCATATGCTTCTTGTAGATTGTCTTCTGTAAATGTTTGTTCTGTTGGACCTGACGCTGTGATTGTTTGATTCAACAAAATCATCCAATCAAAGTAGTCAGATGCAGTTTGTAAATCGTGATGGACAACAAAAACAGATTTACCTTTTGCTTTTAAATCTTTTAAAATAGCAATAATTGTACGCTCTGTTGCAGCGTCCACACCAACAAATGGTTCATCCATAAAATAGACTTCCGCTTCTTGCGCTAGTGCACGAGCCAAAAATACACGCTGCTGTTGCCCTCCTGATAATTGACCAATTGATCGATCAGCAAAAGCTTCCATTCCAACGTTTTTTAGACAATCCATTGCAATTTGTTTATCTTTTGCTGAAGGTTTTTTAATCATACCTATATGTCCATATCGTCCCATTAGGACAACATCTAATGCATTTGTAGGAAAATCCCAATCGATTGCATTTCGCTGTGGAACGTAGCCGACTGTATGATCTTTTGGGTTAAGTGGGCGTTCTAAAATATGAACAGCCCCAGTTTTGTTTGGTAATTGGTTAAGTATTGCTTTGATTAATGTAGATTTCCCGGCTCCATTAGGACCGATAATTCCTGTTAAGTGACCTACCGGAATAGTTAAGTTCACATTTTGTAATACGATTTTTTCTTCATAAGCAACCGACAAATTTTTTACTTGTAATGCGTCCATATTGCTTCCCTCCTATTTAAGTGAATCGGCAATTGTGTTGACGTTGTGTTTGTACATTCCGATATAAGTGCCTTCCTCTGTCCCTTCAGCACCCATTGCATCCGAGTAAAGTTGCCCTCCAATTTGGATTGAATGACCTTTTTCTTTAGCACCTTCTATAACAGCTTTCATCGCTTTGTCAGAAACACTAGATTCGATGAAAACAGCTTTTATGTTGTTCTCCACGAGAAAATCGACAATATTTTGAATATCTTTTAAACCATACTCAGAGTCTGTACTTAAACCTTGTAACCCACGCACTTCCATTCCATGACTATGACCAAAATAGTTAAATGCATCATGAGCTGTTACAAGAATTCGTTGTTTTTCTGGTATTTCACTAATACGTTTATCGGTCCAAACGGATAAATCGGATAATTGTTTAAAATATGCTTCCTCGTTTTTAGTAAATGCTTCTTTATTGTCCGGAAACTCTTCAGAAAGTGTTTTAGTTATTTCGTGTGAAGCTAATTTCCAAACGTCTATGTCAAACCAAATATGAGGATCAAACAGGTCTGGATGTAATTCATTACTCAATATTTGATCTTTTGAAACCGCTTCTCCAATCGCGATAACTGTTTTCTCTTTCTTCATTTTTTCGAAAATCTCGCTCATTTTTCCTTCCAGTTCTAATCCGTTGTAAAAAATGATGTCTCCTTTTTCTAATGTTTGTAAGTCCCCTTGTGTCGCCTTATAAAGATGAGGGTCTACACCAGGCCCCATTAATGATTTTACTTCCACATGATCCCCTGCAATTTCTTTCACAGCATCAGCAATTTGTCCGGTTGTCGTGATGACTAATGGCTTCTCATTTTTCTCTGAGCCGTTTTCGTTATTGCTACTACATCCGACTAATAAAACAGCAGTAAAAAATAAAAATAAAATTCTTTTCAATGTAAACACTCCTTTTCCTGACCTCCACTTTATTTCCTCGGGGAAACTTTTAGGGTAAAAAAAACCACCTTTTTTTCGTGTGTGCCATTAAATTTCCTGGAGGAAACATTTATACGTAAGGATAACATTTCGTTTTTATTTTGTCAAAGTAATGTATGTAAATTTTTTAATAAAGGTGATTATAAGAAAAAACTTTTCTAAGTGTTATACTTGAAAGACAAATTGAATAATAAGGAGTCGACGATACATGCAATATTCGAAATCTAAGATGGAGCAGCTAGTAAAACATAGTGCAGATCTTTCCAAACGTTTGAAAGAAGTAATGAAAGAGCACGACCTAGAAAAAAGTTTTGCTTTAAAAGCTTTGTATCACTCGGAAGTAAAAGACGGTGGGAAATACCAGAAGGATTATCAAGACTTATAATTCGTAAAGGGGAAGAGACAAGTGATTCAAGTTCTTCGAGCAGGAAATCATGATCAACCTTTTAGGGGACCATTCACGATTACTCGAATCCAACCAAGCGATATTTTGGAAGAGGACATAGACGATTCTGCATTTGGAACGCTGAGCAATATTGATCATGCGGTGATGAAAAAAGGGTTAACGATAAAAATGCATGAACATGTGAATGATGAAATCTTCAGTTATGTGTGGAAGGGTACTTCGTATCATAAGGATTCAGCGGGTTTGGAAGCGGAAATTTCACCGGGTAAACTGATGATGATGAACGCAGGCGTAAGCTTTTGGCATGAAGAAAAGGTAAAAGAGGAATACGTGGAAATGCTTCAAATATTTTTCCGTCCACGTGAAGCAAACCTTCCACCAACTATCCAGTTTCATGATAAACCTACAAATAACCGCGATTGGTATGAAATGGTGGGTCCTGAGGGTTCAGGTGCACCACTGATTGTTCGCCAAAATGCTTACGTTTTAGATGCTCATCCTAGAGCAGGGGATATGCTTCCAGTTCCTTCCTATGAAGGCAAGAAACCTTTTTTGTATGTATTAAGTGGTTCCATTCAAATTGGAGATTATATTGTCAATAAACAGGAAGCTGTGACGGATTTAGTAGCAGAACTTCCTTCCTTCACAGCAAATGAAGATACAACGGTCGTCTTGTTTGCAGTAGATATGGATGCACCAGCTTCTAAAAGTGGAACCATTAGTGGAATGGGAAAAAGCAAATAATTTATAAACTAAAAAGCTTACCGTTCAATTAATTGACTCGGTACGCTTTTTTAAAAATCATATTTCTTTAAACTTTGGGCTTAATTCACTCCATACATCAAATTTATTGCCATCTAAGTCATAGAAAACAAAGTTCTTTCCTGCATGTCCTCTGTCTTCGATTTCTCCAACTTTTATTTGTTTATCCATAAACTCACGATGTATAGCTTTTAGAGAGTTTAATCCGTCGACTTCAAATGTTATAGAGAAATGCTCATGATCATAGATATCGTAGAAGTTAGAGCTTTGATTTGCTTTAGATTTAACAAGAAAAATACTTTGGTTAGCAAAGTTTAGAATTGCTTTGTCTTCATCTGTATAACTTAACTCGGCACCTAATTTGTTTACATACCATTTAGAAGAATTCTCTACATTAGTTACGGGTATATATGTAGTACCTATTCTTAATAATTTGTTGTTCATCTATTTTCCTCCTTTAAATAATCCATTAATAGTTCTATTCTTCGTTTAAGACGTCTTTCCTTTATTTTATGAATCTAAATAAATTTAAAAGCCTCACTCGAAGTTGAGTGAGGCCCCTATCTGACTAGCTGTAAGGTCAAATATATATGAGAAAAACGAAGGGAGATCTCTTCAGATGATTAATCTGTTTCTCTTTATATATTTACCACCAACGAAATAGATGAAACTAKAAATATTTACCGTAAATTTTGGCAACCAATCCTTCATAGAATATGATATTAGTGGATAATCACTAATTAATGTTAAGGGGGATAATAGGTGAAAATACTATCAAGTAGAATTCTCGATATAATTGGCCAGTCAAGGGGGGCATGGGGAATTGTTATAGAAGATTTGGATTTAGGTGAAAAGTGGGTATGGAATGAGGATGAACTTTTTTACGCAGCTAGTGTCATAAAAGTCCCTATTATGGCAGCGGTCTTCTCGGCTGTCGAAAGTGAAAAACTAGCATTAACAGATCAAATCATTCTAAAGGAAGAGGACTTTGTAGGAGGTTCAGGCGTTCTTCAACATTTAACTCCAGGAACGTCACTTTCTATTTACGACATCGTGATGCTAATGATTATTCAAAGTGATAACACAGCAACCAATATATTAATAGATCAAGTAGGGGTAGAGCATATCGTACAGACGATGAAAGAAGTGGGTATGGAAAAGAGTACCTTTTACAATAAATTAATGATGAACAACCCTAATCCAAAAGGTTTCAATCAAATTACGGCTAATGATATTGCAAAACTTTTAAAGCTGATGGCTAGCGATGAGTTGGTTAGCCTAGTTGCAAGTGAGCAGATGATCCCTATTATGAAAAAGCAACAAATAAAGGACTGCTTACCAGAAAGATTACCTTCTCCATATTCCAATTTCAACGATGGAATGACTCCTTGGGAGCTAGCACATAAAACAGGTTGGATTCCAGGAACTCGTCATGATGTAGGCATTTTTTATGTTGGCGAACGGAAACTAATGGCAACTGTTTTATCGAAGAATGAAGATGATCTAGTGTCCAAACAAATGCTAGCCGAAATTGGAGCAGAAATATATAACTATTTACAGTGAAGTGTAATAAACGAATGGAAAACCGATTCCTTCCAAAAGAGGAATCGGTTTTCGCGTGTTATAATAGAGGTATTATTGGAGGGAATACATTGACGAATTTTAGCCGACGACCGGCATTCATTTATACATTTGCATATAACGATGCAGAACGCTCCCTATGTCATTTAGAGATGCGCTCTTTTTTTGGAGTAGATATAGATGCCAAAATCATAAAAAGCGATGTGGAGATAGATCCTAGTAGAAGCCCATTTATCAAAGGAAGGGTGGAAGTTTTAGCAGAGGGAGATACTGTGGAAGGGATTGTCGCACAGGCGCCTGCTTTTGGTAATGAAGAAAAGACAAACAAAGTAATATTTTTAAAAATTAATGATCGCCAAGGAAAAGATAAAATTGAAAATGCGGAACGTCTCCAAATAGAACGAGCAATTGGCAGTGAAATGCAAGGGGATTTCGACTTACATAACCCGGATGAACTATTTGCAGTCGTTCCATACGGCGGTCGCTGGTACTTTGGATTGTATACGAAAAGTGAACCTATTTGGTTTAATCATATGAAAAAACCAAGAGAGTATTCCACTGCACTTAGCACGAGAGTGGCTCGCGCGGTAGCGAATATCGCAGTACCACGTCCTGAAGGAATTCGAGCAATCGATCCTTGCTGTGGAATTGGGACAGTGCTTGTCGAAGCTTTATCTATGGGCATAGACATAGTCGGTCGAGACATTAATCCACTTGTTTGCGTTGGATCTAGAGAGAATATTGCTTACTTCGGTTTAACAGGGGATGTTCAAAAAAGTGCTATTGAAGACATCACTGAAGACTACGATGTGGCAATCATTGATTTACCTTATAATTTATATACGCATGCATCATGGGAAGAACAATTTACAATATTGAAACACGCTAGAAGAATAGCGAAAAAGGTCATTATTGTCACAATTGAATCGATGGATGAGCGACTAGAATCAGTAGGCTTTCAAATAATCGATCGTTGTATTACAAAAAAACAACAGTTTTCTCGTGAAATAGTCGTTTGCGTGTAATTTAGAGCGAAAGGAGAGCACAGGATGAAGGATCTATCCATTGTTGGACTTTTAGACGTAATAGGCGAATTATTTTCAGATGAAATATCCATTGCGATAACCGATAAAGAAAACTATATCTATTATCGACCGAGTAAACGAATAGATTTGAAAATAACTCCTGGTGATCCAGTTGTAGAAGGCACGCTTGCTCATAAAGCAATGAGCGGTAAGCAAAAAGTTTCTGAGTTTATCGATCGCGAATTGTTTGGAGTTCCATATCATGGTATGGCAGTACCATTTCAAGATAAAGGCCAACTGGAAGGTTGTGTATTAGCCATTTATCCAGCATTTACAGATGGAAAGTCTGTGATAACGATTAAAACACAGGATGGATGGATTCCTATTCCTTTTTCTGATGTAATCTATTTAGAAGCGAAAGATCGAAAGACACATATTGTGACGAAGACCTTCTCTGGAACACATACGAGCTCACTACAAGATTTTGAATATCGACTTCCTAGAGAAGCCTTCATACGCTGTCATCGTTCTTTTATCGTAAATGTTCATCATATAAAAGAAATTTATCCAGACACACATTCCACATTTCTACTGGCGATGGAAAATGGCGAAAAAGTATCAGTTAGTCAGTCATACTCCAGTTATTTTCGAAAGTTATTAGGATTTTAACCGAAAAATGTTTGAATAAGGGGAAAACCTCCCCTTTATTCAAGCGTTTTTTTATGTGATTGCTATATCAAAATAACAGTTTGAAAACAATATCGATAAAATTTTCTGGTTTAACCTTTAAATTTTCTGGTTTAATCATTTAAAACGTGTCTTCACCTATTTTCTCCTAAATTGTGACAATAAGAGTTAAAATTATGTAAATTCATTATACGAGGGGGACGAAACGATGGAAAAGAATCTTGAACGTATAAAAGACAGTAATTTACATGATCTTGTTGTGGAAGCGGAATATGCTGCATCATGGATTAAAGATGGCATGACTTTAGGATTAAGTGGGTTTACACGTGCAGGTGACGCGAAAGCGATTCCATTTGCATTAGTAGAGCGAGCTAAGAAGGAGAAATTTAAAGTAAATGTTTTCACGGGAGCATCTTTAGGCTCTGGTTTAGATAAATTACTATCAGAAGCTGGTATTATCAATAAACGATTGCCTTTCCAAGCAGATGCCTCCATGCGCAAAAATATTAATGCCGGCAATCATTTATTTGTCGACCAACATTTATCGCATACAGCAGAAATGATCCGTAATGGAGTTTTACCCCAAATTGACTTCGCTATAGTAGAAGCGGTTTCGATTACGGCGGATGGTATGATTATTCCTACTACATCTATTGGTAATAACTTAGCTTTTGTAACGCACGCCAAAAATATTATTGTAGAAATTAACCTAGACCAATCGGAACAATTAGAAGGATTGCATGACTTATATGAACCAGCCGAACAAGGACAAAGACTTCCGATTCCATTAACGAAAGCAGATGATCGAATCGGTACAGTTGGTATGCCTGTTGATACAGATAAAATTAGAGGAATTGTGTTTACTCAATATACAGATTCACCGTCACCGATTGTTCCACCAGATCACGAAACGAAAGAAATGGCACAGCATTTAATCTCTTTCTTACGTGAAGAGGTAAAGGCAGGAAGACTTACAAATAATCTAGCTCCATTACAAGCAGGTATTGGTTCGGTTGCTAATGCGGTATTACATGGACTGATTGATTCCGAATTTGAAGATTTACAAGTGTACTCGGAAGTGCTTCAAGACTCTGTGTTTGAATTAATCGATGCAGGAAAAGTTAATTTTGCATCCGCTTGCTCGATCACACTTTCAGAAGAGATGATGAAACAAGTTTACGGTAACTTGGAAAAGTATCGAGATAAATTAGTATTACGTCCACAAGAAATTACGAATCATCCGGAAATTATTCGCCGACTCGGGTTAATCTCTATTAACACGGCGCTTGAGTTTGATATATATGGCAACGTCAACTCTACCCATGTTTCTGGAACGAAAATGATGAATGGTATTGGCGGTTCAGGGGACTTCGCTCGTAATGCAAAAATTGCCATTTTCGTTACAAAGTCCATTGCTAAAGGTGGAAATATTTCTAGTATTGTACCTTTCGTAGCCCATGTTGACCATACAGAGCATGATGTAGATGTAGTTGTGACAGAACAGGGGTATGCGGATCTTCGTGGTTTAGCTCCAAGAGAACGTGCAGAACTAATTATGAACAATTGCGTACATCCAATGTACAAAGCTCAATTACGTAATTACTACGAGGAAGCTTTAACAAGAGGTGGACAAACGCCGCATGTACTTGAAAAAGCATTCTCGTTCCATACGAATTTAGCGGAAACTGGGACAATGCTTGTTGAAGAAGTAAAATCATACGTATAATACAAAACCCGATCTCACTTAAGATGAGATCGGGTTTTGCACGTAATATTGGGAAACTGCGTGGTAGTGAGGCGAATAAAGTGTCCGCTGTGATTTTCGCTACAGTCGTACGCTTTCCGCCGGGTGAGCGATGAGCCATCCCCGCCGCTTTGGCGTACGTTGGGATGTCTCATTTGCCCACTCATCCGGCAGGAGTCGCCGCCAACAGCGAAAATCAGTGAAAATTGCCCAATTATCCATACCATCCCATTAAAAAACAAAATTTCAACCAGTTTTTCCATTGCATGCATCMAGTAAATGGCTTAGGGCAACCAATCAATCACTGGGAGCAACCAGTTCTATATGGAAAGCAACTAAATCAGCACGAGAGCAACCAAATTACTCGTGAAAGCAACCAATTCTCAAAATGGCTCTTTACTTGATGTGAGACAACTATAATTCCGACCTATTATAGGAATTATATGTCTTAA
>NZ_JBFTLO010000039.1:0-27399 GCF_056396485.1 Psychrobacillus sp. 05T411 | reverse complement strand
AGAGAACTTAAAAAGCTCATGTTGTTTTGCTGGCATCATCATTAAATGATGTCAAAATTGTTTTGCTATCAAGTTAACCGAAGTTAATCTTTCAAGCTATATTTCTTAACGTTTTGCATGTTCAGTTTTCAATGTTCATGTTGTCGTTTCTTTTTGACGACTTTATTAGTATAACTTCTTTCGGATTAGATGTCAAACATTTTTTTGAAACATTTCAAATTGTTTGATTGTCGTTCCGAAGGACAAGTATTAATATACCTGTTTATAAAATAAAAAGCAACCCTTTTTCTAAAAAAACTTTAATAAATTTATAAATTCTATTTAATACTACTTATAAACATAAGTAATATTAATAACTAATTGGATTAAACTCGCTATTCGTGGGTATTACATATCAATAGAGTTCTAAAGAATTCATTATGATATAAGTCGATATTTTTCCTCATATATATATAAAAATACTCAACTTATCGATTAAAGAATATAGGAGGAATACATAATGGAATGGTTGACCAACATAAGCGGAAGTGCAGAAATAATATTCAAATTAACCGTTGCTGCATTATTAAGTTTAATAATAGGTATAGAAAGGGAACTAAAAAAGAAACCGGTTGGATTAAAAACAAGTATAGTTATCGCTACATTTAGTTGTTTGCTCACATACATATCAATCGAATCTGCATACAAAGCCCACTCTAACGAAAGTATAAATATAACAATGGATCCTCTTCGCTTAGCTGCTCAGATTGTAAGTGGTATTGGTTTTCTTGGTGCAGGAGTAATTCTTCGTAGAGGGAATGATAGCATTACTGGGCTAACGACTGCCGCTATGATTTGGGGTGCAGGTGGAATCGGTATTGCCGTAGGAGCCGGTTTTTACGTTGAAGCGGCGTTTAGTGTGTGTATCGTTTTAATCGGCATTGAAATAATTCCACCGTTATTGGCGAAAATCGGACCGAAAAGATTGAGATCAAAAGAATTAGCATTAATCGTCATCGTTTCCAATACGGAAAATATCGGTAAAGTGTATGACTTTCTTCAAGCTAGCGGTCTTTATATAGAAAGTATTCGGATAAAAGATGTTGTTTTAGATAATAATATCATCAAGCACGAAATGGACTTGCGGTTATCTGTAGTAACCCCAAAAAATACAGTAGAATTTTATAATACAATAAAAAAACAATCGTTTATTGAGACTGTAGAAGTGGAATCTATATGATGAAAGGAGTCATTAATATGAGTGAATTTTTTAAACTACTAAAAGGAGGAAATAAACCTTCTTTAACCGCCGCAATTGTAAATACTATTATAGCTGCATTAAAAGCAGGAGCATTCTTCCTTACGGGTAATGTAGCAATGTTCGCAGAAATGATGCACTCCATTGGGGATGCAGCGAACCAATTTTTCGTGTTTATCGGTTCCGCCTTGTCAAAGAAAGCCCCTACCCCAAGATTCCCCAACGGATTTGGTCGCTTAGTTAACCTCGTTTGTTTAGGAGCCGTACTTTTAGTTGGCATCCTTTCTTACGAGACCATTAAAGAAGGTTGGCACCATATTCAGCATCCAGCAGCTTCTAGTGGTATAGCGATCAGTTTAATCGTGTTAGGAATTGGGATTATTTTAGAATTTGTTGTTCTTTATAAAGCAGGGAAAGAAATTTTACACGATGTAGGGATAAAAGGTGGCTTCTTTGCTCCGATAACTACGAGTATCACTCATTTAAACCGAGCAAAACCAGCAACGAAACTGGTATTTATGGAAGACTTAGTAGCCACTGCTGGAGGTATCCTTGCATTTATCGCTATATTAATCTCACATTTCACAGGGTTTTTACAAGCAGAAGGTATTGCATCCATACTCATTGGGGTTATGATGTTTTATGTAGTAGGTAAAGTATTTTTAGACAATGCTAGGGGTGTTCTTGGAGAAACGGATGAACAAATGCTTGTCCATATTGCACATGTCATATCCGAAAATCCAAATGTAAAAGATATTAAAGAATTAGAAGTAATCAAAGAAGGAGAATTTTTGCATGTCAATTTAGTTGCTGAAATTGATCCAACTCTTTCGTTCGCTAAAGTAGATGATATTCACGATGTGTTGAAAGAACTTATTTTAAATCAGCAGGGAGTAACAGATGTCACCATCTCATTCGATGAAGATGATGGCATTAGAACATGGACCACTCATAGAGATCAACATACAATATTAAAAACACATGATTGAGCGTTTGCTCCCTCATGTGTTTTCCTTTTTTATAGACCAAAAATATAAACTTTTTACTCAGAATCGATCTAGCTCCAGCGCCTTGCCACTCGGGGTCAAATGGGAAAAAGCTGCTCCTGCGCAAAGCTCGTCGCAAACAAAATCGCTTGTGGTGGCTGAGGAACTGCCTCCTCGCTTTTTCTCATTTGCCTGTCGGGGCAGACATAGGCGCTTTCACATTTCTTATAGACATGCAGTTAAAATTGCTTTTGTATCCTCAGCGTCCAACTTATTAAAATTACCAAATTCCCCGTTGACCATTGCTTTTTCAACCATCAAGTCTATTTGGGAATCATCTATATTATAATCTGCTAAGTTAGTTGGAGCATCAAGTGAAGTCCAAAACGCTACTAATCGATCAATTCCTTCTAACGCAACTTCCTCGGCCGTTTTACCAGTTGGGTCCACATGAAATACTTTTACTGCTAATTTGGCAAACCGTTCTGGATTTACATGTACGTTATGACGCATCCATCTTGGGAAAATTATTGCCAATCCTCCTGCATGCGGAATATCATATACTCCAGATACAGCATGTTCGATATTATGGCTAGCCCAGTCTCCGTTGTAACCCATTCGTAAGAAGTTGTTCAATCCCAAAGTGCCTGCGTATAAAATCGTTTCTCGTAACTCATAGTTCTCCAAATCCTTCACCAACTTCGGTGCCGTTTCAATCACAGCACGAAGGACACCCTCAATCATTTCATCATGCACCGGCGTGTTTGTTGCTTCATGATAATATTGCTCAAACATATGAGACATCATATCGACAATTCCATAAACTGTTTGATCAAGCGGAACCGTAAATGTGTGTACGGGATCCAAAATTGAGAATTTCGGAAATACAAGCGGACTTCCCCATCCGTATTTTTCTTGTGTTTCTTCATTAGTAATAACAGAACCAGAATTCATCTCCGAACCTGTCGCCGCTAATGTTAAAACTGTTCCGAATGGAAGCGCTTCTTTAGGTACTGCTTTACGCGTCACTAAATCCCAAGCATCCCCATCATATTTTGCAGCAGCTACAATTAGTTTCGTACAATCGATTACAGAACCGCCACCAACTGCTAGTACAACGTCGATTCCTTCTTTTTTACAAATTTCTGCTCCGCGCTTTGCTGTAGAAAGTCGAGGATTCGGTTCGACACCTGGTAATTCAAATACTTGCATATCCGCTTCATTTAAGGCTGCCATAACTTGATCATATAGCCCATTCTTCTTTATACTACCACCGCCGTATACTACAAGAACTTTTTGACCATAATTAGCAAGCTCGGTTGGCAATTTAGCTAATTGCCCTTTACCGAATATTAACTTTACCGGATTATAAAATGAGAATGCATTCACTGTAACTTCCTCCTTTAAATCTATCTCTTTCATGATAGTAAAAACCGCTTGTATTTTTTACAAGCGGTTTTTACGTGTGACAAACTATTACACCCAACCGCGGAAGCGTGATGCTTCAGCCGTTCTGCGTACCCCTACCATATACGCTGCTAAACGCATATTAATGTTGCGAGTTGTTGCTACTTCATAAATATTTTCAAATGCTTCTACCATTTTCTTCACTAGCTTTTCATTTACTTCTTCTTCAGTCCAGTAATAACCTTGGTTATTTTGAACCCATTCAAAGTAGGATACAGTTACTCCACCAGCACTTGCTAATACGTCAGGAACTAATAAAATACCTCTATCATAAAGGATTCTAGTAGCTTCAGAAGTTGTTGGACCATTTGCTGCTTCTACTACAATAGTAGCTTTGATATTATGCGCATTTTCAGCGGTAATTTGGTTCTCAATTGCAGCTGGAACTAATATATCACAATCTAACTCTAATAATTCTTGGTTAGAAATTGTATTTTCAAATAATGTAGTTACTGTACCAAAGCTATCACGACGATCCAATAAATAATCGATATCTAAACCGTTTGGATCATGTAAAGCTCCGTATGCATCAGAAATACCAATAACTTTTGCACCTTGATCACTCAAAAACTTAGCTAAGAAGCTTCCAGCATTACCAAAACCTTGGATAACTACGCGTGCACCTTGCATATCGATGTCACGTTTTTTAGCTGCTTCGTTAATAACAATCGTAACGCCTTGTGCTGTAGCGCGGTCACGACCTTGCGATCCGCCAAGTACAAGTGGTTTACCTGTAATAAAACCTGGAGAGTTGAATTGGTCCATACGACTATATTCGTCCATCATCCATGCCATAATTTGTGCATTTGTAAACACATCTGGAGCCGGGATATCTTTTGTTGGTCCTACGATCTGACCAATTGCACGTACATAACCACGACTTAATCGTTCGATTTCTCCCATAGACATTTCACGTGGATCACAAGCTACTCCACCTTTACCTCCACCATACGGAAGATCAACGATTCCAGCTTTCAATGTCATCCACATAGAAAGTGCTTTCATTTCTTCTTGCGTTACCGCCGGATGGAAACGTACCCCACCCTTTGTAGGTCCAACTGCATCATTATGTTGAGCACGGTAGCCAGTAAATACTTTTACCGTATTATCGTCCATTCTTACTGGAATACGTACTTCCATCATGCGAAGTGGTTCTTTCAGTAATTCATACATTGCTTCGTCATAACCTAATTTTTGCAGAGCCTCTTTAATGACAGCCTGGGTTGATGTGAACAGGTTTAAATTTTCAGCCATTTGATTATTTCGCCTCTTTAATTCATAATTATTTCTTCGGAATCATTGTAACATAAATTACTTGCTATTTGTCTACGATTTACTGATTGCTAAATACTTTTTTTATTTTGTCTATAGCCCAATCTAGTTCTTCTGTTGAAATCACTAAAGGTGGTGCAAAACGGATGACTGTATCATGCGTTTCTTTACATAATAACCCTAGTTCTTTCAACTGCTCGCAATATGGGCGCGCCTCTTCTGTTAATTCCATACCAATGAACAATCCACGTCCACGAACTTCTTTAATAGAAGGATGTTGGATTTCTTTTAATGCATTCATAAAGTATTCGCCTTGTTCTAATGAGCGTTCTGCAAGTTTTTCATCTGTTAACACATTTAATGAAGCAACAGAAACTGCACATGCTAAAGGATTTCCTCCAAAAGTAGAGCCATGTGATCCTGGATTGAACACACCAAGTACACTTCGGTCAGCAACTACACATGAGATTGGGAATACCCCACCACCAAGTGCTTTACCTAAAATATACATATCCGGATTTACATCTTCCCACTCACAAGCAAACATTTTACCAGTTCGTGCAAGACCTGCTTGAATTTCATCTGCAATAAACAGCACATTATTTTCTTTACATAGTTCGTAAGCTGCTTTCATAAATCCAGCCGGTGGAATTAGAATTCCTGCTTCTCCTTGAATTGGTTCGATTAAAAATGCTGCAGTATTTGGTGTAATAGCAGCTTTAAGTGCTTCTAAATCACCATAAGGGATTAAGTTAATACCAGGTAACATTGGTCCAAAGCCACGTTTGTATTCTGGATCCGATGAAAGCGATACTGCTGTCATTGTACGACCATGGAAGTTACCATTACATGCAATGACTTCCGCTTGATCTTCTGCAACACCTTTTACGTCATAAGCCCAACGACGTGCAGCTTTAAATGCAGTTTCTACCGCTTCTGCCCCAGTGTTCATCGGCAATACCATTTCTTTTCCTGTTATTTCACTCACTTTTTCATACCATGGTCCTAATTGGTCATTATGAAATGCGCGAGATGTTAATGTAACACGATCTGCTTGGTCTTTTAATGCTTGAATAATTTTCGGATGGCGATGCCCTTGGTTCACTGCAGAGTATGCAGATAGCATATCCATGTATTTATTGCCCTCTGGATCTTTTACCCATACACCTTCTGCTTCTGAAATAACGATTGGAAGTGGATTGTAGTTATTTGCACCAAATTTATCTGTTTGATCCATCACATGTTGTGAGTTTGTCATGTATATTTCCCCCGATTCTTTTTAAAAAGGCAGACTCATCCTCGATGCGCCTGCCTATTTAATGTAATTTACTATCTCGACTTAAAGCATTTCCGAAGTTGTTTTCGCTTGCATATGCAGAACGATATAATCAGGTCCGCCAGCTTTTGAATCTGTACCGGACATGTTAAATCCACCAAATGGTTGGTATCCTACAATTGCACCTGTACATCCACGGTTGAAGTAAAGATTACCTACATGGAAATCTTCACGAGCTTTTTCTAGGTTCATGCGGTTATTTGTTATAACAGCACCTGTTAAGCCGTATTCAGTGTTGTTTGCAATTTCAATCGCTTCGTCAAAATCTTTTGCTTTTGTAATACCAACAACTGGTCCAAAGATTTCTTCTTGCATAATACGTGCAGTTGGAGAAAGGTCTGCAATGACAGTTGGTTGAATGAAGTAACCTTCTGAATCATCACCAGTACCACCAGCGACTAAACGACCTTCACCTTTACCAATTTCAATATATTCCATAATTTTGTTGAATGCAGAACCATCGATAACTGGACCAACGAAGTGCTCATCATTATCAGGAATACCAACCGTTAATGCTTTTGTTAACTCTTCAACTCGATTTACTACTTGATCATATACATCTTCCACAATTACAGCACGAGAACATGCAGAACATTTTTGACCACTGAAACCGAATGCAGATTTTACGATAGATTGAGCAGCTAATTCTAAGTCAGCTTCTTTATCTACTACGATTGTATCTTTACCACCCATTTCAAGGATCGTACGTTTAATCCAAATTTGACCATCTGCCAATTTAGATGATTTTTCAACGATTCCTAAACCAACGTCACGAGAACCTGTGAAGCTGATTAGACGAGTACGTGGGTGTTCTACTAAGAAGTCACCTATTTCAGCACCTGAACCAGGGATGAAGTTAACTACTCCAGCAGGCATACCAGCTTCTTCTAATACTTCAACAAATTTATAAGAAACGATTGGTGTTGTTGATGCAGGTTTTAGCAATACTGTATTACCAGCAACTAATGCTGCAACTGTTGTACCAGCCATAATTGCAAATGGGAAGTTCCATGGAGAAATAACTACTGCTACTCCTAATGGAATATAGTCATAGCGGTTATACTCGCCTGGACGGCTTTCCACTGGAATACCATCTTTTAAACGTAACATTTGACGACCATAATATTCTAAGAAATCGATTGCTTCTGCAGCTTCAACATCAGCCTCAACCCACGTTTTACCCGCTTCTTTTGATAGTAAGGCAGAGAATTCTGCTTTGCGACGACGCATAATTGCCGCTGCTTTAAAAAGTACATCTGCACGTACTTCTGGTTTTACTTTTTTCCATGTGTTAAACGTCTCATCTGCAATGTCCATCGCTTTTGAAGCAATGTCTTTTGTTGCTTTTGAAACAACACCTACTACTTGTTCTTTATTTGCCGGGTTATAAGAAGTGATTTTACCTTCTGTTGTAATACGCTCTCCACCAACGATTAATGGATACTCTTCGCCTAAGTATGCTTCAACTACTTTGTATCCTTCTTTAATCGCTTGTTTGTTTTCTTCTTTCGAGAAGTCTGTGAATGGTTCGTGTTTATAAGGTAACATGTAAATCCTCCTTTAATAATTAGTGCAAAAATAATTTGCGTTTCTAAATCGTTTACATATATAATAATGCAAAAGATTGTTGCGTTTTTCAAGTGTTAAATTTTAAAATGTTAAAATATTTTTGAGGTGAGCTAGATGAATGACCAATTGAGTAAGCTTCTCCCTTTTTATAAATTTGCTACAGAACATGTATCTGTAGGGATTCACGCAGTAGATATATTCGGTAAAACGATTATTTACAATGAAAAAATGAAAGAAATCGAAGGACTAAATTCCGTTGATGTAGTCGATCGCTCCATATTGGACCTTTTTCAGTTTGAGCAACAAGACAGTACATTACTAAAAGTGCTGCATAGCAAAAAACCTGTACTACGTGTTAAACAAACGTATTGGAATCGAAATGGACAAGAAATTACTACCATCAATGATACATACCCTGTTTTAGAGAATGGTAAACTAATCGGTGCTATTGAATTCTCTCGAGATATCACAACATTAGAACGGCTCATATACCAGCCTCTAAAAAGATATAACGAAGCGATTACACTCTCCACTATTACAGCCGCTTCTCAGCTTATGAAAGATGTTAAAGAACGGTCTATTAAGGCTGCCCATGTGCGAATGCCTGTACTACTCACAGGAGAAGCTGGGACTGGGAAAGACCTAATCGCTGAAGCGATTCACCATCAACTTTCTCCTCCGAATGAACAATTTATCAGTTTGTATTGTCATAGTTCGGATATGCAATTGATTAATAAATTTGAAAAAGAACTAGCGCATTTAATTAATTGCACTATATTTTGTGAAAGAATCGATTTATTATCCATCGATTTACAAAATAAGCTATTGGACATTTTAAACGCCAATAGTAATAGCCAAAACTTATATATTGCAAGCATTGGATTAGATCCGATTGATTTAATCGCAAAAAATCAACTAAGCAAGGAACTGTATTATTTCTTTACTACTGTTACGATTAATATTCCGCCGCTCCGTGAACGAACCGATGACATAATACCTTTTGTGGAAGATTATTTTCAACGGTATTTAAATCGTTATGGCTCCACTATTCAGGAAATAGAAGATGAGGTTATTCAGGCTTTTTTAAGTTATGATTGGCCAGGTAATTTAAAGGAACTGGAGTTAATTTTAGATGAGATTAGTTCGATGATTACAACGGAGAGTATTTTGCGAATCGATATGTTGCCTTTACATTTTAAGTTAAAGGTGCAAGATTTAAATGAGTCATCAAAAAAAGCAGAGGATTTTGTTGTGTCGTCTGATAAAGAATTACTTCCTTTAGATGCCTATTTACGCGAAGCGGAAGTATATTATTTGCAAAAGGCAATGGATAAATACGATGGCAATGTGACGAAAGCTGCAGAAGCCCTGGGGATGAGTCGCCAAAATTTACAGTATCGGTTACGTAAAATGAAAAATGGAAGCACTCCTCAGTAAGAGCTGCTTCCATTTTTTTATTTGCCCACAGAGCGGTTAGATTGATTTTTTAATCCATTCGCCTAGTTTTTCTTTTAAAGTGTTAAAGCCTTCGACATCATGTTCGTCTACACGTGCTTGAAGTGTTTTACGAGGTTTGTCTTCTCTTTTTGGAACAACTGGTTTTTCTTGTAGTTCTCGAATGGACAAACTAATTTTTCCGGCCTCATCGTCTATTTCAAGAATCTTCACTTCGACCTCTTGACCAACTGTTAAAAACTCTGCTACTTCTTTCACGTATCCATAGGTTATTTCCGAAATATGCACAAGCCCTTGTGTATGTTCATCTAAACTAACGAATGCTCCGTAAGGCTGAATGCCAGTTACTTTGCCCCTGACCACATCTCCTACCTTATAAGTTTTTGTCATAATACCCGTTCCTACTTTCTTTATATACGTTATAGTCACGGTAAATTATAACATATGGGTCAGCTCGCTAGCAAAAATCACTGTGTTGGCATGAAGGCAGCTCTCCAACCATTTTCAGTGTGAATGAGCTGGAATCCTAACATAAAGTCATTTTCTTCCTCCAGCCTATCCCGGTTAACAGTCAAATACGCAACACCTGATCTATCTTCCGTGGAATTTGTTACTTTGTTTTCTTCAAATCTAATATGTGTAAACAACTTTGTAACTTCAATAGGAGTCGAATGTTCCGCACTTAAAAACTCTTCTTTCGAAATAGTTAGATGCTTATCTCCCTTAATGTACAGCTCATATTGTGTCACATAGTCTTCCAGCTGTTCTGTATAGTAATATAGCCCAACTATTTCACTTGCAGTTGCATCTTTTAATACTTTTTGGTCATAGGTCCCTGCAAACTGTTTGTATAAATGGTGCACACGTTTAATAAAATCATCATTGACGTCTACTTCCGGCTCCTTTGTCTCATCAACATTAACGTACTTGGAGATATTTAAACGCCAAATACCGTCACTATCCAGTCTAAATGGAATGTAAAATTCTATTTTCCCTTCTATTTCTGTTCCTAATGTTGTCGTTAATATTCCTTTGTCCTTTTTAGTTTGAAACGTATGATAATACATACTGTCCGCTGACTGTGGAATATTAATTCTAACAGTTGGCTCTTTCAAAAAGGCATTCTTATTCCAACTTAAAATAGCTGCTTCACTAATTAAGTTCCACATCATTTCATGGTTGTTTTGAAGGCTTGCATATTCATATAAAAGAGCAATACTAATTGGATCAATGCCATGCAGTACCAGTGGATCAAAGTCCTCATTAAACTTATCATACAATTCTCCAAACCCATTATGGTCAATTGCATCAGGGAGATTGCTAACTAGTGATTGTGGCAAAATACTTTCCCAATCCAACTTCTTAATATCAAGCTCTCCATCAAGAGCCTGAATATAATAGGTTCTTAGTTGGTCAATGTTTAACCCTTTATAGATTGCGTTATATTTCCATCCATTAGCCTCCATCGAAGTAACTAATGGTTTAAAAAAAGTACCTAAAGGTGAAATTCCAGATAAGTTAGCCAATGACTCCCAAACCATTCTGGCATGTGGCTTAACTTCATTATTTTCGTTAAATACTCCACTTGAATCTTCTGGAAATAGTAGTTGTTCCGTTAATTCAAAATAGTAATTTTCGAATCTGTGATGTATAGCTGATGAGTCATCCGTATTTAACAAAGTTTTTTCCATAGTACTTACATAAGAACTTAAAGAAGATACGGGTTGCTCACGCAATAACGTCCTTACACCATTGTATCCAGGCATGTCGTTATAAAGGCTCAAATACGAAAACTCATTTTCATTTAAAGCATTTTCTATTTCTCCATAAAGAAAATTCCACGCTGGTCGAATCAGGAAGCCATTCTCATCATCATTTACCGCCAATTTTAAACCTTGCTCTGGTAATATTTTGATCAAAGTTTGTATTTCCTCTGGCATTTCATTTCTCTTGGAAATAAATACATGTGCGCTTGGTTTATCGTTGAACGTGGCAATTTGAACTACCTCTTTATGTTCCCAAAGTTTAAAATCGTAGTATTCTATTAAGTACTCTGTTTTAGCAATGAAATCATCTACAAAAATAATACTTTCTTGTGCATCCAACTTTCCTTTCTTTTTCACATCTTTTACCATTTCAGATGGAAGCTTTAACCCTTCAATTGCTTTTACATAAGCTTCCTCAATGGATAGTTCATCATTTTTCCCTTCTAAAGTACCCGGGCTGATTTGAGCTGAAAATATGGTGTCTGCGTACTGGACAAATCCTAAACTCGAAAACGCCTCTTCTGACATTTCAAGCTGTTTTTGTCGTTTCTGTCGTTCTGTTGTATAGCTTTGTACTAATTTTTCAATATCCTGTTCGGTGTATTCCTTTTCATCTGTAGTTATATTGTTCGCTTCATTTAAAAAGCTGGCACCAAGAATAGTGATAATGAACACACTTGCGATACTTACTGCCCAAACTGTTAGTCGTTGCCACTTCGTTCCTTTGTTTTTCTTTTCATTTACTTGTGGTACTTCATCTAGTTTGTTTAATATGTCATCTACAACAATTTTTGTCTGGATTCGTTCGTATGAGTCTTTCAATAAATATAAACGTTCTTCTAGTTGTTTATCGTCCATGTTCAGCACCTCCGTTCATCTCCAGGGCAGTTTTCAAATGACCTTTCGCTCGAAGTAATCTTATTTTAATCGTTGAAATTGGAACATTTAGTACTTCTCCTATTTGTGCATATGATAGTTCGTGGAAATAGAAAAGAATAATAGGGTGGCGATATTTTTCATCTAATGACTGAATTGCTTTATGTAGTTCTCGGTCTTCTTCAAAAACTAGAACTCTGTCTTCTGCTGATTTTGCACTATAAGCTGTAATATCAATTTGCGTCATTTTTTCTTCTTTTGCTTTTTCTCTCGATTCCTTCCGGTAATAATCTCTTGTTGTATTCAACGTTATTTTGTATAACCAGGTCGTAAAACGCTCATGCTTAAATTGATGTAAAAAGCGATATAGCTTAACAAATACTTCTTGTGTAACATCTGGTAGATCATTTACTTTCACACCACATTGATAAGCAAACTTTTCTACCGTCCGGTGATGTATTTGGATTAGCTCTGCATATGCTTTTTTATCGCCTTTTTGCGCACGCACAATTAATTCGCTATCAAGCATTTTTCCCCCTCGCTCTCTCTTGTTGTATAGGTGATACGAAAGATAGTTCTAGAATGTTTCATAATATTAGTCTATATTTTCCCTTTAACCTCGTGTACAATAAGACCGTTCTACTTGAAGGAGGAGTTATTTTTGGCAAAACGAGATCATTTTGGCTCGAAAATTGGATTCATATTAGCAGCAGCCGGAAGTGCAATCGGATTGGGTGCTATTTGGAAGTTTCCATATATGGCAGGAACGAATGGTGGTAGTGTCTTTCTTATACTTTTCATCATAAGCACGCTTTTAATTGGGCTACCTATTTTACTTGCAGAGTTCGTAATCGGAAGACGAGGACAATCAGATCCAGTCACTTCTTTTAAAAAGCAAGCACCTGGAAAACAGTGGTATCTTCTAGGTTGGTCGGGATTAATATTTTCATCTATTATTTTATCCTTTTATAGTGTAGTTGGCGGATGGATATTAAGTTATTTAGTAAGATCCATATTTTTTAAACTTAAAGGCGGTGGCGACAATTATTTCAGTGAATTGTTCGGTACTATCATCCAAAACCCTTGGGAAGTGATTATTGCACAAGGAGCATTTATGCTGTTAACGATTTGGATCGTCCAAGGTGGAATTAAAGGCGGGATAGAACGGGCTAGTAAGTGGATGATGCCTCTGTTATTTGTCTTCTTTATAGCACTTGTTATTCGATCTTTAACGCTAGATGGAGCTATGGAAGGGATTAAATTTTTGTTTGTTCCGGATTGGTCTTATTTTACTGGCAAAACAATTTTGCTAGCGCTTGGACAAGCTTTCTTCTCGTTAAGTGTTGGAGTGGCCGTGATGATTACCTATGCTTCTTATTTATCGAAAGAAGAAAAACTGGGAAGCTCCGCGTTTAATGTTGCACTGATGAATATTGGTGTTTCGATTTTAGCCGGGCTCGTCATATTTCCCGCTGTTTTCGCGCTTGGGTATACGCCCGATCAAGGACCTGGTTTAGCATTTATCATCTTACCTGCAGTATTTGAACAAATACCGTTCGGTGCATTTTTTATGATTATTTTCTTTATCCTTTTATTGTTTGCAACGCTGACATCGTCTATTTCCATGTTGGAAATATCCGTATCGATCGGCATTCGCTCTAATTACGAACGCCGTAGAAAAGCATCTTGGATTTATGGTTTTATTATTTTCTTGGTTGGAATTCCAAGTGCCCTTTCTTTTGGAGTGCTTTCGGATGTTCATTTATTAGGAATGACTATCTTTGATTTTGCAGACTTTATTACTAGCAGCTTTGGCTTACCGATAGGTGCATTATTCATCTCTATATTCGCTGGGTACCATTTATCTAAAGCAGAGCTTTCCAATGAGTTGCTACTGAATAAACCTTTGTTCCAAGCATGGTATTTTATCGTTCGTATTGCTGCTCCGCTTGCAATTATTATCATATTTGTGCAAGGAATTATTAAATTGTTTTTGTAAAAAAAGTACTTTTTCTGTCAATACTTTAAAGCTGTTCTAAAAAGAATTGTGCTATAATATAGTAACAATTAAGACTTTTAAAGGGGTGGATCAATGCATGAAAAAAGAATTGCATGAACAATTACGTCAACTTAGAGAAGAACGTAATATATCTTTAGAAACACTTGCCTTAAAAACAAGAATTGGAACAGGTAAACTAGAAGCATACGAATCAGGTAACGAAACACCATCTGTACAAACGATTTTAAAATTATCGAACGCATTAGAAGTCCCGGCCTCTAATTTATTAGACGGCCTACAAGAAGCGTAAACAAAAAAGCTTTCGGGGTATAAACCGAAAGCTTTTTCTTTATCCCGCATTAACGGGCAGTAAGACACCAACTTCAAAATTTAAGATAAGTGGGAGATCCACTGCCCATAAAAGCCCGATTGGATCAACTAACAATCAGTGGGGGATGAAGAACCCCCCACTGATTGAAGTTTCACTTTATTAGATGATGCATTTCATTTCATATTTCAAGGCAATCAACTTGTATGAAATCTCTACACATTTTTCAAGCGGAATCCACTCTTCGAACGAATGTTCATAAATCTCTTGGATTCGTTTCGCGAGTTCTGATGGATGGTCAATGTTTTGTAAATCAGCTACTACATCAGCTGTTTCTGTTTCGTAACTATCTACTCCTAGATTGAATGGATCCCACTCTTGTAGCGTCCAAACTGCTTTTCTATTCATCTCAATTGTGTCCATTTAGTTTCACCTTACTAGTTTTATTGGTTAGGGTTATAATAACATAATAATCTCAAATTGAAAGGAGAAATTACTTTGTCTAATTTTTCTACTGTTTATAATCGAAGAAACACCTTTTCTGTAAAATGGGACATGCTTGATCAAATATATTCACTGGAGGATGCATCCGATGTGCTTCCGATGTGGGTTGCGGATATGGACTTTGCGATTGCTCCTGTTATTAAAGATGCAATACATAAACGAATCGAGCATCCTATCTTCGGATACTCCATGACTCCCGAAACAGTAAAATCTGCCTTAACTAATTGGCTTTTGCATAAACACCAATTAACGATTAACAACGAATGGATTTTATTTAGACAAGGGGTCATTCCTGCTATGGCAGAAGCGATTGAAGCTTTTACTGAGATTGGTGATAAAATACTCATCCATACTCCTGTATACCCACCCTTTACAAATATCCCACAAAATTTAGAACGGGAAGTTGTTACTTGTCGTCTTGTAGAAAAAGAAAATGCATATGAACTTGACTTAGATGTATTTGAAACATGTTTACAAACAGGGGTAAAAGCATTTATTTTATGTAACCCACATAATCCTGGTGGAAAAGTGTGGAACAAAAATGATTTAGCCCAAATGGCCTCACTTTGTCAGCAATACAAGGTCCTTATACTTTCAGATGAAATTCATTCAGATCTTGTTTTCCAACCAAATAAACATACGCCGTTATTATCTGTTGCGGAAGATAAGAATAATATAATTACGTTTTTTGCACCAACCAAAACATTTAACTTAGCAGGAATTCAAGCAGCTGCTACAATTGTTCCAGATGAGCAAAAACGAAAAACACTCGAACATCTCGCTATGACACGTGGCGATATGGGCTTAAATATTTTCTCATTAACCGCTTTACAGGCAGCTTATAACGAAGGGGAACCATGGTTAGAAGAGCTAATGGAAGTTCTTTCATCCAATATGGATTATGCTATTGAGCATTTGTCCGAAATAGAGGGAATCAAAGTTGCTAAACCAGAAGGCACCTATTTATTATGGATTAATTACCGAGATACTGGATTGTCGGAGAAAGAAATAATGGAAAAGTTATTAACAAAAGGTAAACTTGCACTGGAACCGGGCACTAAATACGGAGAAGCTGCTGATGGCTTTTTACGAATGAACTGCGCTTGCCCATTCGAGACCATTCAAGAAGGCGTTGCCCGATTTGCTAAAGCGTTGAAATAGTAATTTTCACTACCTTTCCAATAAACGACTAACAATAATTGTCGTCCCACTTCAAGTAAACTTGATGATTTAAAAACTGGTTGCTTTCACTAATAATTTGGTTGCTTTCGGAATAGAACTGGTTGCTTTCACTGATTGGTTAGTTGCTCTTAGCCATTTACTGGATTAATACATCGAAAAATTATGCCGTATAACTACATTTTATATGGAAATAATTACTTAAATTTAAAAAGCAGTCATCTCATTGAGATGACTGCTTTTCTAGTTCTTCTTTTCTCATGCGCATAATCTTTTCTTCTAGTACTCTTGCTTTTTCCGCGTCTTTAGCTGATTTCTTTTTGAACCATCTGAAAACAAGTATACAAATAACCAATAATATAAGAAATTCGAGCACTACTGGAATATATTCTGTTTTATCTTCGGGAAAATACAAATAAAGAAACGCTGGTTGTAAAAAGGTAAACATTTTTACACTTCCTTACTTATTTTTCAATAATCTCGATGGATTCAATCGTAATATCCGTTACTGGCTTGTCTTGTGCCCCAGTTTCCACCGTAGCCATTTGATCGACAATATCCATACCCTCAATTACTTGTCCAAAAACGGTATGTTTTTGATCGAGATGTGGTGTTCCACCATTTTCTGCATATGCTTTTGCAATTTCTTCTGGCCATCCACCCGCTGTTAACTGTTCTACTGTTGCTGGTGCTTGAGATGCTTGAACGATAAAGAACTGACTACCATTCGTATTCGGACCAGCATTTGCCATTGATAAAGCGCCTCTTAGATTAAATAAATTCATCGAGAATTCATCTTCGAACTCTTGTCCGTAAATACTTTCGCCCCCCATTCCAGTTCCAGTTGGGTCTCCACCTTGAATCATAAAATCTTGAATAATGCGGTGGAAAATGATGCCTTCATAATATCCATTTTCCGCATGTGTTAAAAAGTTTTCGACTGTTTTCGGTGCATATTCCGGGAATAGTTTGATCTTCAAATCTCCCATAGATGTATGCATAATAACTAACGCCTCATTTGATGCGACTTCTGTCTTCAGTTGTGGATACACGCCTATCTCTCCTTGTTGTTCAGAGTTTGTATTTTCAGCTGTTTCTTCTTCTGTTACCACTTCCTCTTTCGGTGCTTCCGTGGCAGTTTTACCACAAGCGCTTAAGAAAAAAGCAGTACATATTACCATGAATATAAGTAACTTTTTCACGTTTCATTCACCCCAAATTATTTTATCATATTGGCTACTTAATTTCAGTGACAAAGTATCTAACTTTCTTAGTCACTCGAAATGTTCTATAATAGTATATGACTATAAGTACGTTAACAAAAAGAAAGAAGGGATTTCGATGAGCGTACAAAAGAGAAACTTTACGATCATGTGGTTTTCTAACTTTCTCGTAGCGGGCACGATGACGATGATTATGCCCTTTTTGTCATTATATATTAACAGTATGGGTGACTTTTCTGAAAGCTATGTTCAAAAATGGGCTGGGCTCGTATTCGGTGTTACTTTCGTTACCGCCTTTTTAATGTCTCCCGTTTGGGGAAGAATTGCGGATAAATATGGGTACAAGCCTATACTCATTATTAATGGCTTCGGTATCGCCACAAGTGTCTTTTTAATGGGCTTTGTTCATTCCGTGGAAGCATTTTTTGTCCTTCGTTTATTTATGGGGATTGTTACTGGATTTATCCCTACTTCTCTAGCTTTCATAAGCGCACAAACTCCAAGAAATATAGCCGGGAAAACGATGGGGACGCTACAAATGGGAAGTGTATCCGGTACACTTTTCGGCCCGGTAATGGGTGGTTTTTTAGCAGACACTTTCGGTTTTCAATACACCTTTATCATTACCTCTTCCGCTGTTTCAATCGCAGCATTGCTCGTTATTTTCGGTATCCGAGAAATTAAAAAAGAAAAGAATAAGAATGATCATGAATTCTCGAGAAAAACAGTTATCTCCGGTATTTTCCACCATCGACTTATTTTAAACGTTTTAATGATTACGTCGATTGTTCAAATCGGCTTATTTAGTATTCAGCCCCTACTATCCTTGTATGTTTCGCATTTAACGAATTCCAAAGAAGTCGCTTTACTAGCAGGGATTACCTTTAGTGCTACCGGGGTCGGTAGTTTACTATTTGCTAGGACATGGGGAAAACTTGGAGATTCAATTGGATACGAGAAAATACTATCTGCTCTACTAGTTATCGCTTTTATATTTATCATTCCACAAGCATTCGTAACGGATTTATGGCAATTGATCGTTCTTCGTTTCCTATTTGGAATAGCTTCAGGAGGTCTGATACCTATAACCACAGCTTTAATAAGAAGAGAAGCACCGATTGAAGTGCAGGGCGAATTAATGGGCTATAACACAAGCTTCCGGTTTTTAGGGAATATTATTGGACCAATGTTTGGCGGATTTATAAGTGGATATATCGGTATATCTTCTGTATTTTTTGTAACCGGCAGCTTATTTTTAATCGCCTTTTTCATCATTTATTTTGCACGAAAGAAACCAATACAGGATTTTGAAGATGTATTGTTAGAGGAAGAACTTCAGGCTAAAACAACGTAAAAAAACAGGCACACTTCCTACTAGAAAGTGTGCTATTCTTTTAATATGGACAGATTTAGATAATCGTGAAATGGAGTTCAACAAATGCGCCAAGCAATCGGTTTTATTATTATATTACTTTGCTTTCCATTTATATGGATCTTATATTCTTTCATTCATACAGAAATACTTGTAGCTAATTCATATAAAGATAGTATGACAGAATCTATTCAATTATCGAGCCCATCGATTTCCTCCCCTGTTGTTTTTCTCGATGAACAGGAGCGGGTTTTCTCAGAGGATTATATTGAATGGCGAGACCCCCTGCCCCTTGAATCTATACCTCTTTTTGTTCAGGAGTTGTTTATTCAAAGTGAAGATGTGGAATTTTATGATCATATCGGATTTAATTTTAGTGCAATTTTTCGTGCAGTTTTTGCAAACGCCATAGCCAATTCAAAAGACCAAGGTGCTAGCACAATAACGCAACAACTTGTTCGCTTGCGTTATTTGACTACCGAAAAAACATATGAACGAAAAGTAACTGAGCTATTATATGCGTATGAAATGGAAAAACAATCGACAAAAGAAGAAATACTATCCAATTATTTAAATGAAATCTATTTCGGAAACCAAGTGTATGGAATTGGAGCAGCGGCAACCTATTATTTTAGCCGACCGATAAATGAGTTAACTAAAAGCGAACTTGCTTTTATAAGTGCTATTCCCAATAACCCAACGCTATACGATCCTTTAGTAAATTTCGATGCAGTGAAAAAAAGACAGGAATTACTCATTGATGTATTAGTCAAAAACGAAAAAATAGCTGATGCTGATGGAGATGTTCTAAAAGCTGCTCCAATAATTTTGCACACGAAAACGAAAATACAACAGTATCCTGCCTACAGTACATACGTGGTGGAAGAATTAAAAAATCTAATCGCCTATACGGAAGGCTTCACAGAAAAAATAGCCACTGCACAAAACGATCAACAAAAACAACAGTTCGAAAAGGAACTGCAATCTCGTGTAACTGAAATCAGCACCCAAGGAATTACTATATATACTGCTCTCGACCCAGTTAAACAGCAAAAAGATGAAACATATGTAAACGGCTTATTACGTAAAACGGCTGACTTACAGGCAGCGACGACTGTTATTAATAATGAAACAAGGGAGATTATCAGTTTGTATGGAGGAAATAACTATAAAAAGTTCGACTTTCATCGGGCATACCAAGCTGTTCGACAGCCAGGTTCAGCTTTCAAACCATTACTTGTATATGCTCCCTTGTTTGAAACAACATCTTTAACGCCGCAAAATACGATTAATGCAGGAAAGTTTTGTATTGGTACATACTGCCCGCAAAATTATGGTGGCGCAATTTATGGAAATGTCACGATTCAACAAGCATTTCGTTTCAGTTATAACACGCCTGCTGTCCGTTTACTTCAAATGACTGGGATCGAAACAGCTTTTGATAAATTGGACCCTTTCCAATTTAACCATATTGGAAAAGAAGATTATTCCTATGCTGCTGCTTTAGGTGGGCTGACAAAAGGAGTAACACCACTAGAAATGGCAGATGCGTATACAGGTTTTATAAATGGTATGTATAAGCCCGCGCATGCAATTCGTAAAGTTGTGGATAAAGATGGCAAGATTTTATATGAATGGAACGAGGAAAAACAAGAGGTTTGGTCACCAAAAACCGTACAAACGATGCGTAACTTGCTACGTGATGTGGTCGCAAATGGTACAGGGAAAGGTATTTTTGTACAGTCATCGTATATTGGTGCTAAAACAGGGACGACCAATGATTATGTGGACTACTGGATAGCCGGACTATCGGACACCTATACATCCGCTGTTTGGATTGGCTATGATATGCCTAAAAACATGAAACCCATCGAATCTAAGAAAATACACCATTCCATCTTCAATCAAATCATGAAGAACGACAGAAGAAGCTACTAAACCGTAGCTTCTTTTCATTTCACAAAAAAGGCAAGCTTGCGATAACTCCATTGTATAACTTAATGATTGCATAGATTATTAAGGCTAAAAATAGACTCCAAATAATAATCTCGAACATGATTAATCCTACCGTACCCAATAGACTCATTGAATTACTCAATTTAAATACGACATATATAAAATAGATAAATACAGTTGCTAGGAATAGGATTAACAATAATTGAATCGATTGTAAACCTACAGCGGAAATGACTGCTCCTACAAAGAAGATCACATAACCGCCTCGTGCTTGTGAAATGGTCTTCCCTTCTAAATCTTTTRAAAAAAATAACATACCGATTTCGTGAATTGTTTCCGCAATCAATTTCAAAGCAGAAAAAAGCATAAAATATACGAGCACTAAAATAATAAGCAGAAAGATTTTCAGTTCTAAATCGGAAAGAAACTCCCGCATACCACTATAGACACCTATGACTTTAAACAATTCAATCGCTTTATTCATTGTATAAACAGAAAATGTTAAACTAAATAATAAAATCGTAATTAAAGGCAAAAATCCGAACACATATGGGTTTCTCATCATGATCCTCTTATTCTATAAAGTATTCATTTTTATCATAACGAAGGGAAGATACATTCTGCAAGTAGCAGTCTATTTATGTAGAGAAGAAAAGAAGAAAAAAGCTTTTGCAACCGCAAAAAATGTGCGTTGCAAAAGCTTTTATTTTATTAGTAATAACCACCGTAATAAGGCTGATAAGGATAATATGGATAATATGGATAGTATGGATATGGTTGATTAGGTGGGTAATATGGATATCTGTTATAACCACCATAACCTCCATATAATGAAGAACCTAAAAGACCTCCTACTAAGCCTCCTATAAATGGACCTCCAATACCGCCAAATCCAAAACCTGGGCCTCTAAAGCCACCATGACCTACGCCAAAGCCACCTCGATTAAATCGTACCATGCTGTTCCTCCTTTCCCAACAGTGTATGCGGTTTAGGAGTAATAGGCTGTGCGTTTTGCCTACTCTTCGTCAGCCATTCGCTCGATTAATGTAGCAAGTGTTCGTACCATGACACCAGTACCGCCTTTTGGTCCGAAATCATATGCTGCATTTGCATCCGAAGTCCCAGCAATATCTAAATGAATCCATGGTGTGTCCTCTACAAATTCGCCGACAAAACCGCCACCGAAAATCATATGACCATCGCTACCTGGTGAGTTGTTTAAATCCGCTACATCGCTTTTACGTATTCGTTTTTTATCACTTTCCGTTAAAGGTAATCTCCATGTAAATTCCCCTGTTTCTAGAGAAGATTCCATGAACGTCTCGAAAAACTCTTCGTTATTTGTAAGTGCACCTGTTTTATCGTAACCAAGGGCTGTAATAACCCCACCTGTTAATGTTGCAACGTCTACAATATAGTTAGCACCTTGTTGTTTAGCATATGTTACAGCATCTGCAAGCACTAAACGACCTTCTGCATCTGTATTTAATATTTCAATCGTTTTTCCACTCATCGATGTAATCACATCATCTGGTTTAAATGCATTTCCAGAAATCATATTATCTGTTGAGGCGATGACTGCGATGACGTTTTTGTTCGGGCGAAGCTCCCCGATGATTTGCATTGCACCCAAAACAGCTGCTGCCCCTCCCATATCACCTTTCATCCCAACAATTCCTGTTTTCGTTTTGATCGAGTAACCACCTGTATCAAATGTAATACCTTTCCCTACAAGTGCTACAACATCTTCCCATTTTTCTGTTGCTTGGTATTTTAACACGATGAATCTTGGTTCCTCGACAGATCCTTGGTTGACCGCAAGTAAAGCACCCATACCAAGTTCTTCAATTTCCTTTTTACCTAAAATTTCTGTTTCAAAACCATATGTATTGCCAAGTTCTTTTGCATACTCTCCTAATTGTGTAGATGTTAAGACATTGCCCGGAGTATTTACCAAAATTCTTGCTTCATTCACTGCATCCGCATAAATAGTCCCTACTTCAAAATAGGATACTATTTCGTCGCTATCCTCATCCGTTAATAGCTCAATCGCTGGTAAGTAATAGTCCGGAACATTAGAGGAAGTTTTATATCCTTCATATTTAAAAGAACCCATTCCAAGCCCTTCAGCGGCTAAATAAGCTACATCTATATCCGAAATGGACTCAGTGCTAAAGGAAGGAATCCAAATTGCCAATGACTCTGGTTTGCTAACTAATAATTCTTTTCCAACGAGGCCGAATGCTTCCCGAATATTTTCTTGTGTTAATTGTTTTCGTTCTCCAATTCCGACAAAAATAATTCTTTTCACTCCATCTTTGTCCGCCACAGGAACTTTTACAATCTTTTTAAGTTCAGAAGAAATATCCCCACTCTTTACCCACTGTGCAACATGTTCCCCAAAACTACTTAAAAAAGCTTCCCATTTAGTTGTGTTCTCCGCGTGCTTAGAAACAGCGACCACAAGTGTCTCAGATTGAATTTCATCAAATACTACGTCATTTGTACTAATAATCATTATTTTTCCCCCTACTTATTCAGATATATTCTTATTATATAGGAAGAAGATTCATTTTTCGAATTGTATGAGTATGTTATACTTATCTTACTTAAATTATATCGAAAGGCGGTGTCTACTTTGGCAATCCTCCAAAACATCCCATTAATGGCTGCACTTTTTTCTATTTTCTTTGCTCAATTTGTAAAAATCCCCATTCATTTTCTGATGACGAGGAATCTGGACTGGAAGCTCTTTACATCTACTGGTGGAATGCCTAGTTCTCACTCAGCTGCTGTAACTTCACTTTGTACCGCAATTGCATTTGAAGCGGGAATCGATTCTAACCTCTTTGCAGTCGCAACCGTGTTTGCTGTTATTGTTATGTTCGATGCAACTGGGGTTCGTTTCCAGGCTGGAAAACAAGCGCTGATTATCAATCAAATGCGCGCTGATTTTCAAAACTTTGTTGCACAGACAAAAGAATGGTCTCACATGAAAAATGAAGAGAAAATTGAAGAGTTGAAAACATTGTTAGGTCACAAACCAATTGAAGTATTTATGGGTGCCCTAACTGGTATTGCGATTTCGGTCATTATTTATACGATGATTGTATGAACAAAAGCGGAAGCGCCTATGTCTGCCCCGACAGGCAAATGGGGATGGGGTAGGTCTGCAAAGTACGCCACATCGTGTGGCAAAGCAGACATAACCCGCATCGTGCGGGCCAAGGAGGCAGCTCTCCAGCCACCACAGCTTTTTCACATTTGACCCCGAGGGGCAAGGCGCTGGAGTCTGGATGTAAAAAAAGGATGACTCGTTTTGCGAGTCATCCTTTTAAAACATTTGATAGCCATTTTTTCTTAAGTATTTAATAACAAACCCAGCTGCAATTGCCCCTACAAGTCCACTAGACAAAATAATAATGTCTGCCGCATGCAATGACACTAATTTATCTCCAAGCGCTGAGAAAGCAAGTCCTGGCTTTGTAAAATAATCAAAAAAAGCAACTTCATCAATAATAAACACAACAACAATTGGATAAAGAATTGCCATAAACCATGTCATTCTAAGTAGCATGTTTAATAAAAAAGCGATTCCAAAAAACATGACGAAAAATATGAGCACCGAAATGATCATTTGTACAAGCATAAAGTCTCCCATAATCTATTACCTCCGTAGTATCTTTTACTAGTTTACCTTAACGGAGGGGAGTATTCAATGCACTTGTTTACTTTCACCTATTTGTCATAAAGGGTTTACTTTTTCCCTGATCCATTGCAACAATTACAAGTTTCTGAACCGCCTAAGCGTAATTGAAAATATCCTTCCCCTTTGCAATACGGGCAATTTCTAGTAACCGTTTCTTGTTTTATCTTGTTCATTCAAACAGCTCCTTTTCAGTTATTATAATATTCTGATAATATAACATATAGAGATTTGATTGTAAATAAAAAACTAACCATATTAAAAGGAAGTTCACAATGTTGGGAAACTGCGCGGTATATTGCTCTGATTAGGATCCACTGTGATTTTCGCTACAGGACGGACGCTTTCCGTGGGGTGAGTGATGAGCCTTCACCGCCGCTTAGGCGTACGATGTGAAGTCTCATCTTACTCAGGCAGAGGAACAAAGGCTAAGAACGCCACATCGTGTGGCAACCCCTTCGTGACCAACATCGTGTTGGCCTCCACTGGAGTCGCCGCCCTGTAGCGAAAATCAATGAAAATTGCCCAATTATCAATACCATCCCATTAAAAAAAACAAAATTTCAACCAGTTTTTCCATTGGATTCATCCAATAAATGGCTTAGGGCAACCAGCCGATCACTGGGAGCAACCAGTTCTACTGCGAAAGCAACTAAATCAGCACGAGAGCAACCAAATTACTCGTGAAAGCAACCAATTCTCAAAATGGCTCTTTACTTGATGTGAGACAACTATGATTTCGACATATTATAGGAATTATATGCCTTAAAGCTCGTCGAACACGCCTGGCCGGCATCGACTCGACTAGTTTGTCGTGTTCAAAGGCGAGATTGTCGCGTTCGCAGTGGTTATTGTCTCGTTCAACCATTTATTGCTAATCTCGGATAGTGATAAGTTAGTAATTTCCATTGATTTTCGCTGCAGGCGGCGGGGATGGCTCATCGCTTACCCGGTATAAAACGTACGACTGCAGCGAAAATCCTTGCGGTCACCCAATAGGTCTTTTACGTCGCAGTTTCTCTATATTACGCTCCATTCAAAAAGTCAAAACACTAATATTATATTGTTGGCTTCCTTACTTGATGAATAACTTATAGCTCGTATAACCAAAGACGTCCCCTGGATTAATACCGTCCAGCGTGCTAAATCCATCCTCAAACTTCTTCTCTGCAAGCTCATGAATCATCACGGAAGCATCTGGGTCATGCAACAAGCTAGACGGATGAATCCAGTTCACTTCGTACAGCTCCGATAACTGCGCTTGAAGAATAGGAATTTTTTCGATTGGCCTTAGTAGAAAAATCGCCATGTTGTCACTAATCTTATTTTGAATAACGCCACTTCTAAAACCAATCATATGCTGTACCAAACATTCTACCCCAGTCTCTTCCTTCACTTCTCTAAAAACTGCTTCATCTACCGTCTCGTCTTTGTTGACAAATCCAGCAGGGAGAGACCATCTGCCATGAAGTCCGCCATATCTTTTTTTCACGACAAGCCATTCGCCAACCTCATTAATTACTAAACCAGCAACCCCAAGCCATACATTTCCTCGATCTTCTTTAGCCATATATAAACAATCCCCTTTTAAAAAAGCTCCCACCTTTAATACAGGGGGAGCTAATCATTATTTATAAATTATAAACTAAATTTACCTTTTTTCACTACTAGTGGAACTCCACCGATCATATAAAGAGCACGGTTATCAATAACCTTTTTCATAATCGAAGCTTTTGTTCCAGTAAGTTTTCTACCCATTACATCACCAATTGCATCATGCTCTCCAAGTGAACATACTGTTCCTTTTAGAGCAGGTACAAACTCTTCTGTATCATTGCCTTTCATAAGTGCAACAATATTTTTTGCAATTGTAACAGCTTGTTGCATTGCAATTTGTGCGGTTGGAGGATACGGACGGTTGATCTCTTCATTGATCATAAGTGCACAGTCCCCAACGATGAATACATCTGGGAATCCAGGTGCACGCATGTCTTTTTCAACTTTAACACGAGCACGCATATTTTCAATGCCAGATGATTCGATTAAGCGATTTCCGCGAACTCCAGCAGCCCATACAACTGTACCAGCTGTGATGAATTCGAATTCTTCTTCGCCTTTTTTAATTTTAACGCCTTCTGGAGTCGCTTCTACTACTGGTGTTCCAATAGAGAATTCAATTCCTTTAGCTTCTAATCGTCTTACAGCATATTCTACTAATTCTGGGTCAAATCCAGGCAATACCATTGGAGCAGCTTCTACACATACTACACGTACTTTTTCTTTCGGTACGTCATATTCTTTGCATAGTTCTGGTATACGATTTCCTAATTCACCTAAAAACTCGATACCGGAAAATCCAGCTCCACCTACAACGATTGTTAAACGAGTATCGTCTTGTACATCATCCGTTGACCAGTTAGCAAATTGATATTCAATATGATCACGAATTTGACGAGCTGCATTTACGTTTGCAATAGAAAGTGCATACTTGTCTAGACCAGGGATTCCGAAAGTTTCCCCTTCAAAACCTAAACCAATTACTAGGTAGTCATATGTATACTCACCAGCACTTGTTGCAACTTTCTTTGTATTTACATCGATTGCATCAACTGTTGCTTTCACAAAAGTTACTTTGCTTCCGTTAATGACACTTTTAACATCATAACGAACTTGGTCTGGACGTAATGTACCAGCAGAAGCCTCGTGCAACCATGTAGATTCATAATGGTAATCATTTTTATTTACTAAGATAATATCTGCTTCATCTGTTCCTACTAATTTCTGAAGGTTTACTACAGTAGATAGTCCACCGTATCCTGCACCTAAAACTAGAATTGTTGGTCTTTTCAAGAAAATCGCAACCACCTTTTATATATTTTTAGAAGACCTTTACGACACAAATTATTCATCCTACTAACGTTTTCTTTTGTCTAATTTGCGACAAAAACCTCTTATCTCTTATATTAGACCTTTTATCACGCTATTTCAATACATTGTTAGCGATATGTAAAGTTCCTAATTTACAGAAATTAAGGTTCAACGTCAAATGTTGGGGTGATGTGATTTTCACCCAGCCCTTAACCAAGATGAACCCCTATTTCTTTATACTTTATATTTAATAAAATCTTTGCCCGAAAGTGATCGAAGCGACGAAAACCATATGCGTT